>DAOUDX010000160.1:0-3895 GCA_034430835.1 Anaerolineae bacterium
TCGTAATCAACCGTTTTGAATTTGCGGGCCATAAACGTCACCCCTTGCCAAGAGTTTTAGACGTGTTCAATGACCGCAATTTTACCGCCAATTGTGTTCGGAGAGAAGTCCTCTCTCCGACAGGCTGCTAGGTCGTACCATTTAGCGCCAATCCGGGTTCAAGTCGGCTGCAGAGTTGGTCGTCAGCTTGTGCAACCCTGTGCCATCCGGTCTCACCACCCACAGGTCATCATTGCCGTCGCGCTTCGAATTAAAGAGGATCTGGGTGCTATCGGGCGACCAGCACGGATGAGCGTCAAAGATCAGTGGCCCGGCGTTGGTCGTTAGCTGCATCAACTGCGTGCCATCTGCCTTCATCACCCAGATGCCGTCCGAGGAGCTGAACACGATCCTGTTACCATCCGGCGACCATTTCGGTCCATAGTTATTGCCGGTGAACGTCAGCCGGACTTGATCTGTGCCGTCGGCATTCATCTTGTATATCTCACGCTGGCCATCGCGCATGGACTCGAAGGCGATGCGGTTGCCGCCCGCCGACCAGGAAGGGCCGCTATTCAGTTGAGGAGTGTTCGTGAGCTGGACCGCCCCCGAACCATCGGCATTCATCACCCAGATCTGCAATACGCTACCCGCGCGATTGGATTCAAAGGCAATGCGGTTGCCATCCGGCGACCAAGAAGGGCGCGAATCCCAGGCAGGATTATTGGTGAGATTGACCTGGGATGAGCCATCGGCATTCATCACAAAGACATCGGGCTTTCCGGCAGAATAACGGGAGAAGGCGATCTTTGTGCCGTTGGGCGACCAGTCTGGCCAATCGTCGATCTCGGGATTGTTCGTCAGGCGCGCCGGCGCGGCGTCGTTCTCCCCCATCACGTAGATTTCGGCGTTGCCATCGCGGAAGGAGACGTAGGCAATGCGCCCGATGCCGCCGCCGAAGGGGGTCGCAGTGGGCAACGGCGTGTCCGTCGGAGGCGGTGTATCCGTCACCGGCGCAGGCACGACCACCTGCACGTAGAACGTGGACCCAAACGCCAACCCCTCGTCCGACTGCATCCGCCAGCTCCCCTTGTACGTCCCAGGCGCAGCCGGCGCCGTCAGATTCACGCTCAAGTCTGCCGTGCTCCCCGCTGCCGTCGGCGGCACCGCCACCTGTGCCTCCCCACCCATCTGCTGCCCGCCCACGAACACCAGCTTGAAGCCCGCCGTCCAGTCGCACGTCCCGCTGTTCCGTATGCGCCACGTCTTCACAAAGCTGCTCCCTGGCGATACCACTGTGTTGTCCGGCACCGTCACATCCGCTACGTACGACGCATTCAGCCCGCACCCCGCCTCTGTCGTCACCGGTGGAACTGCCGTCGCCGCTGGCCCCGGCACCGCCGTCGCCCCCGGCGCCGCCGTCGCCCCACCCGCCGCGCTCGCCCCCACCTGCAACGTGATCGTCGCCTGTTCCGACGCCGCGCCGCTTGTATCGTACGCCACTACCGAGATGACCGCACTCCCCTCCGCCGTGGGCGGCCACGGCTGCGACACCCGAAACGTCGTCGGGTTCCCGCTGGGCGGCATATCGCGGCGCACCACCACGCCGTTCACAGTCAGCTCTACCCGGTCCACACCAGCATCGGCGGTCGCCGTGGAGTCGATCAGCACCTCCTGCCCCACCACCACCGAGCCCCCGCTGGCCGGGCTATTGATCACGACGGTGACCGCCCCCCCCCCAGCCGCCGGTCCGCAGGCCAGGGTCGCCACGAACAGAAAGACAAAAGCAAGGCCGGCCATCAGCAAGCTTCTAGCTTTCGCAGACATCTTGCACCTCCTAAAAAGATTTCGACCCCTGTAACGAGAAACAATCCCATTTTGTTACGGCTCCTCGCCAAAAAGCCCTCCGGCAGTCTAGCGTCTACGGGCCATCCAAGGCCCCCTGTGCAGGCTCCTCGACTCCGACGACGAGGGTGCTCCACTCGCACACTTTCCAAACCCCCTCGTTGTTTCGCCTGACCGTAACCGGTCTAAGGCTCGAAGCTCCCGAAGAGGTGATAAAGACTTTGTACATTCCCAACTCAGGATCGCCGCTGTGCGGGCTGTCCGCAAACTCGAATACGTAGGGCGGATCGGGCATTCGGTAGCCGTTTTCAGGAGTAGCACCCCTGATGTACGATCTGGGCACGTAGGCCCTGTCCTTGATCTGGGTGTGCAGTAACCAAATGTCCGACGCGCGCAGTTGCCATCCTTCGTACCCCTTCGGTCCCTCGGACAACCGCTCCCGATCGACGGCAGCAGCCAGGCACTTGCGCCCCAATTCCTCATCATCGGCATACACGAGCAGTGCGACGGCCATCATCGCAGCACCACCTTGAGGCACCTGTGCAACTCGATCGCACAGAGCGACAAACTCTTCAACAGACTTGGGCAATTCATCAATCTGAACTGGCTCCAGCACTGCCATAACCCCATTCCTCTCCTCTCAGAAGATTCCCGCCCTCCTCGACCACCATCAAGTATATACCTGTGCTGGCTACCCCACAAATCAGCAACTGGGCGGCGCCGACCCGCCGAATCCCAATGAGAATCGGCAGTGCCGGGCATCCTCCGGATACCCGGCACTTCTCACAGAAGCGAAACCCAGCTACTGAACGATGATCTCGACAGGCCCCAACAACTTGCACCAATAGTCATCGAGGAAACCAATTGTCAGCCACAGATGATACGTACCGGGATCATTGATGAAGATGTGGTCCTGGTGATAGAACTGCTTGTTGGCATCGAGATGTGACCATGAGTAACTATTCTGATACTGCCCTGTCTCTTCCACCACCACTCCAAGCGACTTGTATTCAATCTCGCTACCAGTCTTGTTGGTAAGCCACATATGGAATCGGATTTCCCCACCCGCAGAATAGGGGCCTGGCGCTCCCTCGACCTGGAAGCTATCGCCTACCACGCCACGGCACTCTGCAGGCGCAGAAGTAGGCGACACCGGCGCCTTGGTCGGTGCAGGGGCAGCCGTCGGAGGGATTGGAGAAGGCGGCGGCACCACCTCCGGCACATCCTCCGTGTCGGACGCCGTGACGACCCAGCCGGCCACCCAGCCTGGCGCGCCGCCGTAGTCGATCTGCCACCAATCCCCGTAGCGGCCCGTCACCCGAGCCTGTGTGCCCGGCTCAAGTCGCCCTATCACCGGAAAAGTCTCGCCCGGCCCAGAACGAACGTTCACCCCATCCCCCTGGGCCACGACCATTGGCGCCACAACAGACTCAGTCGCCTGAGGCAGAGTCGCAGTGGGCTGTAGCGGCGTGGCAGTGGGCAACGATGTGGCGACCGGCAGCGGCGTATACGTCGGGAACGTGCCTACCGCCGTCGGCAGGATCGATGGAGCGGAGGTCGCCACAGGAGACGATCCAGCATCCTTCGCCAGTCGCCCCGTCAGAAAGCCCACCCCCAGCAGTCCACCGCCAACCACCACAAACGCAGCCACGCCAGCGATCAACCACAAACGACGGTTCCGTCTAGAACCAGAACTCGACTCCCTCATCACCCCGATCCTCCTCTCTACGAATTGCCCGTAAAGCTCCTCGACAGCACAAACAGTATACAATGCCCACATCGAGAAGTCAACGTTAGAAAGAGATCCTGTCAGGACAAGTTGAAAAGTGGACTATTTAAGGCTGAAAAGTGGACTGTCTCCAGTTGAAAAGTGGACAGTTCATGGTAGGCTTGTTCCCACTCAATCCAAGAAGAGGAGGAACAAGATGCAACAGTTGCACAGACGATTCACCAACGAGCAAGTGAAAGTGCTGTTCCGCGGATACTGCCAAGGCGTACTGACAAGGGCCGAGATTCAGGAGATGTTGGGCATCGGCAAGAGTCGGTTCTTTGTCCTGCTCAAAGAGTATCG
>DAOUDX010000161.1:0-4425 GCA_034430835.1 Anaerolineae bacterium
TGGCACGCCTGGCGGGAATGGGTCGTTGATCGTCACCCGGAAGTTCACCGTTACGCTGGTGGTAGCCGAGATGGTGCCGATGTCCACGAGCACATCGATGTCCCCGGGACTGTTGCCGGAGATGATCGTGCCATAGCTGACCTGCACGGAGCCTATTACCAGTGACGTGTTGCCATCGGGTGCATCATAGAACATTGCACTCGTAGCAGGATCGTCGCCGCTGTTGGTGATGGTGATGGCGTACAGGATCGTGTCGCCGGGGCTCACTACGCCGTTGCCGTCCGCATCTACGGCTAAGCTATCTCTCTTGAATGCTTCCACTATCACGACTGCCGGGCTGGCGCGCAGGCTCAAGAGGAGCACCATGGAAAAGAGCGCACCTGCGAGCAAGATCGCCAACACGAGCCTGAATCGCCAGGACACTATCGGTCGTTCAGATGTCGCTACCTGCTCTGCCATACTTCCCTCCTGAGAGCCAATGCCCTTCCCCGACTACGCCTGTGCGCTTGCGAGTACAGCCCGTCGGCGCTCTATTGCCGTTCGTGCCGGGTTGCGGTGGAGGAATCTGCTGGTACCTGCCTGCGGCGGAGGGGGCCTATCATGGGCAGAATGAGTGGGATGCTCCCTAACCACAAGAGCAGGATTAGCGCCAGCAGCCATCCCGCTTGTCCGGTCTTGGGCAGAGGAGTAGCGCTCGGTGGAACTGCGGCCGACTCGGATGGTTCGGACGGTGCGCCTCCGCCGCCGCCCGATGGAGCAGGGGTGGCGGTTGGGGGCACGCGCGTGGAGATCGGCGGCGTGGGGGTTGGAGTGAACCCTGCGTAGGCTGGGTCTGTCGAGACGGTCAAGCTGGCTAACAGGGCTCCCACTGTGATCGTCACGAACACGATTGCTCGAATCACGTTTACCTGCGCGGTCTTGACTGGTAGTGATCTCATGATAACCTTCCTTTGCTCATTCGTCTGCTTGAGCAAGCTCCACCCGGTGTGCGATGACGATGAGTCGGTATCGAATGCTGCCATACGGATGGCAGGTGACGAGCGTCGTGCGCTCGTCGTCGGTGGGTTGGATATAGCTCGCGTTGGCCTGTTGCACTTCCAGGGGCTGATTTGCCTCCGGCAGCAAGATGACGTCGGTCACCTCGTATGGAAAGGGCATCTGATCGGAGAACAGAACGACCTGTTCTCCCGGTTCTATCTTGTACAGGTCGCGAAAGACTGCGTTCTGAGGAAAGTTGTGGCCGTTGATGACGACGTTTCCAGGTACGCCCAGCGGGGATGACGTCTCGTGCCAGCCAGCTATGGGAGGATCGGGGACCGCCCACCTTGGCTGGGCTGTACCTTCAATCTCCTCCATCGTCATCTCCATGGGGACAATCGGCGCGTCCACGCCGATCGCGGGAATGACGATGCGGGTAGGGAGATAGGTAGCGATGGGTTCCGTGACAGGAGCGGGATCGGTGGCGTCGGCTGTAGGCGGCGCGACAGGGGGTTGTTCGTCAGCGGTCATTTGGGCTGTGGGGATAAGCGTCGCCGAATCGGTCGGCTCAGAAGTCGGTGACGACGGCGCAATCTGTGTCTCAGTCGGCATGGGTGCAGGCAGGCTGGCCTGGCTCGATAGGGATGCTGAGGCCTCGCCAAGCGGCGGCGAACCAGCGCGGGCCATCACCGAGCGCGCCAGCATCAGGGTTGAGATCAGCAAGAGTACCATGCTGGCGATCACGAATGCCAATGGAAACCACGCGGGAAGCGCGCGTACGAGTCTGTGCTTGTCCGCGATCGCGGTGGGGAACCAGGCCCTTGTCGCAGTCCCTGGTTCCCGCTGCGGCGGTGTGTGGGGTTTTCCATGTTGCGAGGCCTGGATCGGCCTCTTGCGCGCGGCTTGCAGGCGGGACTTGAGGGCGTTGGCTTTCTTTCGGTAGGTTTTCCGTTCGCTGGGACTGTGGGCCACTTTGCTCAGCCACAGCCAGGCGGAGGGGTTCTTATTGTCCTCCTGGATGGCCTGCTTCAGCAGAGTGCCAGCGCGCTCGCGCTGTCCCAGGCGAGCGGCCGCAACGCCTCTTCGGAGCAGGTCATCGGCGAGGGCCTTGCGTGCAGATGCCAGGAGCCTCCTGGCTTCGCTATCGGACGGATCGAGGGCGAGCGCCTTCTCCGCGCACGCTTTCTGCCCGCCTGGGCTGTGCAGCACCTGGCTCAGCCACAGCCAGGCTGTGGCGCTCGCTTCGTCTTGCGCCACCGCGCGCAGCAGCAGGCTGCGGGCACGTGCGCGCTGGCCTGCGCGCGCCGCGGAGATGCCGGCTTGCAGCAGGGGATCCGTGTCTGGTATTTGCGACTGGTCAGTGCCGGATAGCACTTCTCTCATCGAGCGCCGCCTCCTGCGGCGTGTGCGACAAGCCCTGCCAGGCGTGCCAAGGCGCCCGGTCAGATGGCCTACAACCCCATTTCATCATACCAGCATACAGGCCCCGGCAGTGTTACAGAGGGGTTACGGGAACGTAACGGTACCCGCATAACTCGCCGGGCCGCCCCATGCAAGACCTACTTCCACAGAATCAACTACAAATGCAAAAGCGCCGGTATAACGCGGGCCGATAGGCCCGGGGGGTTGTAGGGTCAGGGGATGGCGCCTGCGACGTAGGTGAGACAGACCAGTTGCTCTCCGTTTCCTCTGAGAGTGCCTCACTCGCTCTCACCATATCCTGGTTTCCATCCCCTGCCACCTCGAACCGTACGTGAGGTTTTCCCTCATACGGCTCTCCGACAACCTTCTTCCGGCGGCTTTCGAGGTTACTCCTCTTGGCCGCTCGGTATAGCTCGCGCTGGAGTTCTCGTGATTTGTCTTTGGGTGTTGTTGGCCCTCTTCGGGCATGCACCGTCACTTACCTCCTCGCTAAGCTTGGTTGAAGCAGAGGCCCTTCCCTCTCATCGAGTTCTGTTGTCTTGATGGTCATCAGTACTATGGCCTCCTCCGACTTCTCACCCGGCTTCTCTCTGGATTTCGCTTCATCAGCTTATACCAGAGATTACGATGGGTGTGGACCATCGACCGAATGAGATCTCTCCTGTTCCGCCGTCTACTTTCACCACATCCCGTTCCCTATACACCGGGGAGTTCTTCGGCGCTGCCTTTCCAGGTTCTTCACGCCTTCCGTGGCCTTCACTTCGCATGACAAGCTCGGCTCTCCCTTGTTCCCCTCTCGGGGCTAACCTTTCGGCGCTGCAGGATTCACCTAATGTTGCGGGCTGCGGTTTTGCTCTCCTTTCTCAGGAGGTTACAACGCTTCAGCACCTCCGGTCACCCAGAAGCACTGGTTGCCTGCTACGCGGCTGCCTGACCATTACCGCGACCGGACTTCCACCGGCTAGCAGACGACAGCTTTCAGGACACACCATGCTGTTGTTGTGCGGCCACTTCGATATGCAAAGCTATCCTCGTCTAGGGGTTCCTGGTCACTATGGGTTGGCGGGAGGCCTGTCCTGAGCTTCATTTATCAGCCGTGCGAGCAAGTCAATCAAGGTTATGACTGGTGAAACCATCTGTTCGTCATTTCCTATTATCCTGTGCATATGTGGGTTTCGAAATGTGGCATAGGCACCCGACACTAGGTTGCGTATGCCGTTCTGCTCTGCTGGTGTTGCTCCATACATTAGACGCCCTCTGTTTCCAAAGGCTTCATTAGACTTGTGGCGCAATAGGCGTTCCCCGCCATATGTGGCGGTTGGACAGCACAATTTGTGCCCTTTGACCGCCATATGTAGTCAATTCTGCTATTACACCACAAGTCTATTGATCAACCCTTCACCAAATACCTCTGGACCCACTCCAATTCTTG
The DNA here is from genome assembly GCA_034430835.1 of Anaerolineae bacterium. Lineage (GTDB taxonomy): Bacteria > Chloroflexota > Anaerolineae > B4-G1 > B4-G1 > JAFGED01. The sequence continues at coordinate 3,833 of DAOUDX010000161.1, forward strand.
CCCTTAGGCGATCCTCAAATACTGTGAATGCGTATTGAATCGCTGCTTGGTAGTTGTGTCTGATCAATTCAGGAGTGATGGCATCGGCTGGCAATCCAGATAGAGGCATTGCGTTTGCGATATGTTCTACTAGATCGTGGACCATCACTTGCAAAGCGCCGTCTAAGAGAGAGCAATCTTCTGAAAGACGAGACTGGGGCCAACGTATTGGCTCTAAGTGAGACTCCGTGACGATCTCGGTGACGAGTTGCCTTATTCCCTCTGCGATGCCAGAAATACCGTTGAACTGCGGCTGGAGTTCATTTGCTGGGAACAGTCGTGACAATGTGGTGGCATTCTGTTCAATACGATCGGCAATACCAACTATGCTATTCACAACATCCTGGTAACCAACGTCCTCACTCGGCACAGTCCCAAATTCAACCCAATGTGCCAAGCAGGCAAGATCATAGAGGGACCCCTCTAGCAGCCTGTCGGAGAGAGGACTTCTCTCCGAACACAATTGGCGGTAAAATTGCGGTCATTGAACACGTCTAAAACTCTTGGCAAGGGGTGACGTTTATGGCCCGCAAATTCAAAACGGTTGATTACGA
>DAOUDX010000162.1:0-1717 GCA_034430835.1 Anaerolineae bacterium
GAACAGCGACTGGGATGACTTTCACGAGTTTCGTCGCGTTCAGCGCCACCAACGTTTGTACGGCACACCGATGAACACAGACTGGCTTGAGCAAGTTGAACGGCTTGAAATCAACCAATTTTAGTCACACCCATATGATTAGGCATGCTATCAGCTTCATTCTCACCTCCAAGGGAGATGTAATCCACTGATAGTATGCCAGCAATTATCTCAGTTGTCCAAGGACACTACCCGCGTGTTTTAGGACTTGAATAACCCAATTTCCAACACTTATCCCCAATATCGGAGATCATGATGAGGGATCTGTGGCCGAAAGCCTATGCTTGAACTCGTAGACGAGTCTAAGCAGCATCTCAGTGAACGTTATAAGATCGTCTGCTTCGCCCTTTGACATCAAAACTATCGCGTGATTGGCTTCGTTGGCCTTCGTCCGGATATGATCTACCCAAGTTTTCCCGTCAGGAGGAACGTAGTGATTGTCTGCCAAGAAGTCAACGTACTCCTTGAAACTCTTGCCTTCGCCGGCTCCTTTTTCAACTGCTACGTGCATCAGGATTTTCCTGCAGGACAGAACCGCAGCAGTATACGCCCCTGCACTCATACAGGCCTTCCACATCGGACGAAAGGCCTTTTACGTCATTACCCATTGAGGCAATAGGGGTAGTGCGAATCACTCTATTGCCCGCGGTTACTTCAAATGTAGGCCTATTACAATTGGTACAAATCAGCACGTACCCTTGTGTGACTTCGCCCAACCCAGCAACGACTCCCGTCGATTGCCATCCAAGGGCAGGGGTAGTATCTGTCCCACAATAGCCGCAAGTGTATCGAACTCCAGACTGGTTCCTCGCATCCGACCATTCAGGTAAGAAACGCCCCATCTTGAATACCTCCTTCCACTCACTGGCAACGCCCGAACAAACCCATCAACTCGCATCTTTCACTCCCTCCAAGTTACGCTACCTGCTGTCCTAATTCTTTCACCTGCCCGCGTAGCCTCGCGATCCGCTCCTGCGTATCCCGCTCCTGCGGGAATCGGGCCAAGCGATACTTGTTGAAGGCCAGCTCTGTCGCCAGCCGGTAGTAGCGGCCCAGCCCCCACCAGCGCCGGAAATCTCCCCCCAGGAATGCGCCCGCGCGCTCGATCTCCCGCTCGAAATACGAGCCGATCACCGTGTAATTCCTCTGGCTCAACATACCTCTCTCGACCTCGTCGGCCAGGTAGGTGGCGATCCAGCGCTGCTCTCGCACCGTGGCCCATACGATCACGACGAGCATGATCAATACCCCGCCCCAGTCGGAGAGGAGTGCGAAGAGGCAGGGCCAGCACAGATCGGGAAAGGAGACGCCCAGGTTATGCACGGCGTGGGCCAGCATCGCCAGTCCCAGGCCTGCGAAGGGAGCGGTGAGCTTGACGGCCCAGTAGCGCGAGGTGCGCGCCAACGCGATCCCCCAGCCGGTCAGCCCGGTGAACATGGCATGGTTGAGGCCGAAGATCACGACGCGGAGGATGGCGAGGACGAGGACGCCCCCCAGGCCAGTTTCCAGGGCCTCGACGGCCAGGTATAAAGCATTCTCCACGGCAGCAAAGCCCAACCCTGCCAGGCAGCCGTAGAGGATGCCGTCGAGAGGGCTATCGATCTCCCGGCGGAAGAAGAGGAACAGGAGCAGCAACGCCCCGCCCTTAAAGATCTCTTCCGTGAAGGGGGCCACGATG
>DAOUDX010000163.1:0-12908 GCA_034430835.1 Anaerolineae bacterium
CCCAATATGTAGGGTCTCCACGGCTATGACAGACCAGTTCTGCTCAGTTTCAGCGGCAGGGGGCACAAAAGAACCCCCATATGTGGCAGTGGAGCACTCGTCAACTCCTGTATGTATGGCTGAGTAGTTACCCAGTGTCTCGTTATCCGTCGGCAGAAGCGCCCCTGTCGCTATACGGGCCAGCAGCGCCCTACGCCCAGCTCCAGTATGTACCCCTGCCTGCACATACCGACGGCATGGACGTACCCCTCCAACTCCGCCCAGCCCACGATGGGGAACCCGTCGGGCGTCGCCGGATAGAGACCTCGCCATGTGCAGCGCACGCGGGCATGCGCCAGCCGATGGGAGGCTTCGGCGTGATACGGAATACGATGGGGCCGGGCCGATGTTGGTAGAAATAGTAGTTCTTGGAATCGGCAATGGGCCGAATATCGACCACCATCGGCTCAAGAAACCGCTCTACCGGCTCGGTGATGCCTGCTTCGTGGCTGTCGGGCGTCACGGGCACGTCTAGCCCACCCAGCTGAGCCACTGCCCGTGCCAGGGGCCAGCAGCGTTGACGACCAGTTCCGTGGCGTAGCCTCCTTTGTCGGTGCGCACCCCCGCCACTCGCCCTCGGCAACGATGCGCCGGGCTTCGTCCAGGAAAACCTGTGAAGGGATGACCCCGTTCCACTCCGGCGGCATCTCGATCTCGCGTTCCTCTTCTTGCATCAGCCAGACCAATTCTCTTTCTTCTTCTGTCACATATCGGCAAAGAACACGCTACGACTATACAGCTACGCACGATCTCTGGCAACACGCGCAGCCCAGTTCACACCGAGTGCCCTGGGACACACCGACGCACTCTCACCGCTGGCCCGCGACCTCGGTGTCCATTCGCTCGAAGAAATCCACCATGTAGGCGTGGCGCTCCTCGGCGATGGCGCGGCCGGTGGGGGTGAAGAGGCAGTCCTTGAGGCGTGAGAGCTTGACGACGAACTCGTGAAAGGGGGTGTGTGTATCGGGATCGTCCCCTTCCTCTTGCCAACGAGCGACGTCTACGCTCTCGATAGGGGCCCACAATCGCTGCCCGCGTGCCCCGCCGTAGGCGAAGGCCCGCGCGATTCCCACCGCGCCGATGGCGTCCAGCTTATCGGCGTCGAAGAGCACCTGCGCCTCCAACGTCTCCGGCTCCGGGTCGGTGCGGTAGCGGTGCGTAGCGATGGCGTGGGCCACGGCCTCCACCTTTGTGGGCGGCTGACCGGCCAGGATCTCGCGCGCCTGCTCGGCGCCGATGGCGGCGTGATCAAGCCCTTCGGCATCGGCCTGCGCGCGTCCCACGTCGTGTAGCAGCGCCGCCGCCCGCACGATCTCCATATTGGCTCCCTCCGCCTGGGCGATGCGCTCCGCCAGCGCCAACACCCGCAGGACATGGTCGAAATCGTGTACGGCGTCGTTATTGTCATAGTAACTGCGTGCTTCGCCGATAGGGATCATCTGGTCATTGCCCTTTGTCCGTTAGCCATCGACTACTCACCCCAGCCCTTCATGCGTTTCCTTCACGACGTGATCCACCACGGCCCGGAAGTCGCCCGTCTCCCGGTAAACGGCCATTTGCCGGTCAGCACTGGTGCCCTGGCTCAGGATGGTGTGGACGTGCTCGATCTCGGCCCGGCTGTCCAGTTCGTCTACGACGTCGCCTAGCCATGCCAACAGGCGTTCTACCAGTTCAGGGACGGGCACCTCCTGTGCTCGGTCGATGTCGATCAGCTTCCCCTCAATACCATAGCGCACCGCGCGCCACTTGTTCTCATCCAACAGATGCTTGCGGTGGATGGGCCACGTCCGGTGGGCCATCCGCAACTGTACCAGCTTGGTCGAGATGGCCTGCACCAGCGCAACCAGGCACAGGGCTTCTTCCACGCGCGTGCACATGTCGGGGATGCGTACCTCCAGCGTGGGGAACTTTGCGCTGGGTCGCACGTCCCACCAGATGTGCGTGGGCTCGGCGATGCTGCCCGTCGCCAGCAGCGTGTCCACATAGCGGCGATAATCGGCATAGGAGCCGAACTGTGGGGGGATGCCGGTGCGGGGCAGGCTCTCAAAAACGACGCTGCGGTACGATTTCAGGCCGGTATCGCGCCCGTGCCAGAAAGGCGAACTGGTCGAGAGGCAGAGCAAGAGCGGAAGGAAGGAACGGATCTGGTTCATCACCTCGATGCACAGCGCCCGGTCCTCGATCCCGATGTGAACGTGCAGGCCAAAGACCAGCAGCCGCCGTCCCACGTCCTGCAAGAAGCGGGCCAGTTCGGGATAGCGACCGAAGGGGGAGACTTCCTGGCGCGCCCACGAGGAGAAAGGGTGCGTACCAGCAGCTGCCACCAATAGCTTTTCCCGATCCGCCATCTCCAAGATCGAGCGGCGCATGTGGACGAGCTCGCGGCGCGCGTCCTTGACGGTATCGCAGATGTGTGTCCCGGCCTCGACCTGCGACTGGAGGAACTCGGCGCGGATCTGATCGGGCAGCACGATCCGGCCATGCTCGAGAAACCGCTGCACGTAAGAGCAAAGCCCTCCCGTGGCGGGGTCGATGATCTGATACTCCTCCTCGATGCCGATGTTCAGGGTAGGAGCAGCTATCTGGGCCTCCTTAAACAAAGAGCTTCCACAGCTTTTCGGCTTGAGTCGATATCCACTGGTGGCCGCAGCGCCTGCACCGATTGTGCAGCCGGTATTTCACGTGGGGGATGGGAGGTAAACCATCAAGAGGAATGTCTTGGTCGAACAACGCTACCTTCTCTTTGAGTACAATCTCCCTGCCCCACGCCTTATGGCACGCTGGGCACTTGGTTGCTCTCCTGAGATAAAGACCCCAGCCGATGGCTACGATGCCGCAAACGGCAGCGGCGATCAGGAGGCGGAGCGACCACTCGGCCCCCGACAGCCTGGCGACGAGGGCCAAGCCACCAGTAGCGAGATCGACCAGTACACACGCGGCGACGATGACAGGAACGACCCTGGTCAACCTCAGAAGCGCGACGAGGATCCGCCCCTCATCCTGGGTGGGCGTCCACCGTTGACCGCGATACCAAGGGGCATCGGCTTGGCGGTTGTACGTCGTCTGTGAGCGCCATTGCCAAGTCGCGCTGCCGGGATCGGCGGCGGCCCGGTGCTGATAGCTGTCCGTGGCCCGCTGTTCCCAGGCAACCTTCGTCTTCAGGTCATACTGGGCGCGCTCTTTGGGATCGCTGAGGACTTCGTAAGCGGCGCTGATCTCCTTGAAGCGCTCGGCGGCTCGGGGGTCCGGGTTGACGTCGGGATGGTACTTGCGCGCCAGCCTGTGAAAAGCGTCCTGTATCTCATCCTCGGTGGCGCTGCGGCCCACACCCAGAATCTCATAGCAGTCTTTCTTTTCCACGATAGGTCTCATCCGTCGGCCTGCGTGTTGCCTGATGATTATATCACATCGCGGTGTCGCACCAAAGTCGAGGATGCCCGCTTGCGCTTCTGCCGGGACGTTGTACAATTTCCCAATCGCGACGACCGGCAGAGGTAAGAAGTGGCTGTTGTATCCATTGCCAAGTGCGACACCTATGAACTCGAAAACGTCCGCAGCGCATTGGTGGAGGCGCTGGAGCCGCTGGGCGGCATTGGCGCGTTCGTCGCACCGGGTCAGCGCGTACTGCTCAAGCCTAACCTGCTGATGCCGGTCCGCCCGGAGCGGGCGGTGGCGACGCACCCTGCTGTCGTCGAGGCCACCGTCGAGCTAGTGCAGGAGGCCGGGGGGGAGCCTTTTATCGCCGATAGCCCCGGCGGCCCTCTCCACACGAACGTCGTCATGCGCCGCCTGTACCGCGACACTGGCCTGCAGGCAGTGGCCGAGCGGACCGGGGTGGCGCTCTATCACCACGCTGAAGCCGTCCAGGTTTCCACGCCGGAGGGGGTGCTGCTCAAGCGTCTTGACCTGTTGAAGGCGTACCAAGAGGCCGATGTCATTATCTCGCTCCCCAAGCTCAAGACGCACAACCTCACCACGATCTCGGGCGCGATCAAGAACCTGTTTGGTTTGGTGCCGGGGATGACCAAGCCGGCCTATCACACGAAACTGCCCGAAGTGAACATCTTTTGCGACATGCTGCTCGACATCGTGGCCTACGTCCGCCCGGCGCTCTCGATCATGGATGGTGTGGTGGGGCTGGAGGGGGATGGGCCGGGACTGCACGGCACCCCCCGGCAGGTCGGCGTGCTGTTGGCCAGCCCGGACGCAGTCGCCTTAGACGCCATCGCGTGCCAGATCATGGGACTAGTTCCAGGCCGGCTGCCGCTGTTCCGCGCGGCGGAGCGGCGCGGGTGGTGGCCAATGGATATCGCGGTGGCGGGCACGCCGGTTGCAGAAGTCGCAGTGCCCGATTTCCGCCCACCCAAGATAGCTCAGTCTATGACGTGGGGCTTGAGGCGCGGCTGGGCCACCCGGTTCGTGACGGAGGCACTGGCCCCGTTCCCTGTGCCTCAGCGCGATCGATGCACGGCCTGTCGAACCTGTGAGCGTATGTGTCCCCAGCAGGCCATCGACATCGTTGATCAGTTGGCCGTAGTGGACTATGGGCTTTGCATTCGCTGCTATTGCTGCCACGAGATCTGTCCCGAGGCGGCCATCGATCTACAGTTCTCAAGGTTGGGGCGGCTGGTGCGCTGGGCCGGTTTTCTGGGGCACTCGACTTGATCGGCTGATGCGCAACGGAACACATAAAGAAGTGTTTATGTTTTAAGGGCATTGAGGGCCGAACGGTGAGACGTAAGACGCTATTCGACAAAGTGGCCGTGGTGACCGGCGCTTCCAGTGGCATCGGCCACACGACGGCCTTGGCACTGGCCCGCGAGGGGATGCACATGGCGCTGGCCGCGCGTAGAGAGGACGCGCTGGAGGAGACGGCGCAGGCAGTCCGGGCATTGGGACGGGAAGCGTTGGTGGTTCGCACCGACGTGACATACCAGGAACAGGTGGAACATTTGGTCTCAGAGACATTGGCGTGCTGGGGAAGCGTGGACCTTTATGTAGCCAACGCCGGACAGTACATACGCCGCCGTGTCGTGGAGGTGGCGATCGCCGATCTGGAGCGCGCCATGGCGGTCAATTTCTATGGTGCTCTGTACGGTGTGCTGGCCGCGCTGCCCCACATGCTTGCCCGCAGGAGCGGACACATAGTGCTCGTCAGCTCGGTGGATGGCAAGAAGGGCCTCCCCATCGACGCGCCCTACGTCTCGGCCAAGTTTGCTCTGGCGGGCTTTGGCGAGGTGATGCGCCAGGAACTGCGCGGCACGGGGGTGCACGTCACAACCGTCTTCCCTGGCAGGATCGACACGCCCTTGATCGAGGATCTGAAGGTACCCTGGGTCTCTCCCAAGTATTCCGCCGAGCTTGTGGCCCGCGCCATTGTCAAGGGCGTCAAACGCGGCAAGCCCGAGGTGATCGTACCGGCTTTCTACAGGCTTTTTGTGATTCTGACCGCGCTCTCCCCTCACCTTTCGGATTGGTTTGTCCGAGTATCTCACCTGGAGGGATGGGAGACCACGAATCGTTGAGCGCGGCGCGTAGGGGGTATCATGAGTATCACCGTCGAGAAGGGGATCACAGCTAGACTCACGCATCCATGGTTGCGCCAGTTACACGTGGCCTTCGTACCTGGCCCGATGACCTCGCTATTGCAGGAAGTTGCGGATGGCTTGTTGCAGCGTTTCCGCGTGCACGGGCACCACGTCCAGAAGAGGCCAAGTAACCGCACGAATGTGGCGCTGACCACCGCACCCTTTGGCGAGCCGTTGAGCTGGCGCAAAGCCCTGCTCTTCACGGCCCGCCTGCGCTTTCGCTTGAGGCGCTCGCCCACTGCCTACACCCTGGTGAACGCAACTCCCAGAGAGTTCGAGCGTTTGCTGGGTCACTTCACAACCGCGTTGGCTAAGGAATCGCTGGATCTGGCGGATTACACTTTTCCCGGCTTGGCGTCCGAGGCGTATCGGGTTCTCTTCGAGCAGGGCCGCCGTGGCGGCCCGATCCTGGCTCTGGAGCGCTTGATCCAGGCGCAGGCCAAGAGCATCAGGGTCATTCTCGTGGTTGGGGACAATCGGCCCGAGCGGGCGTACCATTTCGATCTGGTCGGCGCATACCCATATAGCGATGCCACTGATGGGCTAGAGGATTTCTACGATGACATCGTCCTGCGCATCGTCACCGCTGTCAGCGCCACCGAGGTGACCAAACACAAGGCGATTGGGGAGCCGATCCCGTCCAACATCTGGCGACGGCTCAGCACCCCTGCTGCGATGCACGCGGCGGGTCAGCAACTGGGGGAACGCCACTTTTTCACCGAGATGGTGCGCGTCTCCGACCTGGTACGGGTCCCCGCCGTAACGGATGCCATATCCAGCCAGTACAGTGAGGGGTGCTTCGCCACATGGGAGCCGGAGCTAAACGCCTTGATTGCCACGGTGACGGGCAGCGCCCGTCCCGTGGATAAGGGGAGCATCACCGAGGACGACCTGGCGGTGATCGTAGGTGTGCGGCCGGACGGCAACGGGGCGTTGGTGCGTCACGTGGAAGGGAAACGGAACGACCCCCCTTCCTCTGAGGCGGTCGAGATGATGGGTATGAACGAGCCGTTGCCGACTCTCTCCCTAGATCCAGCGTGGGCCATCGCCGCGGCGGTGCCGATGGTGCGCTCCAAATTGCATGGTCATCGCGGTATCGCTGCCTACGATCCAGAGTGGGTCGAATATGTCCCGCTGGCATCGCCGTACTATCACTACCTGGTCACATGTGGCACCAACGCCCAGGCCCAGGGCGTCAAGGGGGCCTTCGCTCGCTCGGAAGCCCTGCAGAACCCAGACGACCCGCGCCAGGTCGTTTTCACCGTCCTGCCGGGCCACGGCGCTTTTATCGCGGAGAAGTGGGTAGTGGGAAAAGCGCCTTTCCAGGTGATCTGGGAGTATATGGATGCCGGCTACCTGCAGGTGGACAGCCTCGTTCCTCAGGGGCTGATGGCGTACATCCCCAGCCCGGATGGCAGGATGATCTTGCAGGCTCCGTGAAGCGAATGCAAGCCCGCGCCGATAAGCGCGGGTTTCAGATCACGACGCGGTCGCTATAGACTGAGAATTCGAACGTATGGGCGAGGAAACCGGGAAGAACTTGCAAGCCCACGCCACACCTCAACCGCTCATCAATCTCCTGGACGTGGTCTATGCGCATACCAAGACGAGCGATGGCGGCGACTTGTATTTTACCTATTACGGGCTGCTCTACGCCGACCTGCTCGAGCTCGACAACTGGTACGATAAGGCGTGGTTCGAATCCCAGCGGGAGCGGCTCTCCGGCACCGGCTCCGTCTTCCGAGTGCCCACCAAGCAGGTCGATGGCCGGTGTTTGCAGCTCGTCGTCAAGAACAGCCGCGTGGGCGAAGACGTGCCTCTCACCACTCACGTACTCGAAGAATTCATCAACGCCGAGTTCAACAGCCCGTGGGAAGAGTTCTCGCTGGTGATGGAGATGAAGGCAAACACCTTCGGTCCCAGGAACGTCAAGATCAGAACCCAGCGTCCCCTGGCGATCTACGTCCCGCCCGAGCGGTTGCAGTTGTGGCAGACCGGGCGTTCCCGCTACAAGATCAACAAGATCATCCAGCGACACCCCGGCATCAGCCTAGACATCCTGCGACAGTACAAGCTGATCTACCAGTGGATCGAAGGACTCGACGTAGTCGAGGCTTTCGAGGAGATCGGGGTTACCGGCAACGAACTCAATCACCATCTGGAATACGTGACCCGCAAGGCTGCGGCCGACCTGGAGACAAAGGGATTCGTGGTCGCCGACATGAAGCCACCGCACGTCATCATCGGCGAGGAAGCGCTCGAACAGATGCGGGAGCTGCATGGTGGGCGCGGGGACGGGCGCACCAGGCAGAGCCGATTTCTGCTCGATCTCATCGAGCAGGGCCAGTATTCGGTGGTGGACTATGAGCTGATGAGACGCACACCCGCTCATGAGGGGCAGGTTCAGCACCGGCGACGGCACTCCTACCTGGACGATCAGCGCGACCGGTTGCAGGCTGCGCCGCTGCCCCCGTTCCTGAAGCAAGTTGAGGTGATGAGTGTGCCCTACGTGCACGGCCACGCCGAAAGCACCGGGGGACTGCTTTGGGTGGTGGGGCGCAATCCGCGCCTGTTCGATTATTTCCTGCCCGAACGCTGGCGCAGGACGGCCTGCCGCCCGCTGTCGGAACGCCACGAGATCTATTATACGATGACCAAGGATAACATCCACATCGTCTGGAAGATCTCGCGCGTGGGCGAAGAACCCCCGCCGGAGGAGGGCGGCGAACACGCCGCGCTGATGGACGAGTACGGCTTCAACAGCCCTTTCGAGGAGTTCGCCATCGCGCACTTTCTCTCCAACAACGGCGTGCCCACCATCTACGTCCGGGCGATCTATATGACGGGCAGCCGCAAGATCGAGCCGGTGACCGATCCACGCCGCTTCGAATCGCACCGAGACCTGCCGGAGATGGACGGCCTGCCGATCCTCAAGGAGGATCACAACTATATCACGATCAGGGGCTTTTTCAACGGCCCTGATGCCTGGGTGGCCGCGCACGAAAACAGGTTCTATCAACCCTTCGACCTGCAGCGGGCGGCGCGCGAGGGGATCTTGAGCAGCGAGGAGTGCCTCGGGCTTCTCGACGCGACCCGCGCGCGGCTGAGGAACGTCGGCTACGATGGCACGCTCCTAGAGCTGAACGACGTGCTGATCGCCCTCGACCCGGATGGCAAGATTGCGACGGACGGCGAGGGCTTGCCCGAGGCGCGGATATGCAATTTCGAGTTGGTACACAAGATATGAGAGCGGGCTCCACCGAACATGCCAAGATCCACTCTGGCTGGTTTGGCGATAACGAGTCTATTGGAAGGACCCTGCCTGAGTGCTTTGCACAAGCGGGCATCCGGTGGTAAACTCATGCTGTGCCGAACACACCATGCACCAATCGGTTCCTGTTTGCTCTCTACGATGAATCGGCCTGGTTGCGCAGGCTCGAGCAGGAGACGATGTGGGTATAGCGGCGCGAGGCCCTTGGGTTCTATGCAAACCAGGGATTTCTGAGAGATCGTGATGAGTGACAAGGTCTTGGTTGTAGAAGACGACCTCACCCTGCGAGAGACGCTGGAATACAACCTTATCCGCCAGGGATACGAGGTCCACACCACCGCCGACGGCCAGACGGCCCTGGACATCGCGCGCCAGGAGCGGCCCGATCTCATCGTGCTGGACATCATGCTCCCCGGCCTAGATGGCTTCGAGGTGTGTCGCATCCTGCGCCAGGAGATGAGCGCGCCGATCCTCATGCTCACTGCCCGCGACGAGGAGGTCGATAAGGTGGTGGGGCTGGAGATCGGGGCCGACGACTATATGACCAAGCCCTTTAGCATGCGGGAGCTTTTGGCGCGGGTCAAGGCCCAGCTCCGGCGAGTGCGCCTGACCCGGGAGGAGGCGACAGCAGCGGAGGGCGGCTTGGTTGAGGGGGAAAAGATCGCCGTCGGCGACCTGACCATCGACTTGGCCCGCCACGAGGCGCTGCTTGGCGGTGAGCCGCTTTCCCTCAAGCCCAAGGAGTACGAGCTGTTGGTGTTCCTGGCCCGCAATCGCGGCCTGGTGCTCTCGCGCGACCTGATCCTGGAACGGGTGTGGGGCTGGGACTATGCCGGCGGCAGCCGCACTGTGGACGTCCACGTGCGCTGGCTGCGCGAAAAGATCGAGCCCGACCCGGCCAGTCCGACGCGCATCGTCACCGTGCGCGGCGTCGGCTATCGCCTGGAGGAGTAGCGTGTCCCCCAGCATCCGTTGGCGCATCGCCATCCCCTACGTGTTCCTCATACTGGTGGCCATGACCGGGCTGGCCGCATATCTCTCAAACGTGGTGCGCGACGCCTACCTGGATAGCCTGGAGGCTCAACTGGGGGGGGAGGCGCAGATCATCGGCGACGTCCTCTCGCCTTTGCTGGCGCAGGGCGAGCCGGGGACCACCTTCGACGTGCAGGCCAGCCATTACGCCGACCTGCTGGGCGCGCGCGTGACCATCATCGGCGCCGACGGCGTCGTGTTGGGCGAATCGGACGAGGACCAGACGCAGATGGACAATCACCTCTTCCGGCCCGAGGTGCAGCAGGCGCTGGCCCAGGGACAGGGCTCCAGCATCCGCTTCAGCAACACGGTGGAGGTCGATATGCTGTACGTCGCGCAGCGGGTGGAATCAGGTGATCAGGTGGTCGGTTTCGCGCGCGTGGCCCTACCCCTGCGCCAGGTCGAGGCCAACGTCAACCGGCTGCGCTGGGCCGTCTTTTCGGCGGCGCTGCTCACCGTGGGCGGCGCGGCACTCCTGGCCCTGCTCATCGCTGAACGCACGGCGCGGCCTGTGCGGGAGTTGACAAAGGCTGTGCAGCGTATGGCGGAAGGCGATCTGCACGCTCGTCTCCTGCCCACCACGCGGGATGAGGTCGGCACCCTGACGCGCGCCTTCAACCAGATGTCCGATCGGTTGCGGGGCACAATCACCATGCTGGTCGAGGAGCGCGGGCGGTTGGCCGCTGTGCTGGACAACATGGCGGATGGGGTCGTCATCACCGATGGCGACGGCACCGTCCGTCTGATCAACCCTGCCGCCGGCCGCATCTTGGGCACCCGCGAGGATGCCGCCCTGGGCCACTCCTTCGCCGAGGTGGCGCGCGATCACCGCATCATCGACCTGTGGCAACAGTGCCGCGATGAGTGCGAAGAGCGCATCGCACCGGTGGAGGTGGGCCGCCAGCAGCCGTTCCTGCAGGTCGTCGTGACGCCGTTGCAGGACGCCGAGCCGGGGGCCTGCCTGGTCATTCTCCAGGATTTGACCCGCGTGCGGCGATTGGAGACGGTGCGGCGGGACTTTATCAGCAACATCTCGCACGAGCTGCGCACGCCCCTGGCTTCGTTAAAGTCACTGGCGGATACGTTGCGCGACGGCGCGCTGGAAGATCCCCCGGCCGCACGGCGCTTCCTGGACCGCATGGAGGTGGAAGTCGATGCGCTGACCCAGATGGTGCAGGAGCTGCTGGAACTCTCGCGCATCGAGTCGGGCCAGGTGCCCTTTGAGATCGCGCCAGTCTCTGCGGCCGACGTGGTGGGTCCGCCAGTAGAACGTTTGCGCCCGCAGGCGGAACGGGCCAGGCTGCGGCTCGAAGTCGATGTGCCGTCCGACCTTCCCTCGGCTCTGGCAGACGCCAAGCGCATGCAGCAGGTGATCACCAACCTGGTGCACAACGCGATCAAGTTCACACCGCCGGAAGGCGAGGTGGCAGTCTCGGCGAAAGCTGATGCGGGCGAGGTGATCATCTCCGTGCGCGACACGGGCGTGGGCATCCCCGCCGACGACCTGCCGCGCATTTTCGAGCGCTTTTACAAGGCCGACCGCGCCCGCTCCGGCGGCGGCACCGGCCTGGGGCTGGCCATCGCCAAGCACATCGTGCTGGCCCACGGCGGGCGCATCTGGGCCGAGAGCGTGGAGACGAGAGGCAGCACCTTCTACGTCGCGCTGCCATCAGCCGAGTGATCCCCTCACACCGAAAAGGCGTTAAACAAACCTTGCCCTGTTCTTAAAGCAGCGTTAACGTGCCCTTGAAGGGGCATTAAACTAGATCGTGTACCATGCCCACAGGTGAGCAAATCAGACTTGAGGAGGAAGAAAAATGCGTCACTTGTGGGTTTCTTTTTTACTGGCAGCGATCCTTTTGGTCAGTGCATGCAACAGCCCGGCCAGCCCTACGGAGCAGGGGGCCATCAGCCTAGCCGGTTCCACGACCGTGCAGCCGGTGGCGGAGAAACTGGGCGAGGCGTTCATGGCCAAGAACCCCGACGTGCAGATCGACGTGCAGGGTGGTGGTTCCAGCGTGGGCGTCAAGTCGGCTGGCGAGGGCACCGTTGACATCGGCATGGCCTCCCGCGAGATCAAGGATTCGGAGAAGACCGAGTTCCCCGAACTCAAGATCTACACCATTGCCCGGGACGGCATCGCCATCGTGGTGCATCCAGGCGTGGCGGTGGATGGGCTGACCAAGGACCAGGTGCGCGACATCTTCTCCGGCGCGATCACCAACTGGAGCGAGGTCGGCGGGCCTGATAAGGCGATCGTGGTCGTCTCCCGTGAGGAAGGCTCCGGCACGCGCGGCGCGTTCGAGGAGATGGTGATGGGTGAAGAGGCCGTGATCGTCGATACGGCGATCCTGCAGCCCTCGAACGGCGCGGTCAAGGCGACGGTCTCGACCACAGAAGATTCGATCGCTTTCCTGTCCTTCGGCTACCTGGATACAAGCGTGAAGGCGCTGGCCATCGACGGCGTGGATGCGACGGTGGCGAACGCGCTGAACGGCACCTATCCCATCGTGCGCCCGCTCACCATGCTGACCAACGGCGAGCCGGAGGGTGTGGTCAAGGCGTTCCTGGACTTTATCCTCAGCGATGCGGGCCAGGCAATTATAGAGGAGGAAGGCTACCTCCCCGTCAAGTAGTCGCTTGATAAGCAAAGCCGCCATCCCCGAATTCCGGGGATACTAAATGCGGGGACAGGATACCTTCCTGCCCCCGCTTGAGTGTGTGGCGTTTTTTTGCCCCGCAGCGCTTTTGGGCGTATACTAGGGGTGAACTCGTAGCTGTGGCCGAACATAACCGACCTTGTCGGAAGTGCAATAATCGGAAGTCACATAGTCAATATCCAACAACCAATAGTGTTCAATTGTTTCACGAAGAGCCCTCCGCAGTAGCAGCACCAGCGAGGGCAAGTTGGGCAAGTGCATCGCGCTGCCCCTGTTCGTAGCCTAGTTGATACAGGCGCTCGTGCATCTGAAAGCGCA
>DAOUDX010000164.1:0-13732 GCA_034430835.1 Anaerolineae bacterium
GCATGAGTCGGTACCCCAGATCGGGGTAGCTGTCGCAGAGCTGGATCAATTGGTCCCTGGGGATGCTCAGGAGATGGGCCTTCTTGGACGCACACTGGGCCGAAGCAGACCGCAGCCCTTGATCCACCAGCGCAATCTCGCCAAAGGTCTGGCCGCGTCTCAGGGTGGCGATGGTCAATGGGCGAGACGACTTTCCTGTGGTCGAAGACTGAACCAGGGCGGGATTGACCAAGATGTCCACTTCGCCGCTGGCGATGACGTATAGCTCGTCGCTGGCACTGTTTTCCTCAAAGATGGTCTCGCCCGACTCGAAGGCAGCCTCTGAGCACAGATTGGCGACCATCTCCATCTGGGGCTTGGTCAGATCGTAGAAAACGTCTGTCTGGTGCAGGATATTGACGAACTCTGCGGTTTCATCTTTCTCTTTGGCCATAAAGCCCTCCTCTTGCGAAAGATTGTACCACATTCCAGCCAAGTGCGCAAAACAGCCCGGCCTCGGGTCGAGCGCGTTTCCCTCGAGAAGCGGCGCTTGCCTGTGGGATGGAGAAAGGCTATAATGGTGCTGCTCCCACAGGAGGTACTGATGCCCGAAAAAAGAGATGCCCTGCGTCTGCTGCTCTTGGGGGCTTTGTTGCTGGCGCCCATCCTGGCCTGCAACATGCCCGCCGAGATGGGAACAGGCGGCCCCACGGTGACCATCGTCTCCCCGGCCGATGGGTCCACCGTCGTCGTCGGCCAACAGGTGCTCATCCAATCCACCGCCTCTGACGGCAAGGGCATTTCCCGTGTTGAGCTGATCGTAAACGTTGTCCCCATCCGCGCCGACCCGCCGCTCGAGGAGGTGACCACGCTCTTTGCCATTGTCCAACCCTGGTTCCCTGACACCCCCGGTGACGTCGTCGTTCAGGTCATTGCCTACAACATTGACAACCAGGCCTCGCTGCCTGCTTCCATCACCCTGCACATCGTGGAGTCCGCTGCAGGGGCCACGCCTGCCCCAGCTCCCACTTCGACGCCGGTGCCCGACGTGACGGCGGAGAGCGGCTGCACCCTCAACGCCTCCTTCGCCGCCGACGTGACCATCCCCGACGAGAGCGAGCTTCAGCCCGGCGTCAGCTTCGTCAAGACGTGGCGCATCCGCAACTCGGGCACCTGCGACTGGGAAGCCGGTTTCCACCTCGTGTTCGTGGGGGGCGACCAATTGGGAGCCCCTGCGTCGGTGTCTGCGCCTGCCACCGTTTCTGGGGCCTCTGCCGATGTATCGGTGCCGATGACCGCGCCCTCGGCGCGTGGCTCCTACAAGGGCAACTGGCGTATGCAGTCGGCTGATGGTCAGGTCTTTGGGAGCACCGTCTGGGTCATCATCGTGGTGCCATCGCCGGTCACTGCTACACCGGTGCCAACCAGCACGCCTACGCCGACCCGCACGTCTCAGCCGACGGCGACGACGACACCCCCGGCTGCGCCCAGCGACCTGACCATGACGACGCTCCCCAGCGGATACGTCAGCCTGGTGTGGAAGGACAATGCCAGTGACGAGCAGGGCTTTCACGTCCTGGCCAACGGTGCGATCCTCCACACCGTGGGGGCAGATGCAGGCGGGTGGGATTTCATGTACTCTGACTATGCCGATGTCTGGTGCGATCAAACGGTCTCTTTGACTGTGGTGGCCTACAAGGGGGACAAATGGTCCGCTCCGTCCAATGAGGTGCAGTACGTCGGCCCGCCCTGCCCGCCGCCCATCGTGGCGCAGGGATCTGGGCTGACCCTGGCCCTGGGCGAGTGCATAGACCTGGACAGTGGGGGAGTGGAACCGCTCGGTCCCGGTTCGGAAATGCTGTGGCAGAAACCCGGCGGAACCCTGTTTTTCCGTGCAGTGAACGGGACCAAGTGGGCCAGTGTGGGGGTGGGAAGCGGTGTGCCTAGCTATGCTGGCTGCTCTTCTACTCCCAGGACCGCCACGGGTGGATTATCGGTCCCCACGTTGCAGGTGGGTATGCGCCTGTGCATAGATACCACGGAAGGAAACTTGGCTGGCCTGCGAGTGGATGAGATCCGGCCCGACGAGGAACTGGTTATCTCCTTTGTCACCTGGGAGGGGCCGTAACGTAGCGGTATCCACACTGGAGGGTTCGTTGTCGATGGCGAAAGAGAACCCAATTCGGGCAGGCGTCGTGACGGTGAGCGACAAGGCCTCGGCGGGGGAGCGGAAGGACGCGAGCGGGCCGCTGCTGGCGGACTTGTTGCGCAAGATAGGCGTGCAAGTGGTGGCGCAGACCGTCGTGCCCGACGAGCAGGGCGAGATCAGGCGTGTGCTGACTGACCTAGCCGACGAGGCGGGGGTGGACCTGGTCGTGACCACCGGCGGCACCGGTCTGACGCCCAGGGACGTGACGCCCGAGGCGACGAAGAGTCTGATCGAGCGGGAGGTGCCGGGGCTGGCAGAGGTGCTGCGTTTCGATGGATACCACAAGACGCCGCTGGCCGTCCTCTCGCGAGGTGTGGCCGGCATCCGTGGCAGGACGCTCATCCTCAACCTGCCCGGCAGCCCGAAGGCAGTGCGCGAGGGGATGGAGACGCTGATGCCGATCCTGCCCCACGCGATCAGGATGCTGCGCGGTGTGGATACCGAGCACGTTCCGGAGAAGCAGCTTGCCTGACGAGCGCCGTCCCGTGTTGAGCGTCGAGGAGGCGCTGGAACGTATCCTGGCGGCAGTGGTTGTCCTGGAGCCGGAGCGTGTGGATCTGCTGCAGGCGACCGGTCGCGTACTGGCCGAACCGGTCGCCGCCGACCGTGACGTTCCCCCCTTGACCAACTCCGCGATGGATGGCTACGCCGTGCGCGGCGTGGATGTCGCCGAGGCCCAGCCTCCGATCCGGCTGCGGGTAGTGGGCGAGATCGCCGCCGGCCACGTGAGCGGGGCAAGCGTCGGGGCCGGCCAAGCGGTGCGTATTATGACGGGCGCGTCCGTGCCTGCGGGGGCAGACACCATTGTTCGTTTCGAGGATGCGCGGCTTGACGGCGATGTGATCGAGATCCTGAAGGCTCCGCCGCCCGGCGCGCACGTGCGGCGGGCAGGGGAGGACGTGCGCGCAGGCCAGGTCGTCCTGGAGCCGGGTGCTGTGCTGCGCCCGCAAGAGATCGGCATGCTGGCGACTGTGGGGCGCGTCGAGGTCACGGTGGTGCGGCGGCCGCGCGTCGCCATCCTGGCCACCGGCGACGAGGTCGTCCCGCCCGGCCAGCCCCCCGCTCCCGGCCAGATCCGCGACGCCAACTCTTACACCGTCGCCGCGCAGGTACAGGAGTATGGCGGGGTCCCGCTGCTCCTGGGCGTCGCCCGCGATCAGGAGGAGCTGGTGCGGCAGGGCATGCGGGAGGCGCTGGCGCAGCAGGCCGATTTCATCATCACCTCCGGCGGCGTGTCCGTAGGTGACTTTGACCTGGTCGAGCAGGTGCTGGCGACCGAGGGGGAAATGCACTTCTGGTCGCTGAACATGAAGCCCGGACGTCCGCTGGCTTTTGGCGTGGTTGGCGGCCCTTCGACGGGCTCAGGGCGTAGCGTTCCTCTGCTGGGGCTGCCCGGCAATCCTGTGGCGGCGATGATCAGCACTGAGCTGTTTGCCCGCCCGGCGCTTCTCAAGATGCAGGGATTTGCCGATTTCGCGCGTCCGACTGTGTGGGCGCGTCTGGCCCAGCCCGTCGCCCGCAAGGATGGCCGCCGTCACTATCTGCGGGTGCGCCTGTCCGAGACAGCGACCGGGTACGAGGCGTCGCTGACCGGCGATCAAGGATCGGGTATTCTAAACTCGCTGGTGCAAGCCGATGGGCTGGCCGTCATCCCGGAGAACGTTGACCACTTGCACGTGGGGGCGGAGGTGGAGGTTCTGCTGCTTCCGCGCATCCGATAAGGAAAGGAGGTCGCTGTGGCCAAGAGGAGGAGAACGATCGAGGCCGTCGTCGCCCATATAGAAGCCATCGCCCTCGAGCATCCGAGCGCGCGCTGGGCGCGTGTTTTCTCCGGTTTCGCCAGTCAGATCGGTGATCTGGGGCGCAGGCTGTCCTACAGGCCTCGCTATCGGAGGATCGCGTGGCCCAGGTTCTTGGACGCTTTGCGCGGCGCGTTGACCCATCGCTACCTGTGGGCCTTGGCGGCGACCGTGGGCGTCGTGCTCGCTGCACCCGTTATCGGGCGCGGCTGGGGGATGACGGACGACGTGCTGCAACGGCAGGCCATGCTTTCCTCGACCTTGAGCGAGGCGCTCTCGGCCCAGTTTGAATTCCTTCACCCGGCCAGAAACGCGGAACTGATGGACCTGGGCGCGATCCCCTGGTGGACATTGGAGGGGGTGCGCGTCGCGTTCTTCAGGCCCCTATCCACCCTGACCCACTGGCTCGATTACCAGCTTTGGCCCAATTCGGATGGGTTGATGCACGCGCACAACGTTCTGTGGTATGGTGGATTGTGCGCGCTGGTGGTGGTTTTCTATCGGCGCTTCTTGGGGCACACGCCGACTGCTGGCTTGGCTGCCTTGCTCTTCGCCGGCAGCGTCGCTCACCTTAGCGGCTTGGGATCGATAGCCGGTCGCAACGTCCTGATCGTCGCCGTCTTTGGCCTGTTGACTCTCATGCTCCACGACTGGTGGCGGCGGGATGGCCGGAGGGCCGGTGCCTTTTTGGCTCCGATCTCTCTGCTGCTCGCTCTCCTGTCGGCAGAGGCGGGGGTGGCGACGCTGGCCTATCTGGCGGCGTATGCCGTGTTCTTAGATCGCGCGACGTGGCCCCGGCGACTGGCGACGCTGGTGCCCTACGGGGCTGTGGTCGTGATCTGGCGGCTCGTGTACCAGCATCTGGGCTACGGGGCCTGGGGGTCAGGCTTCTACATCGATCCGGGGCGGGAGCCGCTGCGCTTTGCTGCGACTGCCTTGGAGAACGGCCCGATCTTGCTGTTTGGCAAGTGGTTTCTGCTGGAGCCCGGCCTGTACGCCGGAGTGTCTGGATGGGCCAGCGCTCTGTTCTGGCTCATCGCCGTGCTGTCCATGACCTTCGTGGGCGTGATGTTGCGGCCTCTGCTCCAACGGGATCGAATGGCCCGTTTCTGGGGGTTGGGGATGGTGCTGGCGGTGATACCCTCTTGCGCGGTCAGCTTGCCCAGCACCCGGCTGCTCGTCTTCATCGAGTTTGGTGCCTTTGGGTTGATGGCCGGGTTTATCGGAGGGCTGCTCGGCCGATCTGAAAGCCTGTCCTCACGGCAGGCATGGAGGACGACTGCTCGTGCGCTGTGTTTCGTTCTGCTGGGGATCCATGCCGTGCTTTCTCCTCTCCTGTTGCCTATCGCCCACACTGCCCACGACTTTATCGCGTCGGTGGTGGAGCTTGGCTCGCTTCCAGGGGGCGAGCGGCAGGACGTTGTTGTCGTCAATGCCCCGAGCCCTGGTCAGCTCATCTATCTGCGCAGTGTGAGGGAAGGGCGCGGCCAACCCGTTCCTACGCACCTGCGGGTTCTCGCGCCGGGGTATGCATCGGTGGTGGTCACCTGCGTGGATGAGCGCACGGTCGTCGTCCGGCCCGAGTATGGCTACGTCGCTCCAGCAGGGGTGCGGGCGCTGTGGAGCCAGGATCCGCTTCGCCCGATTCACCCCGCATACGGGTATCGGCACGGTGATGCGCTCTTCCGGAGCAGTGCGTATCGTGCGAGGGTGGGGCAGCGGGTTGAGCTGACGGGGATGAGCGCCGAGGTGACGGCGCTGACGGACGACGGCCGACCGGCAGAAGCGTTTATCCAGTTCGGCGTGCCTTTGGATGACGGGTCCCTACACTGGCTGCAGTGGGACTGGCACAAGGAAGCCTACGTGCCCTTCCCGCTGCCCGCGGTGGGCGAGACGGCGTACGTGCCTGGTCCTTTTTAGGAGGTGAGCCATCCCTATCCGGCAGGTCGAGTTCAACACGATCATCACGTTTTTGGGGATGTTCTGCGCGACCGTGCAGGGCATTACGGGTTATTATGCTGCTTACTATCGAAAGAAAACAGCCCTGCTCAAGGTCAACGGCGTTCTATCTCAGGCTCACCACGCCTTCGGCAGCTTTGTCACGGTGCTGTACCTGTTGGGCCTGTTTGCCGGCGTCAATGGACTGATCGGCGCGCTGACGCGAAACGAGCCGCCGCTCGAGTTGAGGAATGCGTCCTTCAACATCCATACCTGGGGCTCGTTTCCGGTCCTGTTCGTCGTGATCTGGAAGACCTACCTGTCCTACTTTCGGAAAAAGTCTCTATACGGTAAGCAAAAGTGGCTGGGCATCGCAATGTTTCTGGCCTGGACGTACAACTGGCTGACGGCGGCGGTCTCCTACTACGTGCGCACGGTGCCTCCCAACCTGCAGCACGAGCCGCCGGTTTTTCTGCTGCCCTACGAGCTGATGGGGGTCCAGTTGGCGCTGCCGTTTGTCCTTGGCGGCCTCGTCGGTGCGCTGATCCTGTGGCGGGCGATCAGGTTGGAAAGGGCTAGGGAGGCTGAGGGATGAGTCTGGACCGAATTCTGGCCATCGATGTCGGCGCTGGCACGCAGGACGTCTTACTCTGGGAGACCGAACAGCCGATGGAGAACAACGTGAAGCTGGTGCTGCCCTCGTGGACGACGATCCTGGCCCGACAGGTTCAGCGGGCCACGCGCGAGGGGCGTCCGGTGTTCCTGACCGGCAACCTGATGGGCGGTGGGCCGGTGGTGGGCGCGATGAAGCGTCACATGCAGGCCCGTTGTCCCGTCTACGCCACACCACGCGCTGCGCTCACTGTGCGCGACAATCTCGACCAGGTGCGCGAGCGGGGATATACCATCGTCGAGGAGCCGCCGGATGTGCCTGACTTGCTGACACTCTGTACCCGCGATGTCGATCTAGGTGCGCTGGCAACCGCGCTGGCTCTCTTCGGTGTCACCGTCCCCGAAACCGTCGCCGTGGCGGTGCAGGATCACGGCGAGTGTCTGGAGGGGTCTAATCGGGCGTTTCGCTTCCAACTGTGGCGGGAGTTTGTCGAGGGTGGAGGGCGTCTGCTCGATTTGGTGTATGACGAGCCGCCGCCCTGTTACACGCGCATGCGGGCGGTGCAACAGGACGCGCCGGGTGCGGTGGTGATGGATACCGGCCCTGCGGCGCTGTGGGGGATTCTCGAGGACGAGCGGGCCGCTGCTCATCGCGAGGAGGGATTTGTCCTGGTCAACTTGGGCAACCAGCACACGTTGGGCGTGTTGCTGCGGGGCGAGCGTATCCTGGGGCTTTTCGAGCACCACACGGTGTTGATGTCGCCGGAGAAGTTGGCCGAGTTGGTGGATCGGCTGCGGGCGGGGACGTTGACCAACTCGGAGGTCTTTGACGGGCACGGGCACGGCGCGCACATCAGCCCTGACTACGTGCCCGGCGACGGGTTCGGTTTCGTGGCCGTGACCGGCCCGCAGCGCCATCTGGCCGCTGGCCTTGGCTACACCTCTGTTGCGCCCCACGGCGATATGATGCTCACCGGTTGTTTCGGGTTGGTGGCGGCGACGCGGCGGCTGTTGGGTGCTCTCTGATCATGCCACAGGGCCGAACTCGAACAGGAACCAGGCGGTTGCCGCGAGGGTGACGATGCAACAGAGAATCACCAGTCCAATGGCCCCGACGATGGCAGCGACCGTCCAGCGGTCCTCACGGCCGCTCACGACAAAGGCGACGAGCACCAGTGCCACGACTAGCAGCAGGATGAGGATGGCTACTGCGGCGATGATCATGACAAAGAGCCCTGTCCCTGCCACTGACTACTCCTCCTGATTGAAATCGACCTCGCCCTCCGGTGTGATCTGCTTGATCTTGAGCTCGGCCTCGTCGAGTTGTTTGTTACAGTGGGCGGCCAGTGCCTGCCCGCGCTCAAAGAGGGCCAACCCCTCGTCCAGTGTGAGCCCTCCCGCTTCCAGCTTGCGGACGCTTTCCTCCAACTCGGCAAAGGCTTGCTCGAAGGCCAGGTCCTTGACTTTGCTCATTGCGTTCTTCTCCTGTGTCTACATTGTATCGCAATTGGCCAGCGAGGGCAATCGTTCCAATAATCGTTCTATCGCGCAAAGGCGATAACAAGCCCGAGAACTGCCAAGCCAAGCAGTATCATCATACCGAATGCGATGAGTGTCACGATCAGCGCCGGTTGACCGAATGTTGAGCCGTAGTACGTGCGGTAGGGGTCAACGTCGGGGGGCAGGTAGGGGTCTTTTGCTCGCGCGCTACGCGGGCGCTTGAAGCGCACTCTGGAGCTATCGAATTTCTCCAGCATCACCCACCCGGCGCGCGCCTCCTCTTCGATGAGCTTTTCGAGCTCATCGGGTCTGCGAAATGCAGCACCCGTCGAGCGCACGATTTTGAACTCCCAGTCGTCGTCGAGTTCGTCTGGTGTGTATTGGGTCATACCCTCTTCCTCTTCTGTCAGTATTGTTTCCATTACCCGGCGGCGTCTCGCCGCCGCTGCGGCTGCGATGGCACCGGTAGCACCTGCGCTTATCTGAGAATCTCCTGCCGTTGCTCAGTGGAGAACTCGCCCGGCCTGTTCTTCAAACCAGGCCGGGCGGAAGACTGTTGCCTCCTCTACTCACCCGGTGAGGTCTCCACTGTCGGTGTGATGCCGGGGCCGGGAAGGACGATCGTCGGCGTCGTGCCCTCAGGCGTGAATATGATCTTGTCCGTTGGTTTGAGGGCCGACGCATTCGCCAGAACGACCTGCAGGTATACGTACTCCGGGTGTTGGCTGTAAAGCTCTGCCAGGACGAGCTCATTGGCCAGATCGGCGCGGGCTGCTTCTGCAGCGGCCTCTGCACGCGCGCGGTTGATCTCTAGGTCCTTCTGTGCGGAGAGCAGGTCGTTTGCCTTTTCTGCCTCGATCACCTCACGTTGTGCTTCGAGACGCTTCTTCTCCAGTGCGGCCAGGGTCGTCTTCTGGCGTACTTCCTCCTGCTGCTTGGCCAGTTGGACCCGGATGGCGCCCTCTTCACGCGCTTGGTCGGCGGCCGCCTGCTCTTTGGCCTTGATCGCGTCCTGCTGAGCCAACTCTGTGTCCAGCCGGCTCTTCGTGATCGCGTCCAGGCTGGCCTGCACCTCTGGTGACAGGATAACGTTAGGCACGGCGACGTTCTTGACGTCCAGGCCGTAGCCAGCGGCCAGATCGCTGAGCTCGGTGTCGATGCAAACCCGGAGCTCGTCGCGGGCGGAGCCGATCACGTTGTCGTTGAACGTTCTGTCACCGACACAGGACTTCATTGCCTGAAGCGTGAGGTTCTCTATGCGCTCGAGAAGTGCCGCATCGCTCAGAAAGAGCGCTTGATACTCAGGCCATAGTTCCAAGAGGGTGCCAGCCCTTCCAATGCCGGGCCGGAATGCATCTCCGCTGACCTTGAGTCCGACGCGCTGCCGGTCCAGCGTGATTACCTCTGGGTCTTCCACGACGAACGGCACTCCCTCGCTGGAGACCTTTTTGATCTCGGCGTACAGCGCAACGTCGCTGTACACACCTGGGCCCACGATTTCGTAAATGCGCCCACTCCGGAAGCGAACACCCACTTCTTGCTGATTCACCCGAACGAGGAAGTAGAAATGCTGGCTGGCGACTGACAGTGCAAGTGCCACGCCAATGACTATCAAGACTGCGATGACTGTCCATCTGACTAGCTTTCCGCGCTTCATTGCATCCTCCCCTGTCTGTATTCTCGTTTTATCACTTCATCAATCCCTCGCGCCAGGCATAGACGGCAGCCTGGGTGCGGTCAGAGAGGTGCAGCTTGCCCAGCAGGTTGCTGACGTGTGCCTTCACCGTCCGCTCGGTGATGACCAGCTTTTCAGCGATCTCGGCGTTGGACATTCCCTGGGCGACAAGCTTGAGCACCTCCATCTCGCGCGCGGTGAGCTCCGAAGCCGGGTCGCGTGTCTGCTTGGGCGCGGTGACCTCGGCCATCAGCCGCCGGGCGATGCGCGGGTGTAGGGTAGCTTCGCCTCGACTGGCGGCGTGGATGGCGTCGAGGACTGTCTCTGCATCGGCGTCTTTCAGCAGGTACGACAGCGCCCCGGCTTTAATGGCGGAAAAGATCAACTCGTCCTGGGCAAAACTGGTTAGTACCACGACCTGGGTATGCGGGCTAACCTGCCGGATGCGGCGGGTGGCCTGCACGCCCCCTTGGTCGGATGGCTCCGTGCATGGTTGTAGCGGCAGCACCAGGTCCATCAGCACCACGTCGGGGACGTGCTCGGCCACTGCATCGATGGCAGATTGGGCATCCCCGGTCTCGCCCAGGATCTCGATCTCTGGGCGTGCGTTGAGGTAAAAGCGCAGCCCCTTGCGCACCACGTCGTGGTCGTCTACCACGAACACGGTGATCCGATTGTAGCTCTGTTCAGTTTGCGTCATCGGATCGGTCTATAGCGCTTCTCTCTTTGGCGCTTGACGAGGCGCAGGCTCGGGTGTGACCGAGATTGGCAGGTTGCCCAGCAGGAGGGTGGGGTTGATGCCTTCCTTGGTGATGATGACCTTGGCGTTGTCGCGTAGGGACGCCTCGGTCATTTCCATCGCTTTCAACACCTGGGCGTTGCCGTGGAAGTATTTCTCCGCAGACTCGTTGACCAGCCGGATGGCCTCGGCCTTACCCTGGGCCACCTGGATGGCGGCTTCTCGCTCACCTTCGGCGCGCTGGATGATCGCCAGTTTCTGCTGCTCGGCGGCTTCGAACTCGCCGGTGGCCAGCAACCGCATCGAACGCCGCTCCTGCTCGGCCGTCTTTTGCTTGTGCATGGCGCGCTTGATGTCCTCGGGTGGGTCGATGAGCATGATCTCGACCTTGCTCACCGATAGGCCCCACTCGACTGCGAATTTGTTGAGGACGGTCTGCAGGTTGTTGGCGATCTTTTCGCGGGCGACCAGGCTCTCGTCCAGCGTCAGGTCGCCGAACTCCTGGCGCAGGTTGGTCATCGCCAGTTGGATTACCGCCCGCTTCCAGTTGTCGATGTTGTAAAAGGTCTTTTTGATGGATTCTTCGTCGGCGGCGGGACGCACCCACATGACACCGTCCACGCGGATCTCGACGTTGTCATGGGTGATCACCGACTGAGGTGCGATGTCCATGGTGTGTTCGCGGATGTCGCGCACGCGGACGAGCTGGAAGAAGGGGATCTGGAACCCCAGTCCCGGCATGATGAATCCGGTGTACTTGCCCAGCGTCTCCTGGATGCCCCGCTCATAGGGCTTTAGCGTGTAGAGTGCACTGTAAACGGTTCTCATTGTTCTTTCTCCTTTTCAAGTGTGATTTACTTTCAGTCAGACGTCTCTTTGTTCTCTTCCACGATGACTTCATCTGCGATGCGCATGGTCACCATGACCAGCAAGGGCAATGGCAACGCGCGGCGCAGCTCGAACTGATCTGGGTTGCTGCCTGCTGCCGCAAGCAGCGTGTCGTTTGTTTCGTCTGTAAGAATATAGCCTTTCGACCCTCCTTTGACGTAGGATAGGCGATAGCCGCGCCCGTCGTAGACGATCTCGCTCCACGTATGGAGCATCCGGCCTTGTGGCTGCATCGCGGCCAGGGGCTGCCCGTTGCGCGTGAGCACCATTCTGCCGCTCACGCCACGGATGCGGCGCAGTGCCCACGATGCGCCCAGCATTTCCCACTCGTACCCCGTTCTGCCGCAGTGAATGCGGGCCAGGGGGGCTTTTTGCCCCACTTGTATGACATAGCTTCTGAGGAGGCCCAGGAGGCTGGAACTGTGCCTGACGAGTAGCGTGCTTTCGTCAGTGGCTTCGACCATGGGCCGGCGTAAGTTTACTTGGTCGGCGGGGAGCCAGGGCCAGGTCTGCCCCACCGGGATGGTGAGCTTTTGTCCCAGCCAAGCCCAGTTCTCGATGGTCGGGATGGGGCGGCTCTCTTCCATCTCGGCCAAGTCGGGCCGCATGCCGAGTGGGTGGGGGAGTGCTACTTCGGCGATCACCGTGGTGCCGATGCCGGGCTGACTCTCGACCGATAACACGCCCCCGACTTCCATGATGCGCTCCCGCATATTTCCCATTCCTAATCCCTTGTGGGGTTCGCTGGGATCAAATCCAACGCCGTTGTCCTCAATGGTCAGCGAAACCTGCTCGGAGATGCAGCGCAGATCGACGTCCACCCGGGTGGCGCGGGCGTGGCGGGCCACGTTGTGCAGCGCCTCCTGGGCCACGCGATAGAGCGCCTCTCCCACGGCTGGTGGCAGGAGTTTGTCGTTGCCTTGTACGTCGAGATAGATCAGCAGGTGTTCTCGTGCGCCGAACAGAAGGGTGTAGTCGTTGAGAGTTTCTGCCAGCCCTTGGCTGTGGAGTGACTCGGGGCGCAGGTCCTCGATCAGGCGTGTCATCTCCTGTTGAGCAGCCCTGGCGGTCGTCTCGATTTCCTGTACCATCTCCTTCAGATTGTCCGGCTTGTCGTCCAGTGTGTCGAAGCGGGCGCGCATGGCGCTGGCCGTCATCGCCAGGCTGAAGAGATTCTGCTTGACGCTGTCGTGCAGCTCGCGGGCCAGCCGGTTGCGCTCCTCGACCACGGCCAGGGCGCGCACTTGGTCGGAGAGACGCGTGGTCCGCTCCCGCAGCTCTTCCAAGTCTTCCTCGTCCTCCTCTAGATGCTCGGCTAGCAGGTTCAGTTGCCGGGCCAGTAGACCGATCTCGTCGCGCCTGCGATCGCTGATGCGCAGTGCCAGGTTGCCGCGCATCCATGCACGACTGACTTCGAGTGCGTGGTGCAGGCGGCGAGTCAGGAGGTGGTTGATCGATATTCCCATGATCAAGCCAACTGTTCCGGCGACAGCGAGCACCAGTACGACGTGAAGCCCCCAGCCAAAGAGACTGAACAACGGTTGGTCAAGGAGCAGGGCCACGCCGACCAGGGCAACGGCTTCGGCGGCAAGGACGGACACCAAAACTACTGCCGTGTGGGCAAGTGTCAGCTTATGGAGCAGGGTTATCTTTGAGGGGCGAAATTCGCTTTGCATTCAACGCTCCTATGGAAGTCAGATTGCGCTGCCATTGTACCAGCTTCTACCCCGCCTGTCATCGTGCCTGTGGCCGAAGTCATTCCTGTACCTGGGTACAGTGGATGGGTGGCACGCTTGCTCCAAACGGTAACTCTCTGAATCAGGATTCCTTTCACAATTATACTCGCTTTCCAACACGTGTGCCAGGCGGACGACCCGCCTCAGCAAAAAGCGAACCCTCCCAGGGGCTCCTGTGCCCGCTGGGAGGGTTATTCAGCGCGATGCGTCTGGCTAGAAGTTGCTCAGGACGAGTGGTGCGTAGACACGGTATATTGGATCCAGCCAGGCCGGGATGCCGTTGTTGAGGGGGGATGGATTAGGGTCAGTGTGTGACTCCTCGCTGTCAGGAATCTCAGAGCAACCTCACCTTGGGAAAGCATTTTCCGTCTTCTGAACCAGTTCTTTGACAAATTCAATTGTCTGCAATGATGTTCCCCCGAAAAAGTGGACACGAAGATAAGCGAATCGTGTATAATACCACACTCGGAGGAATATAATGAAAAAGACCAGACGAACCTACACAAGTGAGTTCAAGCTCGAAGCCCAATAGTGTTCAATTGTTTCACGAAGAGCCCTCCGCAGTAGCAGCACCAGCGAGGGCAAGTTGGGCAAGTGCATCGCGCTGCCCCTGTTCGTAGCCTAGTTGATACAGGCGCTCGTGCATCTGAAAGCGCA
>DAOUDX010000165.1:0-11533 GCA_034430835.1 Anaerolineae bacterium
GTCATCCCCTGTGGTCGATGGACTGCCTCGCCCATGTCGTAGCGTTCCCAGTCCCGGGGAAAGTCGGTGTAGAGCAACCGGCCCTCATTCCGCAACTGATCGAACAATCGCGTCCCCGGCAGCGGTGTCAGAAAGGTCTTTTGCATCACGTCGACCCCGCTGTGGACCATATACTCGGTGCGGTGACGCAGGCTCTCCGGCGTGTCGCCGTCCATGCCAAAAATAAAGGCCCCCAGCACGGCGATGCCCGCACGATGGATGCGGCGAAACGCTTCCTCGTAGCTCTCCACACCCCGCCGTAAGTTGAGGCGCTTGTTGACCTCCGCCAGCACGTCCACCTCCTCCGCTTCCAGCCCCAAAAAGACCATCTTGCACCCCGCGCGCCCTGCCCAATGCAGTACCTCCTCATCGTCGGCAAAGTTGAGCGACGCCTGGCAGAACCACCACTTGTCCATCTTGCGCTCGACCATGCCACGGAAGATCGCCAGCGCCTGCTCCCGCGATTCCCGGCCGTAGCCGATGATGTTATCGTCAACGAAGAAGAGCATCTTTTGCGGGATCGTCTCCAGCTCGTCCAGCACCTCCTCCGGCGGGCGACGGCGGTAGCGCCGCCCGTTGAAGGCCGTCACCGAGCAGAACTCGCAGTCCATCGGGCAGCCGCGCGAGGTCTGTACGGAGGCGAACATATAGCCGGGATGGAACAGATCGCGGCGCGGGTGCGGCAATCCCACCAGGTCCGTCCACTCCCCCCGGTAGACCTGCCGAAGTTGACCGGCCTCCACGTCCGCCACCACCTGTGGCCAAACCGTCTCCGCCTCACCGACCACGACAGCGTCCACGAACCGCAGCGCCTCGTCGGCGCACATCGAGGCGTGGATGCCGCCCATCACCACCGGCACGCCCCGCTCCCGGTAAGCAGCGGCGATCTCGTAGGCCCGGTTGGCCGAGGCGGTAAAGGCCGTGATCCCCACCAGAGTTTGCCCTGAGCCCGTCGAAGGGTCGGCATCCTGATAGACAAAGGGCTCCCAGTTCTCGTCCACCAAATCCACGCCCCAGTGCCCGGGCGTCAACGCGGCGACGATGCCCAAGCCCAGGGGCGGGAAGCGGGAACTCTTGTTGACCGTCAGCCCCGTCCGCGCCGGGTTGACCGGATTGACCAGGACCAGCTTGCGTCCCATCGCCTTCCCCCCTACAGCCAGTCGAACCCCAAGTCGCGCGCGGCCTTAAGCAGCAGCCGATGCAATGTCTGCTGTTCGTCCTCGTCCAGCGCTGCGAGGAAATCGCGCGTGTACTCCACCGCCCCGCCGATGACGCCCTGCGCGGCCGCCTGGCCCGCCTCGGTCAACGTCAGCCACCAGTTGCGCCGATCCTCTGCATCCTGCTCCTTTTGCACCAGCCCCATCTCGACCAACCGCTGCACGTACACCGAGATGGTGCCAGGGTTGACGTCCATCAGCTCGGACAATCGACGCGCGTTGAGCGGCGCAAACTGGCCCAACACCATCAGCACCGAGCAATCCGATAGCCTCAACCTCAGCGTGTTGCGCGTCTCCTCCCCGGCCATGCGCGACTCGTACGCGTGCGCCAGGCTGAACAGCGCTTGGTTGACCTGGAGATATGCTTTGTTTGAAAGTGACACTTTCACCTTCCTAAAATAATTGTAACACACAACAGTTGTATTATACAACTAATTACGGAGCCTGTCAAGAAGAAAACCCACCGCTGCAATGCGGTGGGCTATCGAATCAACGCCAGAACCTCACGATCCCACGCGCTCCCGATTCCTGGTCGATACGACGGCCAAACCCACAGCAATAACGGTTATCACGACCACCACCCCAACCGCCCAGGGGAGGTTGTGGCCTATACCTTCCACCGCGC
Source organism: Anaerolineae bacterium (assembly GCA_034430835.1). Taxonomy (GTDB): domain Bacteria; phylum Chloroflexota; class Anaerolineae; order B4-G1; family B4-G1; genus JAFGED01. The sequence goes on from DAOUDX010000165.1 coordinate 1,882, forward strand.
CGATGTTGACCGCGAAATCCAGCATCACGCCCACGGCGTGGAAGAGGGGCCAGATCACCAGCAGGTTGCGTGTTATACTGAACAGCGACTGCGACATCACCCCGACCCAGAAGAGCTTCCACATCGCGTACAGGGAATCTGGCTCCAGCGGCAACTGCGTTCCCACGTGCCACAGCACGTAGATCGCCGACGTCAGCAGGATCGCCGGGATCGTACCGAATGCCTTCTCTAGCCGCAGGTGGATGAAGCCATAGTACAGGAACAGCTCAAAGAGGCCGCCGGCCCCGGTCAACACGAACGACGCCTTTGCCACGTTCCCCCACCCCACACTGGCCAGATCGCCCTCAAACAGAAGTATGGGCACGAACAGACCTGCCATAACTAGGCTTAGGATCAGGCTCAGCACCCACCGCTCCCGCTTGAGCCCTAGCGCGGCCGGTGTTTCTCGCTCCACCAGGATCGTATAGCCCCAGGGGATCAAAGCGCCACACAAGACGTAGATCAGCCCATTGTGGATGAGCTGTGCCGGGAGCGACCCGGGTTCGAACAGCAACAGCGACGCGCTGAAGACAAAGGCCAGCAAGCCAGATCCCACGGCAACCCACGTGTGCTGCGTGGGCTGCCAGCGAAACCGGAACGCCTCCTTGCGCCGCACCACGAGTGCGATCACGAAAAAGATCGCTCCAATGATTAGAATCTCCACATTGACCTCCTACAAGTTTATTCCACTCGTCTGCTATTGCTTTTCCTCGACCCAGAGGAAGCGGTAGGTCAGCCAGACGATGGCCAAGACCATGTACCCCAGCGGCCACAGAACGGGGGAAGGGTGAAATGTCTCCACAGGCGTAAAGACGAACCAGTTGATCAGCCAGTTGACCAGGAAGGCCACGAGAAGGCTGCGGGCAAGCACCACGTAGATCCCAAAGACGACGCCGATACAGGTCGTGATGAGGATTTCCTCCAGCATGGCCGAGAGCGTCAACAGCTCGTCGATACTTGCCAGGTGATACACCCCATAGATCATGGCGGTCAGCACGATGGCGAGGACGGTCGCGATCTTCGAGCCGTCGAAAAGCCGCCGGATGCCGGGCAGGTAGAAGCCATACCACAGCAGCGTGTAGGCCAGCATCGTCGGTCCCAGCACAAAAACCGGGGCGACGATCCACACCGGCGGCCGCTGCGCCGCGTCGGCCAACGTCATCCCCTGGTCCGCCATGGCGTTCACGCCCAGAAAGACCGCCAGGGCGAGGAACGCCGCCGTACCGATCCAAAAGCCCACGCCACGTTTTTCTGGCAGGAGCGGCATTTCCAGGTTCCACTTTCTGGAAAGATGCAGCGCCACGACGATGCCCACCGTGGAGACGCCCAGGTAGTAGAGGATTTCCCCCGGCAGGCGCGCGCCGGGCCGTCCGTGCAGCGACACGTAGAACAGGCCGTTCGCGCCGAGGTTGACGAAAAACCAGGCCAGCCAGACGAGCAGCATGGTCATCGCCATTCGCTTGTGCGTCGGTGTCGTCGTTTCGACAGGATTGCTGAACAATCGCTTGATAGCCATCTCCACCTCCAATGATCAGGCGAACACTTCCAACTCTGGATGCTTCAGCGCCTCTTCGTAGATCGGCCCGCGTACGACGAACCCCAATCCGTAGCAACTGCCGCGCACCGCCAGCAGCCGGTCGCCGGACTTGGCACCCACCTCCGGCGGCACAACCACCCATCCATCACCGAAACGGCTCCGGCCCAGCTCGTGCAGATTGGTGCCTCCCATCTTCCCGCTGGCCTCGGTCATCAAGACCGATGTGCTGATGCCGAACCCACCCGACTTGCGGCTCCCAGGGGTGAAGATCGCCTCGTCACCTGCTTGGAAACCATACTCATCCCACGCCTCCGGCGGGATGGCGATCTCCCGCTCCGGCCCAACGACCGCCCAACCGAACGTCCACTTGGCTCCCTTGACCAATCTGGGCATATCTACCTCACAACCATCAACTCCATAAAATCTTCCTCGATCCGCCAGCCGCGAGCGCCCTAAGATAGCCCGCAGCTCATCTGCCGTGTAGGACGACCTGATCGAGTTCCACCAGTGGACGCGAAAACCTCGCGGGACGGTGAGGCTGATCGTCTTGACGAACAGCCACGGCCACCAATGCTGCAAGCGCTTCGAGTCGTGGACGATGCAGCGCCCGTCATCCTTAAGCACCCGCGCGATCTCGTCAAACACCGGCAGCGGATCGTCCCAGTGGTGCAGTGAGTCGTTCGAGACGATCAAGTCGAACTCGCCATCGTCGAAGGGCATTGCCTTGACGTCGCCTTCGCGCCAGGACAATACGCCATTCAGACCCGCCTTCGCCGCGTTCTCGGCAGCCAGCGCCAGCATCGCCGCAGAAAGATCCATCCCCACGACCTGGTAGCCCGTCCCTCGCAGCAACCTGGCTACCTCGATAGCCACGAAGCCCGGCCCCGTGCCCATATCCAGCACCTTTCCTCCCGGCGGGATTCCCATGTCCACCGCCCGGTGGGCCAGCCGCCGGTAATCCGCCTGCCTGAACCGGTTGCTGCCCATCACCTCGTTGAACCGGCTAGCATCTACCGGTTCGGCGATCGCCTCACTCTCTGGTACGCGTTTCATGTCATGCCTCCCGTCCTGGTATGCCGCTTCCTCAGCCAGATTTCCATGTCCCATTCCCCAACCTTGACGTCAAAGCTCTCAAACCCAGAACCCTCCAGGAGGTCTTTGATCTCTTGGGGGGTGTAGGCTTCCGAGAACGAGTGTCTGGCTCCCCAGCGCATGAAGCGCGATTTGTGGGCACTCACCCATTCCCCTATGCGCTCCTTGGGAACATCCCTCCGCAGATCGTCCACCAGGGCACGGCAGCCCGGCCTCAGCACGCGATGGATCTCCTTGAAAACCCGCGTTGGCTCTTTCCAGTGGTGAAGCGATCCACACGATATGACAAAGTCGAACGAGGAATCCTCGAACGGCATATCTGAAGCATCCCCTCGCTTGAATACCACCTGCTCCGACACGCCGTGCTCGGCCGCATTCTGCGTCGCGATCTCGACCATTGTTTCAGAGATGTCTAGCCCAACGATCTCCGCCTCCGGCAGAAGCCGGGCCATCTCAATGGAGACGTACCCAGGCCCCGGCCCGACTTCAAGCACCTTCCCGCTCTGGATCGCAGAAGCCGCCGCGGCAGCCAGCTTTCTGTAGTCGTCTCTCATCGCCTCTGAATTCCTGGCACACTCAGCGTACATGGTCGCAAAGCAGCCTTCAATCCCACCTGGAGACACAAACTGTTTCAACGTCTGCAAGAAACTCGCCATTTTCGACCTCCCTCCTTGCTCAAGACCGGTTCACTTTGCACCCTTACCGATCATAATTCCCCAGAACCAGTTCAGCTTGGTGACCTCCACCTCAATCTGGGAGAAACCCGCCGCGGCCAACAACTGCCTCAGTCCCTGTGAGGTCGTGCTCCCAACGTGTGCCCTCTCGCCAAGCTTGCCGGCCAGGTCTACGACCTTCATCAGGATAAAATCGTCGCAGATATCCTGCACCAAAAAGATGCCGCCGGGTTTCAGGGACCGCCACACTTGGGAGAACACCCCTTCCTTATCACCGAAATGGTGAAAGGCGTTTGTGCTGATGACACAGTCGAAACACCCGTCATAGCCCAACTCGGTCCCGCTCCCCACCACAAATGCCACATTCGTGCACTCCAACTCCGCGAGCTTGCGTTCGGCTTGCTTGATCATTTTCTCGGAAAGGTCCAAGCCCACAACCTTCCCGGTCCCCTCCAGCTTTGAAGCGATCTCGATGGTCGCCGTGCCGGTGCCACAGCCCAGGTCGAGGATATGCATGCCCTTCTCGACGCGCATCTGGCCGACGACCAGGGCCTGAGTTCGACGCTGGAAGGAGCTAACCGTGAGCGAGTCGTCGTAGTGACCGGCCTGTCTATCAAACTCATCAGCAACGTGTTTGTCCTGGCGCTCTCTATCCATGGGTTTCATCCTTATATAAAACATCAAATATACAAGCTTGTACCAGACTCAAAAAAAGAGAGAAACTCAATCGACATCCTCCTGCTCCTTCCACTCAAACAGCCCGCGCATCCAATCAAGCTCGTCATCATAGACCCCTTGCTCCGCGTCCTGCAACAGCTCCCGCATCCAGTCAAGCTCGGCCTGGAGATGACGCCGATGGTGATCAAAAACAGCCGTCGCCAAATGCGTGGGTACATGGTCGGTATCCGCCAGTTCCTCCGCCTGATGCGCCTCGAGGTATTGCAGGATGTGCTCCAGGTGGGTCACCCGTTTCCGCAGATACCCCTTCACCTCATCAATAGGCAACGCGCTCATGAAACTGAGGCCAATGTCAAAGTCAAAGGTCTGCCGCTCCACGCTATCCCACACCTCCCGCAGCAGGCGCAAAAACTCGTCTCGCCCGGTATCGGTGATCTGATAGACGGTGCGCGAGGGACGCCCACCCTCTTGCTCGGTACCCACCTTCTCAACGAACCCCTCGTCAGCCAGCTTGCCGAGCGCATAGTAGATAGAGCCAAAGGCGATGTTGGTCCAATCGCCCATGACGTGCTCGATCATCTGCTTGATCTCGTAGCCGTACAGCGGTCGTCCGCACAGGAACCCCAGGATAACCAGCCGGGTGGACATGTCTAACTCAATCCCCTTGGAATCTAACTAACAATATACAACCTTGCATATTATATCACGAATAACAAACCTGTCAAGCTCAGTGATCGCCCACATCAAGGCTTGTGCAAAGTTAGGAGTGAATAGCCCAACACGAGTGGAGTGCTTCGTCCAGGTGCGCTGCGAAGCGCCATCGCGCCTGGGGCACATTCCGCACCCACGCCGTAACACGAGTCAAGATCAGATTGTTTGTCGCCGCCATCATGTGCGGGGCGATGAAGCGGCTCCGGCGCACGGCCCCCTCCCCCACCTGGACGTGGTCGGGGGAGAGCAGGACGATGGACTCGTTCCCGTTGAGGCTGAAGCGGGCTTTCCGCAGCCAGCATTGCCTCATTCTTATTCCGTGTCAATTGGAGTTGGGTTGGTCTGTCGCTCAACCACATCTGCAGATTTGAGGATCAGTGGCAAAGTGATCTCGAAGGGCGTAGGTGTAGGCGTGGGAGCCACCCAGTCTATATCTAGACGATAATAAGCAGTCTGTATGGTTTCGGTGAGGATGGACGCAGCAACCTGGATATAGTAGGTAGTCGTAGTTGCCGCCCACGGCAACTCAATGTGACTGGACGAGAACGGACTTCACAGACAAAGTTTCGGTCACCATTATATAGGACCATCCTCAGCGCCAGACCATCTGAGTACAAGATGTTGACGCTTGCTCGATACTGCTCTCCAAGCGTTGTTTCCATCACAAAGTAGTCTGTATCCGTGACCGAGTTCCAAGCGCTGCCCGTGACGAAACCTGGAACGTACACCAGGTTGGCATCATCGAAATCGTCGTTGGGCTCGGCCTCGGTGAGCTGAACTGGTGAGACGTCTCTAGAGGTAGCGACCGTGGCAGAGACAAAAGTGAGAAGTACTACCATAAACGCAATCAGCCCAGCAAGCAAGAGTTGGCGCTTTGTTGGCGTAGGCATTCTTTTCATCGGATGTTCCCTCCTCCCATCACCGCGTACACACTCTGCCCCGCGCCGTAGTAGCTGTCGTAGACGTGCTGGTAGACGGCGGTGCTCTTCTGCTCGCACAGCGTGTCGGTGTAGCACCTGGGCAACCGCCACACCAGGTCCTGGATGGCCAGCTGCACCGCGGCGCGCGACTGCTGCCGCTTGCGCCAGTCCAGCACCAGCTTGTGCGCCTTGAGCGTGTCCAGCAGCTCGTGGGCGATACGCTTGACCTCGCGCTTCTCCCTTGCAGACAGGTCGGGACCGGGGCGGGTGAGGATGTCGAACACAGCCAGCTCCTCCTCGCTCAGGTTCTCGGCAATGTGGCGCTGCTCCTCCTCGTCCAGCCGCCGGGCGAACGTGACCAACGCCTCGAACAATTCCTCGACGTTGCGCGAGCCGGCGTTGTACTCGTCGATCAGCCGCTGGAACTCGGCCAGGTAGTCCAGGCGGCTCTTGTTCAAGCGGATCATCTGCCGCAGCTTGGCGTCGAGGGTGGAGCGCAACCTTAGCGCCTCGGTGCGCCTGCGCCCACGCTCGAACTGCTGGCGCAGCGCCCCAAAGTCGATCTGGCTCAGGTCGTAGGGAACACCCGGCTCGCGGATGACGTAGCCACGGGAGGAGACGGAGCGATCCAGCAGTTCCTCGACCTGCCCCATCACGCCGGAGATGTCTACCTCGGGGGCCAGGGCGCGGATCTTGTCCGCCAGGACGACGAACACGCGACGTCTGGGGGCAAACTCCCCGGCGCGCGTATCCGGCAGAATGGCGCGAAAGAGGCGGTCGACGTCCCCCGCCAGGTCCAGGTAGCGGGTCTGGAGCTCGTCGTTGACGATGATCCTTTCTACAGCGTCGTCCATCAACGCGATGCGCTCGAACCCCTCGCTGCGCAGGATCGGCCTGACGTCCACGCCGCGCTCGCCGCAAAAGGCCTCTGCCTCGCCAATCGCCTCCCGCAGCCGCTCGACCAGGGCATCCTTGTCCTCCACGGGGCTGTCGCCCTCCTGGATGCCGCCGCCAGCGCCGGAGCCGTAGATGGCCAGCGCCCGCTGTAGCTCGCGAAAGATGCCCACGTAATCGACGATCAGGCCGTTGACCTTTTCCCCAAAGACGCGGTTGGCCCGGGCGATGGTCTGCATCAGGGTGTGGTTGCGCATGGGCCGGTCGAGGTACAGGGTGGAGCAGGCCGGCGCGTCGAACCCCGTGCGCCACATGGCGCAGACAAAGGCCAGCCGCAGGGGGTCGGCAGGGTCCTTGAACTTTTCATCCAGGTCCTCGTTCACCAGCCGCTTGCGGTGCGTCTTGATGTCGAGCCCGTGCTCGGCGAACTTGGCCACCTCCCCCTGCTCCTGGGAAATGACGACGGCCATGTCGGTCTTTTCCATAAAGGCGATCTTGGCCTCCAGCGCCTCCCGCTCCTTTTCCGGTGCAGCGGCCAGGCGTGCCCTCAGCTCGTCCAGCGTGTGCTGCCAGTGGGCCTGCACCTTGTCGTACATCCTGACGGTGGTGAGCTTGTCGATGGAGACGACCATGGCCTTGCCCAGGAAGCCGCGGTCCACGAAATGGCCCACGATGTCCTCGGCGATGCGCTCCAGCCGGTCGTCGCGCGTGATCAGGTGGTACTGGCGGGCGAACTCGCGTGCCAGCTTTTCCTCCTGGGCGTCGTCCAGCTCCGCCTCCTCCAGCAGCCGCTCCATGTCGGCGTTGAGGTCCCGGTTGGTCAGCTCCAGCTCGGGGATGCGGTTCTCATAGTAGAGGGGCACGGTGGCCTGATCCTCCACCGACTGGCGAAAGTTATAGACGCTGACGTAATCGCCAAACACCTCCCGCGTCTTTTCCTCGCCGACGATTAGGGGTGTGCCGGTAAAGGCCAGGAAGGCAGCGTTGGGCAGGGCGTGGCGCATGTTCATCGCCAGCACGTCGTACTGGCTGCGATGGGCCTCGTCGGTGATGACGATGACGTCGTCCCGGTCGGAGAGCTCCGGGTAACGTGCGCCGCCGCGGGTGCCGAATTTCTGGATCAGGGTAAAGACGTAGCGGTGATCCTCCCGGTCGAGCATCTGTTGCAGGTGCTCGCCGCTCTGTGCGCGGCAGCGCTCCTCCGGCTCGGTGACCACGCCGCAGCGGGCGAAATTCTTGTATATCTGGTCGTCCAGGTCGATGCGGTCGGTGAGGATGACGAACGTCCAGTTGCCGCCCATCTTGCGCAGGATTTTGCGCGAGAAAAAGATCATCGAAAAGCTCTTGCCCGACCCTTGCGTGTGCCAGAACACGCCCAGCTTGCCCTGGTTCTCGCGGATCTGCCCCACGGCCGCCAGAGCGCTCTCCACGCCCAGGTATTGGTGGTTCTTGGCCACGATCTTGGCCGTGCCTCCCTGGGTCTCGTGGAACAGGGTATAGTTCTCGACGATATCGAGAAAGCGGGCCGGCGCGCAGGTGCCGCGCACCAGGGTCTCCAGCGATATGACGCCCTCTTCTTCCTCTTCGCTGATCTTTTTCCACCGGCTAAAATGCTCCCAGCCGGCGGTGAGGGTGCCCAGACGGGCATCGCTGCCGTTGGAGAGCAGGAGAAAGGCGTTGTACCAGAACAGGTGGGGGATGGTATCCTTGTAGTCGCGCAGGTTGTCGCGGTAGGCGTCCTCGATGCGCTTGTGGTGGGCCTTGAGCTCGCCAAAGAGCAGGGGCAGGCCGTTGACAAAGCCCACCAGGTCGGCCCGCCGGGTGTAGACCTCGCCGGTGACCCACACCTGCTGGGCCAGGAGAAAGTCGTTGTTCTCGGGGGTGTCCCAGTCGACCACGTAGACGGTCTCGACCCGCTCCTCGCCCTCGGGGCTGCGGATGGTGACCTTGACCCCGTCCTTGAGCTGCCGGGTGATCTCGCGGTTGGCGTGGACGGGCGTCATCGCTGAGCGGTCGCGCGTCAGTTCCTCGACGGCCAGATCGAGGGCCTCGGGTGGCAGGGTGGGGTTGTAGCGCTCCAGCGCCGCCCGCAGGCGGGGGACGAGGACCACCTGCCCGCGGTGCTCGCGGCCCAGGGTGGCCTCCGGCCCTGTGCCGTGGACCTCGTGGTAGGCGTCGACCGTCTCCCAGCCTAGCTCGGCGAACAGGGCCAGGGTGGCGGATTCGAGGGCTTGTTCCGTATCAGGATTTGTCGCTACACCCATTCAAAGCCGTTTCGTTTCCCTGTTAGAGCATAGGTTTATCTCTTCAAAAACCGGACATCCCCCAAGACAAGTCTTGGCATGTGCACAATTTTGACGATGGCCAGCTGCCAGCGTCTCACGGATTTGCACGAACAATTCCCCCCTATGCCAAGTCTCAAGCATATTACCATCTTGTATTGGAATTCCATCGTAATCTGCGACCATAAACGAACAAGGATACATCTTCAGGTTCTCAGAAATGAACATTGAAAACCTACTTGCATCGCATCCTTCGTAGAAGATCTCTGGAATATTCGAAAATCTGACAAGCCCTGACACCAAACAACTGTCGAAGCCTACCTTGAAGTGATACTTGCGACTCGTTGCGGTTTTGAAGAATTGGGCAATCACATCACTATTTCGCAGCAGGAGCGTCTGATCTTTGCAGCGTCCCACAGGTTTGTAGTTTAGAAAAACAATCGCATTTACATTGTTGAGAAACTCTGGAGGAGTAGCGAGCCAGTTAAGTGCGGTACTGATACTATAGCTGTCCAATACAAAATGGACATTCGTCTTGATCCCATACTCGGTCAAGAGACTGATGGCATCTGCCATTTCTTCGTATGGGCTGTATGCGCTGACGGCGACAGCTCCACAGTACTTCTTTGATGCTAACAGCACCTCTTCAGTAAGCCCACGACCGTTGGTAGTGTAAGAAGGGACAATGCCGTACTTCTCTCTCGTTAGCCTAAGGATGTCACAGAATTCCGGATGTTGATTGGGATTACCTCCGCCAAGCGCAACTTGAAAAACGTGCATATACTGAGCCTGTTGCATGATGATCTCATAGTTATGAACAGGCAT
>DAOUDX010000166.1:0-44543 GCA_034430835.1 Anaerolineae bacterium
GCTATAATCGTGCTCGGCATCTTCCTGCTGACATTTGCCGCTAACATGCCCCAGGTCTTGACCTTCGGCGCAGTGATCGGCATAGGGACCGGCATGTTCCTGAGCGCAAACTGGGCATTGGCCACCGATCTCATCCCCCAGGAGGAAGCTGGCAAATACCTGGGATTCACCAACCTCGCCACGGCCGGAGCGAGCGCAGCGTCACGCCTTGGCGGGCCGCTGATCGACGGAATCAACGCTCTGCGTCCGGGAGCGTACCTGGGGTATCCAGCGTTATTCCTGCTGGCTAGTGTGAGCGCCCTGGCGGGAACCCTGCTGCTGCTCCGCATCCGCGAGCCATTGCGACAGTGACCCAGCGACTATGTCAAGAAAAAGCACCCCACCGCCGGTAGGGTGCTCTAGCAACTGGGCGTGCGCTCACGAATCGCCCTCAAGCGGCAGGTGGATGGTGAAAGTACTCCCTGTCCCCACCTCGCTTTCCATGGTCACCCTGCCGCCGTGCGCCTCTAAGATCTCTTTGACCAGCGCCAATCCCAGCCCGGTGCCGGCGTATTGTCGGTCGAGACCTCCATCCACCTGATAGAAACGCTCAAAGATACGCTCGTGTTCCTCCGGTGGGACGCCGATGCCCTGATCGGCGACCGAGATGCACATGGTCCCCTCCTCGGCATCCACCCACGCACTAACAGACACCTCGGTCCCCGCTGAAGAGAACTTGCACGCGTTACCCAGCAACTGATGCAAAGCCTGCGACAGCCGCGTGAAATCACCAGGGAAGGAAGGGAGATCCGGTGGAACGCTGTGACGCAACTTGATGCCGGCGGCGGCGGCGCGCTGTGCCGTCATCTGGCAGCCCGTCTTGGTCAGCTCGGCGGGCGAGACTTGGCCGACGTTCAGAGACTCGCTGCTCACGTCCTGCAGCGTCGTGATAGCCTCCACCAGATCCACCAGCGTCTCCACCCGCTTCGCCGTGACCTCCAGGGCTGCCTTCTGCTCCTCAGCCTCCAATTCGCCCCGCGCCAGCATCTCGACGTAGCCACGCACCAGCGCCAGGGGTGTGCGCAGTTCGTGGGCCACATTCTGAATGAACTGCCCGCGGAGCCGATCAAGTTGACGCAACTCCTCGTTGGCGAGCTCGAGTTGAATGTTCGTCCTCCTCAGGTCAGCGGCATAGTGGCCCCGCGCCACAGCCACACCGATCTGGTTACCTATGTTGGCCAAGAGATCGACTTGGTGAGCATCGAACTCGTGCGCGGATCGCATGAGAACACCCAAGGTTCCCACAATAGGGCTCCTGTCATCCACAGCCTCACCGGTACGCAGGGGCACGCACAGATACGAGCGAAACCCTTCCCCTCTCAACGCTGCCATCCAGACATCGTCGGCTGAATTGCTCCCTGCGTGGGGGCGGCCACTCTGGGCAACCTGACCGACGACGCCCTGTCCCAGCGGGATAGGTGTAGCCGAGGAAAGATAAGATCCGGGAAACCCCCGCGCAGCAGCCACGACCAACTGCCAAGTCTGGGAGTTCAACAACCTCACCTCACCGCCATCGGCTTCGACCGCCTCCACGGCTGCGTTAACAGCACGATTGAGCATCGTGTCGAGATCCAGCGGATCGCCAATGGCATACGAGACCCGGTTGAGCGCGGCTAACTCCCGGTTCTGCATCCGCAGATCCTGGGTTTGGTGGACAACCTCGGCTTCCAGCGACCGGTTGAGTTGCTCCAGTTCCGCCTGGTAAAGGTCGCGCTCAGCGACCAAGCGCGCCCTCTCCAACACGCGCTCGACGGTGACCCGGATCTCCTCGATGTCCTGAACAGGCTTTGTCACATAGTCCCACGCTCCCAGTCTCATCGCCCCGATGGCATCGTTCAGCATGCCCGTTCCAGAAACGACGATGATGGGCAACTGGGGTTGCTCTTTCTTGAGCATAGCGATGACCTCCAACCCATCCACGCGAGGCATCCGCAGATCCACCAAGACGGTGTCAAACTGCTCGGCTCTGGCCCAATCCAGCCCCTCCGCCCCATCAGCCGCTACGACCGCCTCGTATCCACTATCCTCCAGGAAATCGGCCATCGCACGGCGAATGAGCGGCTCGTCATCAATGATCAGGACTCTCCGTCTTTCACTCATCGGACGTTCCTCCCTGCCCACAGGCTTGCTCCCAATCAATCTCCATCCTCTCCGGGTCTTCGCGACTTCTCTTCAAGTCAAGCGGCAACTCGATGGAGACGACCGTCGATATGGCATAAGCAGCAACGTCCAACCAGAACAGGACCACAGATCAGCTCTCCTGTCTGAATACGCGCGCACCTGAGCCGCCCTTGCGTATCCTGACCAAGCAAGATGGCAAAGAAGCCACACGAAAGATCGAGAAGAAACGCACAGAGAAGATTGCAGGTCGAGAGGAAAGACGGACACTAACACCCATGAGAACCAAGTCCAGATCTGTCTGGCCCCTGACTACCTGTTCCATCAGATCCTGCTCCCCTGGGAACACTCAACAACTCTTCACCTACAGTAATTATACTCCTCTGGGGTAAGTGGTCAACCCCCTTGCCTTCCCCGAAAAATCGAGTAGAATACATCCACAACCAAACACTTCTCCGACCCATTCTCGCCTAAAGGCGCTTGGAGAGCCGCCTATGGGAGATGGGCGATAGGGTGTGACGGGAAACCGTCACACCTCCCGTGCTTGGAAAGGAGAGGATGAGCAGGCAGCCTCAACACACCGGCGCCCCCTACTTCCAGGTGGACGCCGGTTTTTATTTGGGCTACACCAGGGTTCACGCCAACCCATCCACCGTGGATCTCCCTGCGCTTGCTTCCACTCACCTCCTGACAAGCAGAAAGGAGGTGGTGGAACCCAGCCTAGCCAACCAACAAACCATCTAACAAACCATCCAACTACATTTCAAAAGGAGAGATTCACGTGAAGAAAAACCTGTTTCTGACATCCATCACACTGATACTATTGACCGCAATGACCGCCTGCTGCCCAGCGCAGCCTGTGGAGCCCACAAACGAAGCAGGCCAAGCCCTCGAGGGCAAGCTTATCATCTTCAATGCCGGCAGCCTGACTGTGCCGCTGGACGAGCTGACCAAGGCGTTCCAGGCCAAGCACCCCGGCGTCACCTTCGAAACCGAGGCCGGAGGCAGCAATGCCACCGCCCGCAAGATCAGCGAGTTAGGCCGGGAAGCCGACCTGATGATGTCCGCCGACTATACCGTCATCGACAACCTGCTCATCCCCGACTTTGCCAACTGGAACATACAGTTTGCCCGCAACACGATGGTTATCGCCTACACCGATCAATCCGAGCATGCCGACGAGATCAACGCCGACAACTGGTATGAGATCCTCGCCCGCGAGGGCGTGATCTACGGCCACTCCGACCCCGACGCCGACCCCTGCGGCTACCGCACGCTGCTGGTGTGGCAACTGGCCGAGGCCCACTACGGCGTGGACGGGCTATACGACACGCTGCAAGACCACTGCCCGCCGGAGAGCGTGCGCCCCAAATCGGTGGAGCTGATCGCGCTGCTGGAATCGGGCGACATGGACTATGCCTGGGAGTACCGGTCGGTGGCCGTGCAGCACGGCCTTGAGTTCGTCGAACTGCCGGACGAGATCAACCTCAGCATGGTCGAGCACGCCGACTTTTATGGCCAGGCATCGGTGGAGATCGCAGGCAGTGAGCCGGGGGCGACGGTGACGATGACGGGCGCGCCCATCGTCTACGGCGTCACGATCCCCAAGAACGCACCCAGCCCCGACCTGGCGCTCGAGTTCGTCAAGTTCCTCATCAGCCCCGACGGCCAGGCGATCATGGAGGCCCAGGGCCAGCCCCCCATCGTACCGGCAACCACCGGCGACATGGACGCTATGCCAGCCGAGTTGAAGGGACTGGTCACAGAGGCCAAAGCCCCAGAGCCCGCTGCCAAAGCTGCCCTGAGCGTCACGGGCGCAGTAGAAAACGAGCTGGCGCTTTCGATGGCCGACATGGAGGCGCTGGGGGTCGAAGAACTCACAGTCGAGCATCCCAAGAAAGGCGCACAGACCTATGAAGGTGTGCGCCTGAGCAAAGTGCTCGACGCTGCCAAGCCGACCGGCGAGACACTCACCTTCGTCGCCGCCGACGGCTACAGCATCGACCTGCCGCTGGCCGATGCGCAAGCCTGCGCCGATTGCCTGGTCGCTATTGACGGAGACAGTCTCAGCATGGCCATGTCTGGAATGGAAGGTATGTTCTGGGTCAAGGATCTGGTCTCGTTCGAGGTGAAGTAGATGACGAAAAAAACAGCCCTCTCGCTATGTACAATCATCGCCTCTGTAGCGCTGCTCGTCGGTTGTACGCCAACGCCGACGGCATCGCCTACCCCCCAACCGCCTGACGCTAAACTGGAGATCGTCTCCGGGGAGCAGAGCGTCACCCTGACCTGGGACGACATCCAGGCGCTGCCCGCCTACGAAGGCGTGGGCGGGCTCATCAGCAGTGTGGGCAAGGTCACACCGCCGACCAAATACAAGGGCGTCACTCTTGAAAACCTGTGCGGTCTGGTCGGCGGCATCACGGAGGAAAACAGCGTCAGCGTAGTTGCCAAAGACGGCTACGCGATGACGTTCTCCTACGAGGATATTGCCACCGGCGATTTTCCCACCTACGACCCCTCGACCGGCGACGAGACGCCCTTTGACGGCAAGCTGTGGGTCGTCGTCGCCTACGAGAGAGAGGACGCGTTCATCCCGGCCGATGGCGACGGCCCGCTGCGCCTGGCCCTGCTGGGCTCCCAGAAGCTGGTCACCGACGGCCACTGGTGGATCAAGTGGGTGGAAAAGATCGAGATCAAGCAGTCGCTGGAGAACTGGACGCTCCACCTGGAAGGAGCCATCTCCGAGGATGTGGATCGGGGCACGTTCGAGACCGGGGCGGCTCCTGGCTGCCACGGCACGTCCTGGACCGATCCCGACGGCCAGACCTGGACGGGTATCCCGCTGTGGTTGCTGGTCGGGCGCGTGGACGACGACACCGTCCACGAGGACGGCGCGTTCAACGACGAGCTGGCTGAGGCCGGCTACGAGGTCAAGGTGATCGCTGCCGACGGCTACAGCGTCTCGTTTGAAAGCACTGTCATCGCGCGGAACGACGATATCCTGGTAGCCTACCTGCTGGACGACGAACCGTTGCCGGAAGACTACTGGCCGCTGCGGCTGGTCGGACCGGAGATAGGCCCGTCGAAGTGGGTGAGCGGCGTCACGACCATTGAGATCGTGCTGCCCTGACCATGAAAAGGATCGTTCACACGGCCACCCTCTTGCTCGTCCTGGGCGTCGGGCTAACCGCATGTGAGTCGCAGCCACAGGAACCGTTCCAACTCCGTGTGCTCGTCGCTGGGAGCCTGTTGGTGCCCTTCGACGAGCTGGAGCGAGCGTTCGAGGCACAGCACCCCGGCGTGGACGTGCTGGTGGAAGGACACGGCAGCATCCAGTGTGTGCGGCACGTGACGGAGCTGGACGAACTGGCCGACGTCGTCGCCGTGGCCGACTATGCGCTGATCCCTATGCTGATGTACGAATCCCGCGAACCGGAGACCGGGGAGCCTTACGCCACCTGGCACCTCCGGTTCGCCACCAACCGGCTGGGGATCGCCTACACGCCACAAAGCGCCTACGCCGAAGAGATCGACGCTGGCAACTGGTACGAGGTGGTTTCACGGCCCAGCGTGCTACTGGGCCTCTCCGATCCGCGCTTTGACGCCTGTGGCTACCGTGCCCTGATGACCGCCCAGCTCGCCGAGGCGTATTATGGTGACGCCACGATCTTCCATAGGGTATTCGGCAGCCGCCTGACACCATAGGTGCAGATTCAGGCGCGCGAGGACGCCGACGTCATCCAGGTGCCCGAGACGCTGCAACCCAAGGAGGACAGCGGGCTGGTCGTGCGCGGGTCGAGCGTGCGCCTGCTGGGCCTGCTGGAATCCGGCGACCTGGACTACGCCTTCGAGTACGAAAGCGTCTCCCGGCAACACGGGCTCGAGTTCCTGCCGCTACCGCCGGAGCTTGACCTGAGCGACGAGGCGCACGCGGCGGACTATGCGCGGGTCCGCGTCAGCCTGGATTTCCAACGCTTCACCAGCGTCAAACCCGAGTTCGTCGGAGGGCCGATCGTCTACGGCATCACGATCCCATCTAACGCCCCCCACCCCGACCTGGCAGTGGAATTCATCCAGTTCCTCGTTGGACCAGAAGGGCAGGCTATCATGGTGCGCAATCAGCATCCGTTGATTGTTCCGCCCGTTGCTGACAACACAGAAGCGGTTCCACCAGAACTGGCAGATTTGGTCAAGTAAAACGTGATCCGTGATGCGTGATTCGTGATCCCTTACGCATCACGGATCACACATCATCAGGATAAAGATATGAAAACACTATTTGCCAACAAGACGCGAACTCTGTTCGCCGCCCTAGCCTCTCTCCTACTCCTTTTCATCGCCTGGCCGCTGCTGCGGACGATCACAGCCTCCAGCCCTGCCATCCTGTGGCAGACGCTTCTGGATGAAGAGGTACGGGGCGCGATCCTGCTGACGTTCTACGCCTCCCTGATCGCCACCGCGCTGGCCTTCGTCTGCGGGGTGCCGCTGGCCTACCTGCTGGCCCGCGTCGATTTCCCCGGCAAGCGGCTGGTCGAGGGCATCGTCGACGTACCCGTGGTCGTGCCCCACTCGGCAGCCGGCATTGCGCTGCTGATGGTCTTTGGGCGGCGCGCGCTGCTGGGTCAGGCGTTCGGCTTGCTGGGATTAAAGTTCGTCTCTGCCGCACCGGGCATCGTCATCGCCATGCTCTTTGTCAGCCTATCGTTCCTGGTCAACGCCGCGCGGGAGGGGTTCGAGGCCATTGACCCACGGCTGGAGCACGTCGCCCGCACGCTTGGGGCCTCGCCCTGGCAGGCCTTCTGGCGCGTCGCCTTCCCGTTGGCCTGGCGCTCTATCCTCTCGGGGATGATCCTGATGTGGGCGCGCGGGCTGAGCGAGTTCGGCGCCGTCGTCATCCTGGCCTACCACCCAATGGTCGCACCGGTGCTGCTCTACGAACGCTTCGAATCCTTCGGCCTGAATTACGCCCGTCCCGTGGCGGCGCTGGTGATCCTGATCTGCCTGGGCGCGTTCGTCGCGCTGCGCGCCAACGCGGGGAGAAAGGGACACGGAAGAACACAAAAAAACACGGACGGAAATAGGAACGAGAAAACCCGTGAAATCCGTGTGCATCCGTGTCCAAAGAACAAAACCCAGAACACGAGGGTACAGGTACAAAACCTACAGGTCGATCTGGCCGAGTTCCACCTGCGCGATATAGCGCTGGACGTCGCGCCCGGCGAATACTTTGTCATCCTCGGCCCGACCGGCGCGGGCAAGACGGTGTTGCTGGAGACCGTCGCCGGGTTATACCGGACGGAGAAGGGACGCATCTTTATAGACGGCGAGGACGTCACCGCCATGCCGCCGGAACGGCGCGGCGTCGGCTTCGTCTACCAGGACTATGCATTGTTTCCCCACCTGGACGTGGCGGGAAACATCGCCTTTGGGCCGAAGTTGCAAAGGCTGGAGCGAAGCGTCATAGCAAAACGCGTCGTCGAGATTAGCGAACTCTTGAACATCGACCACCTGCTCCACCGCCGGCCCGATACACTCAGCGGTGGGGAGCAGCAACGCGTCGCCCTGGCCCGCGCGCTCGTCATCGAGCCCAGGCTCCTGCTGCTGGATGAACCGCTGAGCGCCCTCGATCCAGAGACGCGCGAGAGCTTGCAGCGCGAGTTGGCTCGCCTGCACAGCGAGCTGTCCACCACCACCGTACACGTCACCCACGATTTCGAGGAAGCGGTGGCGTTGGGCGACCGCATCGCCGTCGTCTACGATGGGCACATCGTGCAGATCGGCCCGCCGGAGGAGATCTTTCGCCGCCCTGCGTCCGAGTTCGTGGCCCGCTTCGTCGGCGTGCGCAACGTCTTTCACGGGGAAATGTTGCCCTCGACGAACGGCCACCAGGTGCTCGGTGTGGATGGCCTGGAAATCGCCGTGCTGACCGAACTCTCGGGCCGCGTGCACGCCTCTCTCCGGCCAGAGGACATCGTGCTATCCAAAGCCCCCCTCCGTTCCAGCGCGCGCAACGTTTTTCAAGGTCGCATTGTCAATATCGCAGATCGGGGTACAATCATCTACGTGACCGTGAATGTCCCACCAGACTTTACCTGCGTCATCACCAGAACGTCGCTGGAGGAAATGGCACTGGCGGAGGGATCAGAGGTTTATATCGCCTTCAAGGCATCTGCCGTTCATGTGTTCTAGAAATTGGAGGCTGGAGAGTGGAGATTGCCCCACGTAGATGCGTATAACCGTCCCATCAGCTACCTGCGCATCTCGGTCACCGACCGGTGCAACCTGCGCTGCGTCTACTGCATGCCGCCGCAGGGCGTGCCCAAGCGCCCTCACGACGAGATCCTGCGCTACGAGGAGATTGAGACGGTCGTGCGAGTCGCAGCAGAAATGGGGATCACCAAAGTGCGGTTGACCGGCGGCGAGCCGCTGGTGCGCCCTGGCGTCGTCGAGCTGGTACGGATGCTGGACCGCGTGAACGGCATCGACGACCTGGCAATGACGACCAACGGCATTCTTCTCGGCGAGTATGCGGGTGAACTGGCCCAAGCTGGGCTCCAGCGGGTCAACGTCAGCCTGGACACACTGCACCCGGAGCGTTTCCAGCGCATCACCCGCTGCGGGCAATGGGAGGACGTGCTGGCGGGGATGAAAGCCGCACGCGAGGCAGGATTGGAGCCCATCAAGATCAACACCGTCGTCATCCGCGGGATGAACGACGATGAAACGGTCGATTTTGCCCGCAAGACGCTGAAGCCGGGCTGGCACGTGCGCTTTATTGAGCTAATGCCCATAGGAAACGGCATGGCAATCGCAGGCAACTGGCGGGATCGCGTCGTGACGGCGCGCGAGGTTCGGGAGCAGATCGAAGCCGCGCTGGGACCGCTGGAACCGGCCAAGGTCGGCGTCGGCGGCGGGCCAGCGCGCTACTACCGCCTGCCGGACGCAAAGGGCACGTTGGGGTTCATCACGCCCATCAGCGAGCACTTTTGCTATCGCTGCAACCGGCTGCGGCTCACCGCCGACGGCCAACTGCGCCCTTGTCTCCTCTCCGATTACGAGATTGACCTGCGTACGCCCCTGCGGCAGGGGGCAGGCGTCGCTCGGATCAAGGCGCTGATTCTGCAAGGCATCGAGCGCAAGCCGATGCGACATCACCTGGACGAGTGTGAGGCGTCGGAGGGGCGCATGATGTCGGAGATTGGCGGATGACAACAGGAGACTAGAGATTGGAGACTGACATTATGGGACTGTCGCACGCAGACGAATCCGGCCGCGTCCAGATGGTGGATGTGGGCGAAAAACCCGACACGGAACGCGTGGCCGTAGCCAAAGGCGAGATTGTAATGCAGCCGGAGACGCTGCGCCTCATCGCCGAGGGTGGTGTGCCCAAGGGCGACGTGCTGACCACGGCGCAGATCGCGGGCATCATGGCTGCCAAGCGCACGCCCGATCTGATCCCCCTCTGCCACCCGCTGCAGCTGACCAAGGTGGACGTCGCTTTCGCCATCGACGAGGCCGCCTCACGCATCGAGATCACCGCCACGGTGCGCTGCCGGGGCAAGACGGGGGTGGAGATGGAGGCGCTCACCGCCGTCAGCGTCGCCGCGCTCACCATCTACGATATGGCAAAGGCGGTGGAAAAGACGATGCGGATTGGGAACATTCGGCTGGTGCGAAAAAGTGGCGGGAAGAGCGGCGACTGGAGATTGGAGAATGGAGATTAGGGTCAGGCTCTTTGCGGCACCGAGGGAGGCCTTGGGGAAGAGCGAGATCGAGGTATCGCTGCCTGACGGCGTGACGGTGGCCGATCTGATCGAGCACCTGAAGACAGCCCACCCTATCCTGCGCGCCTACACCCGCTTCCTCAGCGTCGCCGTGAACCGCGCCTACGTGGGATGGGAGACGGAGCTGCACGACGGGGACGAGGTCGCCTGCCTGCCGCCGGTGGGAGGGGGATAGGCAGTGAAGCTGTACGAGATCACACCCGACCCTATCTCCACCGACGACGTCGTCGCCCGCCTGGCCAACCCGGCCGTGGGCGCCATCGCCACCTTCGTCGGTGTGGTGCGCGGCGAGACGGACGGGAAAGAGACATTGTACCTGGAATACGAGGCCTACCCCGAAATGGCCGAGGCCACGCTCGCGCGGATCGGCGACGAGATCCACGAACGCTGGCCCTCCATCCGCGAGGTCGCCATCGTCCACCGCGTGGGGCGACTGGAGATAGGCGAGGCCGCCACCGTCATCGCCGTCTCCGCTGCGCACCGATCCGAGGTGTTCGACGCATTGCGCTATGCCATCGACCGGCTGAAGGAGATCGCGCCGATCTGGAAGAAGGAAGTTTGGGCGGATGGCGGGGAGTGGAAGAGCGAGGCTATAAAAGCATCTGATACAGATTTCGCGAATTAACGCAAAGGTGATAGAATAGGCAAAGGCGGTCAGCAGCAAGCAGTCGGAAGAAGGAGCAGGTCAATGGTAACTGAAAACGTCCAAGATTCCGCGCCAACCTACGAGCAACTGGTCGCACTCTGCACAGCCATCCACTCCATCGGCCCGACGCTGGACCTGGAGGAGGTGTTGAACCGAATCGTCGAAGCCGCCGTCGGGCTGGCGGAGGCAGAGCGAGGCTTCATTCTATGGGAACCTCAAGACGGAGCGGCGATACGTGCCTGCGCCAACCTGACGCCCGAAGCCATCGACGAATCGGCTTTGGAACTGGCCCGGCGCGTCGCACAGGCCGAGACGGGCCAAGTTTCCGATTCACACATCGCCTTGCCCCTATGGTCGCCGGAAGAGGCCACCTGCGCGTTATACGCCGAGGGAGCATTCTCCGCCGCCGACGCGAAGCTGCTGGAAGCGTTTGCCCAACACGCCGCCGTCGCCATTCAAAATGCCTGGGCATTCTACGAAGTGGGAATAGCCGAAGCGGAGTTTGCGTCGATGATCGCCCACGACCTGCGCCTTCCGACAACGAACGTGCGGGGCTACTCCGACCTACTGCTCAAAGAGATGGTTGGGCCGCTGAGCGATCAGCAGAAAGCATTCCTCTCGATCATCCACGCCAACACCTACTACATGGAGACACTCACCTATAACCTGTCTGACATAGCGAAAATCGATCACCGCCGCATGCCCCTCAAACCGATACAAGTCAGCCTGGAAGCCAGTGTCAATGAGGTGCTGGACAAGCTGCGCTCCAAGATCGAGGAGAAAGCGCAAACCCTCGAACTCGACCTGCCTGCCCTGCCCGACGTCTTCGCGGATAAGGCGAGACTCGAGCAAGTGCTGCGCGTCCTGCTGGAGAACGCCCATCTCTATACTCCCTCCGAGGGCAAGATCACCGTCGCCGCCGAACAGCAAGGGGCTTCTTTACGCTTGACCGTGGCCGACACGGGTATCGGCGTCAGCCCTGAAGACCGCCAAGACCACCTCTTCACCAAGTTCTTCCGCGCCGACCATCCGGTGGTGCAGGAACACAAAGGTGGGGGCAACAACCTCTACATCGCCAAGTGCCTCGCCGAGTTGATGGGCGGCGAGATGGGCGCGGAGAGCGAGCCGGACAAGGGCAGCACCTTCTGGTTCACGCTGCCGGTGGCAACCCCAGACGAGTAACCACAGTGCCCCAGCCCATGCTCACCGTCGAACAAGCCCTGGAACGCGTGCTGAGTGCGTTCCAGCCCCTGGAGCCGGAACGCGCGCCGATCCTCGACGCTCTGGGCCGCATCCTGGCCGAGGACATCACTGCCGGTGAGGATATTCCACCCCGCGCCAACTCGTCGATGGACGGCTACGCGGTGCTGGCCGCCGACACAGCCGGAGCTGCTCCCGATTGCCCCACACGGTTGCGCGTCGTCGGCGAGGTCGCCGCGGGTCACGTACCCGAAGCAACGGTGACACCCGGCACGGCGACGCGCATCATGACCGGCGCGCCGCTGCCGCCCGGCGCCAATGCCGTTGTGAAGGTGGAAGATACGGAGAGCGAGGGCGAATGGGTGAACGTCTATGCCGAGGTGCCCCCAGGCAACTACATCCGCCCCACCGGGGAGGACGTGCGCCAGGGGGATCTTGTCCTGTCCAAAGGCACCCTCCTTCGCCCGCAAGAGATCGGTATGCTGGCAACGCTGAGACACAAGGATGTGTCTGTGCACCGCCGCCCACGCGTGGCCATCCTGGCCACCGGCGACGAGGTGATCGAGATCAATGCGCCCCTCGCGCCGGGCAAGATCCGCGACGCTAACAGCTACTCGAACGGGGCGCAGGTGCTCAAGCACGGCGGTGTGCCGATGTTGCTGGGCGTCGCCCGCGACAGCGTTGAGGATTTGACGGAGAAAATCCGCGTAGGGCTGGAACAGGGTGTCGATCTGTTCCTCACCTCCGGCGGCGTCTCGGTCGGCGACTTTGACCTGGTGAAAGACGTGCTGGCGGCCGAGGGAGAGATCGACTTCTGGCGGGTGCGGATGAAGCCGGGCAAGCCGCTGGCGTTCGGGCGCTTGAGCATGCCCCCCCCTCTATCCCCCCCCAATGGGGGGGAAAGCAAGAGGGGGATGAGCGTTCCCCTTATCGGCCTCCCCGGAAACCCCGTCTCGGTAATGGTTTCTTTCGAGATATTCGTCCGCCCGGCGATCTGGACGATGCTGGGCCGAACCGATCTGGCGCGCCCCACCCTACAAGCCAGGCTGATGGACGAGATCAAGCACAAGGACGATCGCCGCCATTACGTGCGCGTCCGAGTCGAGGATCGCGACGGCGAGACCCTGGCCACCCTCACCGGCGGGCAGGGGTCGGGCATCCTCAGCTCGATGGTCAAGGCCGACGCGCTGGCCATCATCCCCGAGGAGTGGGATCACGCCCCGGCCGGCGCGCACGTGCAGGTGATGATGCTGGACTGAGCAGGCCCTTCCACCCCCACTCCAGCGCAGCTTTTCCTTTTGCACCGATTGTCTATAATTGGTACCATTATCGCGCGCAAGGGGATCAGTATGGGCATCACCTACGACGAATCTAGGCGAACCTTTCAACTGGACGCTGGCGACTCAACCTATTGCCTGCACGTCGTCAAGGAGTGCTACGTCGCCCACCTCTACTGGGGCAGACGCACGCGCCCCACCGGCAGCATGCTGCGTCTGGCGTTTCCGATGATCCGAGCGTTCTCCCCCAACCCCGACCCCGCCGATCCGATGTTCTCCCTCGACACGCTCCCGCAGGAATACCCAGGATACGGCAACTCGGACTTTCGCCACCCAGCCTACCAGGTGCAACTGGAGAACGGCTCCACCGTCACCGATCTGCGGTATCATACGCATCGCATTTTCAAGGGCAAGCCCAAGCTGGAGGGCCTCCCGGCCACGTACGTGGAGAGCGACGACGAGGCGGAGACGCTGGAGATCGAGTTGGTAGACGAGTTGACCCAGTTGAAGGTGATCCTTTCCTACACCGTGTTCGAGAATTTCAATGCCATCGCCCGCTCCGCCCGCTTTATCAACGGAGGAGATCGAAAACTGACGCTCCTGCGGGCGTTGAGCACGAGCGTCGATTTCCACGACGACGACTACGACCTCCTGCACCTCTCCGGCTCCTGGGCGCGGGAACGGCACGTCGAACGCAGGCCGCTGGCGCCGGGGACGCAGTCGATCGAAAGCCGCCGTGGGGCCAGCAGCCACCAGCACAACCCCTTCATCGCCCTGCTGCGCAAAGGGGCAGCCGAGGATTGCGGCGAGGTCTACGGCCTCAGCCTGGTCTACAGCGGCAACTTTATTGCGCAGGCCGAGGTGGACCAGTTCGCCACCACCCGCGTCTCGATGGGCATCAACCTCTTCGATTTCACCTGGCTGCTGGAGCCGGGCGAGTCGTTCCAGACACCGGAGGTGGTGATGGTTTACGCCTCCGAGGGCTTGGACGAGATGTCGCGCACCTACCACCGGCTGTACCGCACCCGGCTGTGCCGGGGCGCGCACCGCGATAGAGAGCGCCCCATCCTGGTCAACAACTGGGAGGCGACCTATTTCAACTTTACCACCGACAGCCTGGTCAAGATCGCCGAGGAAGCAAGCGAGCTGGGGATCGAGCTATTCGTCCTCGACGACGGCTGGTTCGGCAAGCGGAAGGACGACACCAGCTCGCTCGGCGATTGGGTCTCGAACGAGGAAAAGCTCCCCGGTGGGCTAGAGGTCCTGGCGAACCGCGTGCGCGATCTGGGGCTGCAGTTCGGTTTGTGGGTCGAGCCGGAGATGGCCTCGCCCGATAGCGACCTCTACCGCGCGCACCCCGACTGGTGTATCCATGTCCCCGACCGCAGCCGCTCGCTGGGCAGGAACCAACTGATCCTCGACCTTTCACGCGAAGACGTGTGCGACGCCATCGTCGAGATGATGAGCGACGTGTTCTCCAGCGCCCCGATCGGCTACGTCAAGTGGGACATGAACCGGAACATGACCGAGATCGGGTCGGCAGTGCTGCCGCCCGAGCGCCAGCGTGAGACCGCCCACCGCTACATGCTCGGCCTGTACCGCGTTTTGGAAAAACTCACTTCCGCTTTCCCCGACATCCTGTTCGAAAGCTGCTCGGGGGGCGGCGGGCGGTACGATCCGGGAATGCTCTACTACATGCCGCAGGCGTGGACCAGCGACAACACCGACGCCGTCGCCCGGCTCAAGATCCAGTACGGCACCTCCATCGTCTATCCGCCGGTGACGATGGGCGCTCACGTCTCCGCCGTGCCCAACCATCAGCTCGGCAGGACCACACCCATCGAGATGCGCGGCCACGTCGCCATGTCGGGGAACCTGGGGTACGAGCTCAACCTGACCAAGCTGAACGACACAGAGAAGCACATCATCAAGCGGCAGGTGGCCACCTACAAAGAGATCCGGCACCTGGTCCAGTTCGGCGACTTTTACCGGCTGCTCAGCCCATTCGAGGAGGAGAAGGATGGGACGGCGCGCGAGGTGGCGTGGATGTTCGTCTCCCCGGACAAGGCGGAAGCTTTCGTCGCCTACTTCCGGGTGCTGGTCGAACCCCACGCCCCGCTGGGCCGGCTGCGGCTGAGGGGGCTCGACCCCGACGCCGACTATCGCCTGCTCAAGGTCGGCCAGGTGCTCGGCGGCGCCGAGCTGATGTACACGGGGCTCGACCTGCCCTTCATGCTCGGCGACTTTCAGAGCGCCACCTGGCGGCTGGAGATAGTGCAGGAAGAAACTTCCAAAGCCTGAGGGTAGACTACGGAATCCTACGGGAGGGATCGATGGCCGGTGAGACGATTCTCGTGGTGGACGACGCGGCCAACATCATCGAGCTGGCGCAGATGTACCTGGAGCAGGAGGGGTTCCGGGTCGAATCGGCGGGGGACGGTGCTGCGGCCCTGGAAACGATCTCCCGCCGGCCCCCGGCGCTGATGGTGCTCGACCTGATGCTGCCGGAGGTGGATGGCTGGGAGGTGTGCCGCCGCGTCCGTGCGGGGAAGGCCGCCCCCGACCTGCCCATCATCATGCTCACCGCCCGCGACGACGACGTGGACAAGATCGTGGGGCTGGAGCTGGGGGCCGACGACTATGTGACCAAGCCCTTCAACCCGCGCGAGCTGGTCGCCCGCGTCAAGGCCATCCTGCGCCGCACCCAGCCTGCCGTGCGCACACCCGGCCCCATCCACGTGGGCGACGTCACCATCGACCCGGCCCGCCGCGAGGCGGTCATCGCCGGGAAGGCGGTGGAGCTGCGCCCCAAGGAGTTCGACCTGCTGACGACGCTGGCCGAGCATCGGGGCATTGTCCTGAGCCGGGAGAAGCTGCTGGAGCTGGTGTGGGGGTACGACTTTTACGGCGAGACGCGCACAGTGGACGTGCACATCGCCCACCTGCGCAAGCGGCTGGCCGGGTCCAGCGTCGAGATCGAGACGGTGTTGAGCGTGGGGTACAAGCTGGTGGTGTGAACTCTTGCCGCTACTGAAAGCGAGAAAAGTGTGCGATAATTGGCGCGGAGGGAAGCATGGCTCTGCAGGAGCTTCTGGCCGACATTCACGCCCTCGAAGAGGATCTGCTGGCCTTTGAGCGCAAGTACGGCGTCCGCTCGGAAGTCTTCTACGCTGCCTACGCCAGCGGCGAGGAACCAGAGGACGAAAGCTGGGTACTGGACTTTGGGGAATGGGCCAGTGTGTATCGCACGTGGCTTGCCCGGCAGGCCGAGTACCGCAACGAGGTTCAGAGGCGCCAGGAGCAGACCCCCGGCCTGGCCGGGCTGATCCAGCTGAGATCGAGACGGCGCTGAGCGCAGGGTACACGCTGAGCGAGAGAACCGCAGAAGAGATAGGACACAGCCATGAACATCGATCGAGTTGCCGCTGAGAATCTAGCGACGGCCATCCGCCAGGTCGCCAAGAAAGCACACTCCGAAGAGGACCTGCGCGTGGGCGTCGAACATGCATTGAGCGCCACGCTGGCTGCACTAGGCTTGACCGCCGTCGCTGAGTACGAGAAGACCACCTTCAGCGGCTCCGCCGACGCCGTCTATGGCCACGTGGTCATCGAGTACAAGCGGCCGGGCCGCCTGGCCGAGAAGGGTTACCCCGCGACGCTGGCCACCCAGATCGCCAGATACCTGACCGATCTGGCCCGCCCCGCAGGAAGCAGAGCCAAGCAGATCGAGGCGCTGGAACGGATGGTCGGCGTCGGGCTGGATGGGGAGCAGATGCTTTTCCTGCGCTACTCTGCCACCGGGCGCAAACGGGAATCGCCCCTGCCGCCACTGCCCGGCATGCAACTGAGCTTCCTCGATGTGGAGGAGTACGCGGGCGGCTTCCAGGTGGTCGGCCCGGTGCCGGTGGGACGTGAGAGCGTCGAGCTTTTACTGCTCTATCTGCGTTCCCTCTCGCGCAAGCCGCTCACGCCTGAGGCGCTGGCCGACGACTTTGGCCCGCAGGGCGAGATCGCTTCCCGCCTGGTCAACGCCTTCTACGGCGCTCTGCAGGCCCACCGCGATCACCCCCGTGTGGCGACTTTCTTCGCCGAGTGGGATCGCATCTTTGGCATCGTCTACGGCGAGGAATTGGGCGCGGTGGAGAAAAACGCGCCGGAACTCGCGGCGCTCTATCGGGCCGCATCGTCCGCCGAACTCAAGCCGCTGTTCTTCGCCGTCCACACCTACTACGCGCTACTGATGAAGTTCCTGGCGGTGGAACTGGCCTCGCTGCAAGGCGGCGCGCTGGTGGGGTCCTTTATCGCAGCGTTGCCCGCAGCCACAGAGGAACAACTACGCGGCCACTTGATCAACCTCGAGAATGGCGGCACGTTCGCCTTGCTGGGCATCAACAACTTTCTCGAAGGCGATTTCTTCGGTTGGTATCTCGACGTCTGGAGCGGTGAGTTGGCCGACTCCATCCGGGCGCTGGCCCGCCAGTTGGCCGATTTTGAGCCGGCCACCAGCACGTTGGAGCCGACGAGCACGCGCGACCTGCTCAAGAAGCTGTATCAATACCTGGTGCCGCGCAAGCTGCGCCACGACCTGGGCGAGTATTACACCCCCGACTGGCTGGCCGAGCGGCTGCTGAACCAGGTGGGCTACAAGGGAGAACCCGACAAGCGGTTGATCGACCCAGCCTGCGGCAGCGGCACGTTCCTCATCCTGGCCCTGCGGCGGCTGCGCCAGCACGCCGCCGACCACCTCATCCCGCCCGCCGAGGTACTCGACGCAGCGCTCAAGAACACTGTTGGCTTTGACCTCAACCCGCTCAGCGTCATCGCCGCGCGCACCAACTACCTGCTGGCCCTGGGCGACCTGCTGCGCTACCGGCGCGGCCCGGTCGATCTGCCGGTCTACATGTGCGACTCCATCCTCACGCCCACCGAGCGGGCCGATCTGTTCGGCAGGAGCTACCGGCTGCACACCGTCGTCGGCGATTTCGACATCCCCGGCGAGACGGTGGCGGCGGGCGAGATGGGCGCGCTCTCCGCACTGCTGGAAGCTTGCGTGCGCGACGGGTACGCGCCGCAAGAGTTCCTGGCCCGCGCCCGCCGCGAGCTGACCGCGGGCGAGCCGATGACCGAGACGGCGCTGGAGGCGCTCTACCGCCGTTTCCTCACCCTGCAGGAGGAGGGGCGAAACTCCATCTGGGCACGGCTGATCAAGAACGCCTTCGCCCCGGTGCTGGTGGGCGAGTTCGATTTCGTGGTGGGCAACCCGCCGTGGGTTCGTTGGGGCTATCTCAGTTCTGAATACAAGGAAGCGACCAAACGCCTGTGGTTTGACTATGGCCTGTTCTCCCTGGAAGGAGGAGAGGCCCAGCTTGGTGGTGGGGAAAAAGATCTATCGATGCTGTTCACCTATGTGTCCGCCGACAGGTACTTGAAGAGCGGTGGACGGCTGGGCTTTGTAATCACTCAAGTGGTCTTCAAGGCAAAAGGTGCGGGGGAAGGGTTCAGGCGCTTCCGGTTGGGAGAGGGCGAGCCACTGAGCATTGTATCAGTAGACGATATGGTTGACTTACAGCCATTTGTAGGCGTATCCAATCGGACGGCCATTCTCGTCCTGCTGAAGGGTAAGTCTACTCGATATCCTGTGGCCTACACACGCTGGCTGAAGGCTGCTGCGATCCACGAAGACATGACACTTGACCAGGTAGCGGAGGCGACAAAGCGTCGAAACTTGTATGCCGAGCCTGCAGGCGAAGGCATGGCTGGCCCCTGGCGAACCGGCAGCAGACAACTTCTCCGTGTCCTTAAGCGGCTTGCTAGCTCTTCCGTATATGCGGCCCACATCGGCGCAAGAACGGATCCATACGGTGTTTATTGGATGCGCGTTCTCGAAGCCCTACCTGACGGCAGAGTTGTAATCGAAAACCTGCCGCAAATGAGCAAAACCCATCTGCCAACCATCAGAAGAACTGTCAAGCCCGATCTCCTCTTCCCAGCCATTAAGGGGGCCGACGTGCTGCGATGGAAGGTCGATCCTCGTGCATACGTGCTTATGGTGCAAGACGTTGAGACGCGGATGGCATATGACGAAAGCTGGCTTAAGATCGAGTATCCAGATGTGTATTCGTATCTGAAGGAATTTGAGCAGGTCTTGAGAAGCAGAGGTTCAAGGGCTGTTAAAAGGATAATGGAGCGCAGCGCTTTTTATGCCATGTTTGCAATCGGATCCTACACCTTTGCTGAGCACAAGGTTGTGTGGCGCAGGATGGACAACACGCTGCGCGCCGCCGTGGTCGGCAGGATAGATGATCCGAACGTCGGAGACAAGGTGTTGATACCCATCGACACGGTTACCCTGGTCGCCACCAAGACAGTGGAAGAGGCACATTTCGTGTGCGCCCTGATGAACTCTAACATCACCCGGATGATTGTGTCCTCGTTCTCAGCTTCAGGCAGAGGGTTTGGAACCCCCTCTATTCTTGAACATGTTCCGCTCCAGAAGTATAGGCCCAGCAACCCAACCCACGCCCACCTAGCGGAGTTGTCGCAGCAGGCGCACGCGCTGGCGGCTCAGACCTCCGAGGTTTCGGAAACCTCGGAGGTCTCCAGGCGGCTGGCGATGGTCGAGGCCCAGGTGGACGAGGCGGCGGCGGAGCTGTGGTCCATCACGGATGGGGAGCTGGCGGAGATCCGGCGCTCGCTGGGGGAATTGGCGTAAAGGCTGGCCCGTGCATCCGATCGGCAACGATCGAGGCAATCATCGCCGGGATCGAGGAAGGGCTGCTGGTGGAGGATGTCCTCGGCATCGGGCAGGGCAACATCATCGGCGGCGACTTTTCCAACAACCTCAGCTTGGCCTTCAAGATCGAGGGCGGCCAGATCGTGGGCCGGGTCAAGGACGTATCTATCGCCGGCAACGTCTACCAGGACCTGCGCCACGTCGCGGCGCTAAGCCGGGAGACGGCGTGGGTGCAGAGCGGCCCCCTCGCCCCTTACGTCCTGCTGCCGGAACTGAACGTCGTCACCAAGGCAGGGTAGAAGGACTTTATGTCACTGACGTTGGTCACAGGAGTACCTGGCTGGTTGGGCACACGGCTGGTTCGCGTGTTGTCGGAAGGAATGCCGGACCTGCCGTCTTTGTCGAGGCCGAAAAACGTGCGCCGGATACGCTGCCTTTCGATGCCCGGCCAGGATGCTGGGGCATTCTCTGCTCTGGATGGGGTGGAAGTCGTTGAAGGTGATTTGCGCGATCTGGACTCGTTGAAGGCCTTCTGCAAGGGAGCCGCAGGGGCGACGCTCTTTCATTGTGCTGGCGTCGTGCATCCGGCGCGGTCCACCCGTGAGTTCTTCGACGTCAACGTGGAAGGCACCCGCCGCCTGTTGCACGAGGCCGAAGCCGCTGGCATTCGACGCGTCATGGCAGTATCGTCCAACTCTCCTATCGGGACGAATCCCCGGCGCAACCACCTTTTTGATGAGGAATCGCCCTACAACCCTTACATGAACTATGGCCGCTCCAAGGTGCTGATGGAACAGATCGTGAAGGAGTACCAGGCGCGTGGTAGCCTGGAGACCGTGATCGTTCGCCCGACGTGGTTCTACGGCCCCGATCAGCCAGAGCGTCAAACGACGTTTTTCCGGATGATCAGACGTGGCAGCGCACCGATTGTGGGCGACGGGGAGAATCTGCGCTCGATGGTCTACATAGACAACCTGTGCCAGGCGTTGTTGCTTTGCGAAAACGCCCCGGCAGCAAATGGCCAGACGTATTGGGTGGCTGATAGTCGCCCCTATTCGATGAACGAGATCGTGGCGACTGTAGAGAGGTTGATGGAGGACGAGTTTGGGCTCGTTGTGGCGCACAAGCGACTGAGACTGCCATCTGTGGCGAGCGAGGTGGCTTGGTTGGCCGACGCACTGCTCCAAGGCATCGGGCTCTATCAGCAGAAAATCCACGTGCTGTCGGAGATGAACAAGACCATCGCCTGCTCAATCGAGAAAGCGCAGCGTGAGCTGGGGTACATGCCGACGATTGACCTCGAGGAAGGGATGCGCCGCTCGTTGGCCTGGTGTCTGGCGGAAGGCATCGCGTTATGACGCTTCGCGTTGTCGGCGGGAGCCAAACTTTGCGTGAGAGAGGGCGGGCGTGGTTGCCACTATTGGCTGTGGCAAGCCTGGTGTGCCTGTTGCTCTTTCAGGCATTTGTCTATTACGACAGGCTGACGCTGTCCTTGGGACCACGCGTGATCCTGCAGCCCTGGCTGATGCAACGGGGGTTTGTGTTGTACGAGGACATCGCCGATCTGCACAGCCCACTGATGCCGCTGACACTTGCTGCGCTCAGGTACGTGATTCCAGATGGGCTGCAGTTAGCCAAGCTGGTTCTCGTCGCGCTCATCTCGCTCTCGACGCTGCTAACCTTCATGGCAGCGCGGCGCACAGCCGGTTGGCTGGGCGGGTTATGGGCTGCCTGGCTCTTTGTCGTCTGGTCGCCCACCTTTGGCTTTGGCAAACTCTGGCACGAGACCTTTCTTACGCCGCTCTATGCGCTCCTGTTGTTGTGCTATGACCCTTGTGCCTCCCGGCGCTCGGTCGGGTCATCTCTTTTTCTGGGTTTCATTGGTGGCATTGCCCTGCTTACCAAGCAGCATAGCGCGGTCGTGATCTTGGCGCTCCTGGTGTGGACTGCGCTGGCAAACCAGCACCTTAACCGTCCTGTCCTGGGGAATCTTCGAGAGCTCGCCCTCATCGGCTTGGGCGTGATTCTACCTGTGTTGGCATTCACTGTCTACCAGTATGTCCGGGCGGGCACACTGGCGGGTTTCTTGTATTGGACGATAGGGTACGCTCTGACGAGTGATTATGGGTCTCTGGCCGTCCAGTCGCCGACGCCCAACCAGATTCACTTGCTCGTTGGATGTTTCCTGCTGCTGTTTCCGGCGCTCTTTTACCTGGTTGATCTGAAACGCAAAGGCGACCACATGTGGCCGTACTTTGGGTGGGGATTGGTCCTGTTTGCGGCCAGCAGCCTCACCACCTATCCCCGGTTTGAGTTATTTCATCTGCAGGCTGTCCTGCCAGCAGCCGTGTGGCTGTCCTCTCTGACACTCGCTCAGGCCTGGCGTTCGAGCGCTGCTGGCCGTCCCTTCGTGGCAGGGACGGCTCTTGCGTTGTCGATCTTCTGGTTGATCTGGGTGGGCCCTGCCTACCTGCCGCTTGTCGGTGTGGAGCAACCACGAAGGATACTGGAATACTCCGATCTGCAGCCGTTGGCGAGCGATCTCGAGCAGTACATTGGACCGGCGGATAGCATGTATTTGTTCCCTGACGAAGAGGTGACGGCCAACCTATACTACCTAATGCGGCATTTGCCCCCCAGGTTCTGGATCTTTAGTTATCCCTGGAATATGTCAGACCCGCTCAAGAGTAGGATTCTGTCAATTCTTGAGGAGCAACCTCCTGAGTGGGTCGTTTACTTGCCGGAGCGTCAGAATTTCGAGCAGTACGCTCCTGAGATAGTGGGGTACCTTCAGACCCATTATCGGCAAGAGGCTGAATTGAGCTGGGCGCAAGGGAGAATCCTGTTGCTCAGACGCTCGGAGTGAGGCAGGCATGGCAGGCGAAACTATCCTGGTCGTGGACGACGAGGCCAACATCGTCGAGCTGGTGGCGCTCTACCTGGAGCAAGAGGGCTTTCGCGTCGAATCGGCGGGCGACGGCCCAAGGAGTTCGACCTACTGCTGACGCTCGCCGAGCACCGTGGCATCGTCCTCAGCCGGGAAAAGCTGCTGGAGCTGGTGTGGGGGTACGACTTTTACGGCGAGACGCGCACGGTGGACATGCATATCGCCCACCTACGCAAGCGGCTGGCCGGGTCCAACGTCGAGATCGAGACGGTGCTGAGCGTGGGGTACAAGCTGGTGGCGTGAGCAGAATCGAAACAAGGGCTTGCCCAGCCTGACGAATTGGTGTAAAGTTAGCGCAGACAGATTCCCTGCCGAGGTGGCAAGATGGAAATTCACGAACTCGTGATTGAAATGAAGTTGCTGGAACGTCGCCTGTCCCTGTACGAAGAGAAATACGGCATCCTCAGCGCCGACTTCCACCAAGCGCTCCTCGCCGGCGAGCTGGCCGAATTCGACGAATACGACGAGACGAGAGCGGACTTGGGCCGGTGGAAAGGCATCTACGAGACCTGGCTGCGGCGCAAGCAGGCCTATGCAGAACAGATGCAGCAACACGACATCGTCGAAACGCTGCGCGTTCAGCCCGCTTACTGAAGATGGCCGACGAGCCCCTGAAGTCGCTCGCGCAATACAGCGCCTTTGTCGCCGATCGGCTAGACCGGTCTGCGGTAGAGCGATCGACCGTGAGCGTGTGGTCCGAAAGCCCCCATTTCACATCTCTCCCGACATCAAACGCGAGTCCCGGCCCCGGAGATGAGCTTTGCACGGCCCAACCTGCCCGCGCTGATTCGCGAGATCGAGGCGCTCATCGAGGAAATCAAGGGTGAGTCTTGAGGCTACCTGCGCAAGCGGCTGGCTGCGCCCAACGTCGAGATCGAGACGGTGCTGAGCATGGGGTACAAGCTGGTGGCGTGAGTGGAGCGGGTGTTCGCCACAGAAATGCTAGGCGATATGCCCTGCGCGCGACAGCTATTCTGACAGTACACCAACTGCGCAAAAGGATTGATCCGTGAGAGAGTACAAGTATTCGCTCTCTGTCACCAGCCAGTTCTACTTCTGCGGAATCCCTTTTCGCCTAGATACCACCCCTAAATGCGATCTAGGTTGCCTCTACTGCTTTGCAATGTCGAAGGGAGGCAGAAAGACCTCGCAATACCAGATAGCAAACCCACTGACGATTCGCAGGAAGCTGGACAGAGCCTTTAGCATGCACCCGGCCAGGTTGGATATTGCTGGGCAGATGCTTCGGCATAGAGTTCCTATTCACTTCGGCGGAGTCAGTGATCCATTCTGCAGTCCGACTACTTCCCAAGCAAGCAGGAGACTGCTCAAGCATCTCGCCGAGCACAACTACCCCACCATCATCAGCACGAAACAGACAGATGAACTGACCAAAGAAAGCACTCTGAGTGCTTTGCAGTGCATGGCCAACTTGGCCGTACAGATATCGTTTTCAGTCCTCGAACCAGAGTTGACCTCGAAAATCGAGCCATTGGTTCCATCGCCTTGCGATCGTCTGAGAGCCGTGAAAACATTGACCGATTTGGGCATCCCAGTGATAATACGACTACAGCCGCTCTTGCCCGAGATGACACGTCATGCCGAAAAAACACTGATCCCTGCAGTAGCGGAGGCAGGCGCCAGGCACGTGATTGTGGAGTTTCTGAAGATCCCGGTAGAGAAGAACGTCTCTTGGATAGACCAGCTCTATATCGAGACAGGCCACAGGTATGATGAGCTCTACCACAGAATGGGGGCTAGACTTGTGGGAAGGGAGTGGCTACTGCCAAACGAGTATAAGTGGGAAGCTCTGCAACCCCTCATCTATGCAATTCATCAGAGTGGAATGACGTACGGAGCCGGGGATTACGCCATACATCATCTTGGGGACACGCGATGTTGCTGTGGCATTGATGATCTACCCGGGTTCCGCAACTGGTTTCAGGGCAACTTCGCAAACGTTATCAGGGAGTCTCCTGACGAGCACATCGGTTTTGACCAGCTACGCTCTCACTGGTTCCCAGACAAGAGCATACGCAGAATACTAAACTCGAACTCGCGCATTGACCAAAAAACTGCAATGCTTGAATACCTCCAGGTCAAGTGGAACAGTCCGGGCACGACCAATGCGCCTGATGCCTTCCTAGGAGTCACTTGGAAAGGAGAGTATGATGATCAAGAGAATTGCGTCTACCGCAAAGAGAAACCCCTTACTTAGGAGATTGTTAGGACAGAATAGAGGAGAGAAATCGCAAGCGGAGCGTCGCCGCTTAGAGCACGAGGTTGAAGAGGAAATAGCGAGATTAGCTACTCTCTCGGAAGAAGAGAAAAGCGCTAAGAACCACGAGGTTAAGAGTCTCATTGAATACTACCACGAAATGACAAGCGCGATCGAGGACAGAAGAGGCAGTATCTACAACTTCACACTCCAGTACTTGGTGATTCTGTTGACTGCCTTAGGTGTTGTGATCGCCTCGCAAGCAGGCCTAAGGAACTGGCTTCTACTGATCGCCGTGCTGCTTGGACTCCACATCGCTTTCTCGCTCGCGATCATTGTTGTATTCGAATTTCAATCATGGTTTCGGTATCCTTTCCTTAAACTGGAGAAGTTTGGCAACAAGTGGAAATGGTTCTACTATGGAAACCCCTATGTATTGAAGATATCTAGGCGCGCCATCTTCCCGTCCACCAGGTTCGAGAGAACCCAGAAACCCTACCTGAAGGGCTTGAAAGAGTTTGCGGAGAAATACCGTACCGAGACCCTTGACCAGGCGCTCACAGACAATATCCAGCAGCTTTATCTCCTTCAGGTACACAATTACTACAAGAACCAGTTCTACTTGGCACTTGTGAGAATCAGATTGTGGTCCCTGAAATGCAGTGTCTTGGTCATTGTCCTTTGGATGCTATTGCTGACGTTTGGGGTTGTATAGGCAGGCAGCAGCGGCAGTTGGCGTTCGTCGCCGACGATGATCGAGCCAATCATCGGCGACGATCAGGCCAATCATCGGCGACAATTGCACCAATCATCGACGACAATCGAGGCAATCATCGGCGACAATCAGTGTGTGATAATCGTGAAGCAGACAAAGCGAGCATTGAGGTTCGTATCGGCTCATAGATATGTTCCGTAGTCTAAACACCCGCTTACTCATATCCTACGTCCTCGTCATCCTCGTCTGCCTGGCGCTGGTGGGGCTGGGGCTGCTCGTGTTCCTGCGCACCAGCCCGCTGTGGACGAACCTGATCGCCCTGCGCCTGGACGCCGCGGCTCGCGCGACGATGCCCACGCTCCGTCCTGCGCTCAACTCCCCTGAAGCGCTTTCCAGCCTGCTGGCAGCAGCAGCCGACGAGCAAGAGGTGCACATCCTGCTGGTGGACGATAGAAACGTCGTCCGCTTCGATAGCGAGGAGGCGTGGGTAGGAGAGCAGTTGGAGGAGGTCGCCCGCCTGCGGGCCGTGCAGAACCGCATCCAGGGCACCTTTACCGCCCCTAACGGCGGGCGATGGATATTCGCCGGCCAGATGATCCCCGCCTCCGGCGGCGGGCGGCAGTCGCTGCTCTTCGTCGCGCCCCGCCTGACGGCCCTGGTCTGGTTCGCCGAGAACCTCCTGCCGCCGCTGTTGCAGGCGGGATTGGTGGCCCTGATCCTCTCCGTGCTGCTGGCGTTGCTCATCAGCCGCTCCGTCTCCAAGCCGCTGCGGCGGGTGGCGAACGCGGCGGAGGCCATCGCCCGCGGCGAGGCCGGTACGCGCGCGCCAGCCTCCGGCCCTGCCGAGGTGCGGGCGCTGGCCCGCTCGTTCAATACGATGGTTGACCAGGTAGAGGCGGCCCAGCAATCGCAGCGGGATTTCGTGGCCAATGTCTCCCACGAGCTCAAGACCCCCCTCACCTCCATCCAGGGCTTTTCCCAGGCGCTGCTCGACGGCACCGCCTCGACGCCCGAGGCGACAGCCCGCTCGGCCCGCGTCATCCACGACGAGGCGGAGCGCATGCGCCGTATGGTGGACGACTTGCTCACACTGGCCCGCTTCGACGCCGGGCAGATGGCGCTGGCCCGCGATCCGGTCGAGATCGGCCCGCTGCTGCAGGGCTGCGTGGAAAAGCTAATGCCCCAGGCGCAGGCGGCGCAGGTGACCCTCGTGCTGGACGCCCCGGAGCAGTTGCTCGTCGCCGGCGACGCTGACCGGCTGGCGCAGGTCTTTGCCAACCTGATCGACAACGGCGTCGCGCACAGCCCTGCCGGGGGCAGGGTGACCGTCGCAGCGCGTCAACTGGCGGAAGAATCCGTTATCGAGATCGGCGTCACCGACACCGGCAAAGGCATCCCATCCGAGGCGCTCTCCCGCATCTTTGAGCGCTTCTACCAGGTGGACGAGTCGCGCCCGCGCAAGCGGGGAGCCGGACTTGGGCTGGCCATCACCAGGGAAATCGTCGAGGCGCACGGCGGTGCCATCGCCGCCGAGAGCGTGATGGGACTGGGTAGCAAATTCACCGTGCGCCTTCCGGCGCAGTAGGACGGATTGGCAATCCGTCCTACTTCCATTTGACAACTCTCCTCAGTGGTGGTATAAGTATGCCCTGGCTGGAATAAGCCAACCCGCAGAAGGAGCACTTCGGCGGTAGCAGCAAGTGATCGCTACACAGTGCTCTTTGTTTTGTGTCAACCACAGTAGGAGGTGAGACCATAATGATAGAAGTCGAAAACTTAACCCGCTATTATGGCCCCGTCCGAGCCGTCTACAACGTCAACTTCCAGGTTGACAAAGGAGAGATCGTCGGCTTCCTGGGGCCCAACGGAGCAGGAAAATCAACGACGATGCGCATCCTCACCGGCTACCTGCCCGCCAGCGCCGGCACTGCACGGATCGCAGGATACGACGTGTTCTACGACTCGCTGGAGGTGCGCCGTCGCATCGGCTATATGCCGGAGACGGTGCCCCTCTACCCCGAGATGACCGTGCAGGCCTATCTGAACTATATGGCCGACCTGCGCCAGTTGGAGAACAAGGTAGAGGCTGTCGGGCGGGCCATGGAGATCACCGGCACCACGCCGCGCGCCCGCATGCCCATCGGCCAGCTCTCCAAGGGGTACCGCCAGCGCGTCGGGCTGGCGCAAGCCCTGCTCCACGAGCCGGAGGTGCTGATCCTCGACGAGCCCACCATCGGCCTCGATCCCAGGCAGGTGACGGAGGTGCGCTCCCTCGTCCAAGAGATCGGGCGCGAGCAGACCATCATCCTCAGCTCCCACATCCTCTCCGAGGTCAGCCAGACCTGCAGCCGCATGCTCATCATCAACGACGGAGAGATCGTGGCCTCCGGGACGCCGGCCGAGCTGACCGAGCGTGTGCAAGATCAAGACCGGGTGATGATCAGCATCGCCGGCGCCAACAGCACGGAGGCCAAGGATCTGCTGAAGCGCGTGGATGGGGTGACCAGCGTCGAGTTCGTCGAAGACGGCGCCTATCAGGTCTCTTGCGCCCAGGGGCGCGACACCCGCGCCGAGCTGGCCCGCGCCGTCATCGATCGCGGCTGGGAGCTGCTGGAGCTGCGCACGGTGAGCATGAGCCTGGAGGAGATCTTTCTCAAGTTGACGGAAGGCGTGGCCCTGGAGGAACTGGCCGAAGGAGTCACGACAGAGGAAAGGGAGGAGGGAGAAGATGCGTAACGTATGGACCATCACCAAACGCGAGTTGTACGCCTACTTTAGCTCTCCCCTCGCCTACGTGGTCATGGCCGCCTTCCTGGCGGTAGAGGGCTTCCTGTTCCAACTCTTCCTTACCTACAGCAACCTCTACAGACAGCCTATGGCGATGAGTGACATGATGGCCAGTGGATGGCTTTACTTCTTTCTCATCCTCTATGCCGCCGTGGTGACGATGCGGCTGCTGGCCGAGGAGCAGCGTTCGGGCACCCTGGAGGTCGTGCTCACTGCCCCGATCCGGGACTGGGAGCTGGTCGTGGGCAAGTATCTCGCCAGCCTGGGGCTGTTTGCGCTGACGCTCGTGATCAGCCTCTATCAGGTCGCCATTCTGGCCTGGGTGGGCGATCCGGACCCGGGCGCGACGTTCAGCCTGTACGTGGGCTTTTTCCTCGTCGGCGCGTCGCTGCTGGCCATCGGCACGATGGCCTCGACCCTCACCAGCAACCAACCCGCCGCCGCCATCGTGGCCATCGGCATCGGTGTTGTCATGTGGCTGTTGGAGTTTGCAGGCCCGCAAGTGTACGGTACATTCTGGGGCAAGGTCTTGGAACGCATTGCCTTCTTCACCCATTATCGCGACTTTGCCGACGGACTCTTCAGCACGGTGCACGTCGTCTACTACATCACCCTGGTGGCTGCTAGCCTGTTCCTGGCCACGCAGGCACTGCAGGCAAGGAGGTGGCGGTAATGAATCGCTCGGACTTCCAACGCTTTCTCAAAGAGTATAGCTACATCACAGGCCCCCTGGCCCTGGCCTCACTGGCCGCCTTTCTGATCCGCTACTTGGTCTGGCGGCGATTCGACGTGCTGACCATCGTGTTCCTGGCCCTCGGCATCCTGCTGGGCGCACTGTTCATCCTGGGCAATCCAACGCAAGTGCGGGCGACCCTCACCAAGCGCGGCACCCGCTACGGGCTCAACGCCGCCGTGATGAGTCTCGCCTTCATCGCCATCCTGGTCTTTCTGAACTATGCCGCCGACCAGGAGTGGTTCAAGTACACCCACGACTTTACCGCGACCAAGGTCCACACCCTCTCGCCACAGTCCAAGCAGGTGGTGGCAGAGATCGGACAGCAGGTCCACATCGTCGGCTTCTTCACCGCCGACACCTACAGCCAGCAGGAAAGCTTCCAGGAGCTTCTCGACCAGTACGAGCGCGCGGACAAGAACAACTACCTCGGCGAGCCCATAATGATCGACCCCGACCGGCAGCCACTGGAGGCGCGCGCATACGCGGAACCGTACCAGGGTCTGCTCATCCAGAGCGGCGACCGCACGGAGAGGGTCTACTCGGCCCGGGAGCAGGATATCACCAGCGCGCTCCTGAAAGTCACCAGTGAGAAAGCGAAGGTGGTCTACTTCCTCACCGGCCACGGCGAGCGCAGTCCTGAGGACAGCGCTGACGAAGGTTACTCGACCATGGCCGAGAAGTTGCGCGACCAGAATTACGAGGTCAAGACCCTCAACCTGGCGATCACGAGCACCGTGCCCAGCGACGCGGCCGTCATCGTCATCGCCAACCCTCAGAGCAAGCTGTTGGAGGATGAATTGACACGCTTGCAGTCGTACCTGGCCAGCGGAGGCAGGGCGCTCATTCTACAGGACCCGTTCTACGAAGCAGGGTTGGGCCTCGCCCTTTCCAACTGGAAAGTGCAGTTCCAGGCGGGGATCGTCGCCGATCCCGTCAACTCCTACCAAAGCATCGCCATGCCAGTCGCCATCCGCTACGGCTACAGCCCGATCACGCAGGATATGGACAACCGAATGATAACCCTCTATCCAGGAGCCCGCGCAATTGAGCAGACAGAGGCCACCCCTGCCGGTGTCACTTACGTTGCCTTGGTTGAGACGACAGACCAAAGCTGGGTGGAGACAGGTACCGAGATCGCACGAGACGAAGCGGACATAGCGGGGCCTGTAACACTCGCGGCGGCTATCGAATCCCCGCCGCCGTTCGGCACCGAGGGAGCGAGCTCCAAGACACGCATTGTGCTGGTTGGCGATGCGGACTTTGCCTCCAACTTCTTTGCAGAAATAGAGGGAAACAGCCAACTGTTCCTCAACGCAGTCAACTGGCTGGCGGAGGAGGAGCGGCTGATCGCCATCGGCCCCAAGGACACGATGCGCGGCGCTGTGATATTCGACGACATCACCAAGAACGTCATCTTCTTGATCAGCGTCATCGCCATCCCCGGCGCGATCCTGCTTGCAGGTCTCGCCATGTGGATCGTGAGAAGGGTCGCGTTGACCGCGTGGAGCAAGACGGCAAGGAGGCAGGACAGTGAATCAGCGTAAACCATGGCTTCCGACGGCGATACTGGGGGGCGTTGCGGTCCTGCTGGCGGCCTTTGCCATCTGGATCGTGCCTCTCCTTGGAAAGCCGGCGGAATCCGACAACGTTCAGCCGACGCCGATCGCCTTCTTCGAGTTCGGGGGCGGCGACATCGTGCGCATCTCTGTCACCAAGGGGTTCCTGATGACGACGGTCGAGCGCACCGGCGCAGAGTGGCGCGTCACCGCGCCGACGCCCAGCGAGGCCAATAACGAACGCCTCAACGACCTGGTGTTCAGGATAGCCGGCATGCGATCGACCCTTGTTCTGGAGGGCGTTGACCCGGCCGACTTTGGGCTGGCAGAGCCCACGGCGGAGGTCACGATAGGATTGAAGGATGGAACGACTGTCAGCCTGACCATCGGGGACGAGAACCCCGGGGCCACAGGCCGCTACGTGCGGGTACAGGGAGACGCGCGGGTGCACCTGGTGTCGGGAGAGTACGTGAACGGGTTGATCGAGCTGGTGGATAACCCACCCTACCCGGCCACGCCCGTCCCGCCGCCAAGCCCGGTGGAGACGCCGACGCCCGGCGAGAGCCCCGAGGGCACGCCAGGGGCTGAGGAGACAACGACGCCCGCCGCCGAAGTAACGACGACGCCGGAGGCAAGTACCACAGAGACGCCGACGTCGGAGAGTGAGGAGCCGACACCGTCAGAGGTCGAGGAGACGGAGACGCCGGAAGACGAGGAAACGGCAACGCCAACGTCGGAGCCCAGACCAACCCCGACGCCGGGGTCGTAACAGCCAAAAGCTCCAGATAGCAGAAGGCCCTGCCGAAATGGCAGGGCCTTTTACTTTTCCTTCTCAGACCTCAGAGGTCTGTCAGACCTCCGAGGTCTTGGTACACCCTACCCGTATCTCTTCAATATTCCGGGGCCTTTCCCCCACCCCAGCCCACCCCCATGGGGGGAGGGAGACTTCCCCCTCGTGGGGGGGATTGAGGGGGGGGGGGGTGAGGCTATGGTCATTCCCCCGGCTTATTGAGAAGATACCCCTACTCATACGCCAACGCTTCCCGCACGCTGATGCGCGACGCACGGCGGGCCGGGGCCAGGCTGGCCAGCGCCGAGACGATCACCGCGAGCCCCAACCACAACCAGACCCCCGTAAACGAGTACACATAGTCGGTCCAAACCCCCATGAAAGCCATCCCCACACCTCCGCTGAGCAGGTTGCCTAACGGATAGGACAGGAGCACACCCAATCCCCAACTGATGAATCCGACCAGCACGCCCTCTACCAGGATAATGGACCACATCGAGCCGTTGGATGCGCCGATGGCGCGCAGCACGCCGATCTCGCGGGTGCGTTCCAACACGTTCAACCCCATCGTCGCTGCCAGTCCCAACCCGCCGACGGCGGCCAATAGCACCGCCATCATCATCAGGAAATATACAACCATATCGACCTGATCCACGCTGTTCGCGATCGCCTCGCTCTGAACCTGCGAATAGCTCACTGACATACCGGCGCGCTCGTACTGTTCCTCCAAAGCACGCGCCATTGTCTTCTGGGCTACCGGATCATCTGCATCCTGAATCTTGAACACAGCCAGGCTCGCACGTCCCACCAGCCCGGCAGCGTCGGCCAGGGCCGGATAGTTGGCATACCCGATGTTCCCCCCGCCGTTGGACACCAGCATCACAATACCGACGACCTGCCAGAACGATTCACGGCCATCGATCTCGACGACCAGCTCATCGCCCACGCCTAGATCGGGCGCGAAGCGCAACAGCCCTGTAGTGACGACTACGGCATTCTCATCCTGTGGCTGCAGCCAGCGCCCTTCCACCACTGTGGGTTTGATCGTTTCCTGATCTGTCGGTATGCCAAAGAAACTAAGGGCGGTTCCCAGACTGTCGTCTGGCATAACGCGCGTGGCATTGATCCTGATCCAACTTTCCACGCGCGTGACCCCCTCCATCTGGGCGGCCACCGCCTCGACGCGCTGGGGACGAACGGGCTCATCAAACGCGATCTCGATTTCGTAGCTAAACAGGTCGAATATGCAGTCAAGCAACCCCACCATAGAGGCCCGGGTGTTGAAGACGCCGATGAAGATGGCGCCCGCCAGCGACAACGCCCCCAGAGTGAGCGCCAGCCGCGCCTTGCGGCGGAAGGTGTTGCGCAAGCTCAGCATCAAGGGACGCGGCAGGCCATGCACGCGGCCCATCAGCCGTTCGACGAAGCCCGCACGCCCGTCACCGATGCCATAGTCACCGATCGCCTCGCGCACCGTCTTGCGCGTCCCGATGTAGACGGGGACGAGCGCCGCCACGGCAGGCACGCCCAGCGCCATCGCCGCCTGCAAACCCAGCACCCACGGCTCCAACCCGTAGCTGACGATGTCATAGTTCATCACCATCGCGCCAAAGTCGGAGAACCAACGCCCGCTCGCCAGCCCCAGCGGCACGGCGATGGCGAGCGCCAGCCCACCGTAGAGCATGACAGTGCTGAGATAGACCCCCATCACCTGGCCGCGCCGCGCGCCAACCGCCTTCATCACGCCGATCTGGCGCATCTCCTGGGCCAGCAGAGCCATGACGGTATTGACGACCAGGAAACCGCTTAGGAGCAGTGAAAGCACACCCACCGCTCCCATCACCAGCATCAGCGCCGAGAAAAAGTCATATGCCCAGTGCTTGCCCGGCCGGGTAAGGAAATCGTCAAACCCCGTGATAGTATAGCCGCAGCGCTCCAGCCTGTCGGTCACATCGTTCCGGACGCGCTCCAGGTGGGCCGCATCCAAGCCGTTCTCAGCCACGGTGATGTAGACCTGGTTGTAACCCGCCTCCAGACCCAGCCATTCGAGCGTGTCGAAAGTGACGTACCCGTGCACGTACCGGCTGATGTAGGAGGAGAAATAGTTGAACTCGTGGGTCAGGCCGGCGACCGGCAGTCGCTTCTGCGCGCCGCCGGGCATCTCGAGCGTCACCGTATCGCCCACCGCCACGTCGAAGATGGATAGAGACGAGCGTTCCAGCAGCATATCGCGCCGTCCCGGCGGCCACGCGCCGCTCTCCGGCCGCACGACGCTGATGCGCGAGTCGTCATAGTCCTCGAGGACGGTCAGCTCTATGTTGGCCCACTGATCGTCCCCGCCTGACTGAACGCGCGCATATCCACCGAAGCGCGCCTCGACGTCGGCCACTTCCGGCATGTCGCGGACCATAGAGAGCAGGTCCTCATCGAACGGCTCCGTGTAGAGAATGATATTGGGTGGCACATTGGCCCAGTAGCCGTCATACATATCGCGCACAGCCGCCGTCCGGGCCGTGAGGATCATCCCAAAGGACGCCACGCCCACGGCGATAGCCGTCACGACGAGCACGCTACGCGCCTTGTGCCGCCAGGCATCCCGCAACACCTTGTTCCAACGCAATCTCGAAAGCATCAACCCCTCCGCACTTTTTCGCGCGATTCGGCAACGAGCACATCATGCTTGACCAGCAGGGGTGCGACACACTCCCAAGCACACCGCACCCCGAGTCTGGTCTTCACTGTGGCTTGATCTCTACCAGCGCCGTCATCCCCCAGCGCAGCGGGGAGTCGGCCACGTCGGCCAGATCGACGGTCACCGAGTACACCACGTCGCCGCGATAGTCCCCAGGCTGCAGCGCGATCTCGCTCACCACGCCCGCGAACTCCTGCTCAGGCAGCGCGTCCACCGTCACCACCACCTCCTGCCCTACCTTCACCCGCACCACATCCAGCTCCGTCAGGTCGGTCGTCCGCGCCTGCAAGCGATCCAGCGTCGCCAGCGTCACCACCGGCTGCCCTGGCGCAACTGTGTCGCCGGGATCGACGTCCACCGACGTCGCCACGCCGTCGAACGGGGCCACCAGCGTCGCGTCCTCAAGCGCATCCTGAGCCTGCTCCAGCGCCAACTGCGCCGCCTCGATGTCCAATCGCACCGCCTTCAGGTCCAGTGCACCCGGTCCCTCCAGCAGCTCGTCCAGATTCCGCTGTGCCTGCTCCAAGGCCCGCTGCGCGCGAGCCACCGCATTCCGCGCCGCCAGCAACTGCAACTCCGAGTTCTGCACCGCCCGCTGGTACGCGCCTTCCACGTCTTGATACGCATCGTGAGCCCGGTCCACGTGGCGCTGCTCGATCCCACGCTCGCCGCGGTCATATTTGGCCTGCAGGTCTTGATACGTCCGGTAGGCCTCGTCGCGGGCATAGCGCGCCGCCCGCACTTGGTCGCCGACCGCCACGCTGCCCTCTGTCAGCGTCATGTTCTTCAACGCCTCCGCGTAGGCCGCCTGCGCGTCAGCGATGGCCGCCTCGACTGTTTCCACGTCCGCCTCGTCGGGCGGCTGCTCCAGTTGCTCCAGCCGCAATTCGGCCTGGGCCAGGCTGAGTTCTGCCTGGGCCAGCGCCCGCGTCATGTCGGCAGTCTCCAGCCGCGCCAGCGGGTCGCCCACCCTCACAGCATCGCCCTCCCGCACCATCACCTTGACGAC
Source organism: Anaerolineae bacterium (assembly GCA_034430835.1). Lineage (GTDB taxonomy): Bacteria > Chloroflexota > Anaerolineae > B4-G1 > B4-G1 > JAFGED01. The sequence goes on from DAOUDX010000166.1 coordinate 35,251, forward strand.
CTTGCCACCGATCTCAAAGCTCTGCGCATCTGACCGCGCCGGCTCGATCACAGCCTCGGCCACCACCTTATTGGCATCGTCCGAGACCACCACCGGCACGTCGGTTGCCTCCGCTGCCGACGCGGTGGCCCCGCAGCCAGCCAACAAGCCAGCAGCAGCCAATAGCAACAACCCCACAAGCATACGTTCCCTTCTCATCTTACCTGTTCCTCCTCATGTAATCACTAGTCCTTATTTGCTCCGCAATACGATACCACGTTCCAGAACCCATTGCCTATCGGTAAGCTAACAATCGACTATCAGGCATTCATCAAACCCATCTACTCGTAAGCCAATGCCTCGCGCACACTCACCCGCAGTTGCTGCGAGCAACGCTCCATCCTATTCCTCGACGGACGACGGCAACTCCATCACTCATAGGCCAGAGCTTCTCGCACGCTCACCCGCGTTGCTCGAAGCGCCGGCCACAGGCTCGCCAGCGCCGATAGCACTACCACGACCAACAGCCAGAGCCCTACCCCATCTATCGAGTACGTAAACTCGAGTGGGATCCTGATCAACGAATCGCCAAGCGCGTTGCTCAGGAACAGCGCCCCGGGGTAACTAAGCGGGACGGCCAGCAGCCAGCTCAACACGCCTACCAGCAAACCCTCAGCAACAACGATTCCGGCAATAGCCAACGACGTCGCGCCGGTGGCGCGCATCACGCCGATCTCCCGCGCTCGCTCGACCACATTGATCGACATCGTGCTCGCCAATCCCAGGCTGCCTACCACAGCTGCCATGACTGCCATGGATAGCATGATGCCGACAATGCCTTGAAACATCGAGCGTTCGGTCTCACGCTCCTCGATGGCACTCGCCACGCGGTCAGCATCGATCCGATACGCGGTCAGAGTCAGGTCCAACTCGCGCGCCACCCGCTGCTGCGTCGCCAGATCGTGCACATCGGTCTCCACCATCAAGATGTTTCCCCGATTGACGCTGCCAATCTCCCACGCCAGCGCGTCCAGCGGAACAAAGTTCTCGCGCTGGTTGTTGTGCATGTTGAGCACCAATCCCACCACCATCCAGGTCGATTCTCCCTCGCCGACGGCAAGCTCGATCCGATCGCCGATCTGGAAGCCCTCATCCTCGGCGATCTTGCTGTTGAGCAGAATGGCGCGGCCATCCCCAGGGACGAACCCACGCCCCTCGATGATGCGCGGGCTGAACATGGCAGAATCGGATGGCACCCCCCAGAGATATGCCTGGCGCTTGCCACCCGCTTCCAACGACATCGAGGCCCACGCCCCGCTCCAAACCTCCGCGCGCGCCACGCCGGGCACACCCCCGGCTACCTCCGCCAATCGCTCTGCCCGCTGAGGCCGGTCGAACCTGGCCATCACGTCGTGGCCAAAGTCGGCCAGCAGCGCGTCGAAGGTGCCGTTCATCGAATCCCGCACGCTCGTGATGACGATGAACATCGCGCCGCCGAGCACCAGTGCGGCCAGCGTCAGCGCGATGCGCGCCTTGCGCCGGAATGTGTTGCGCAGGCTGAGCATCAGCGGGCGCGGCAGGCTTCGCCGTGAGTTCAGCCGAACGGCGCCGACGCGCGCCACCGCACGGTCGAGCAAGCCCCGTCCAAACCCGCCCCCCAGCCCGCGTGTGCTGATCGCCTGTCGCGCCGTCGTGCGCGCCCCGCCAATCACCGGCACCAACGCTGCCAGCACGGGCACGGTCAATCCCACGACCACCTGGATCAGCACGGCCTGCGGCACGATCTCGAAGGAATCGGAGGGGACGTTAAAAAGATCAAGCGACCAAGCCGATATCGCGTAGGCAGCGATGGCCGACGGCGGTACGGCCAGCAGCACAGCCAACACGCCGTAGACCAACGCCTCGAGCAGGTAGACACGCGCCACGCGCCAAAACGTCGCGCCGACGACCTTCATCACCCCCATCTGCCACACCTGCTGCACGACGACGGCGCTCATTGTGTTGACGATCAAGAAAGCACTCAACCCCAGCGAGATCACGCCTATCGCCACCATGCCAAGCAGCGAGGTGTCGATCTGCTCCTGCGCCCAATGGACATCTGGGTCGGTGATAAAGTAACCCTCGTCTGTCCTGGCCAGTCCCATAAGCTCCAGCCGTCGCCCAATCCGCTGCGCGGCCTCCTCGGCGCCCTCCTGGCTGAACGACTCCAGTTGAGCAAAGAATCCGTTGTACCCCTCGGGCTGGCCCGTCAGCCACGCCAGCGTCTCCGGAGTGACGTAGAAGGTGGCTATATCGCTAAACTGCGGCGGTAGCACGATCTGCCCGCGCGCGACGCCCGACACGGGCAACCGCCGCTCACGCTGCCCGAAATCGACGACGACCGTCGTGCCGGGGCCAATGTCGTAAAAGTTAGCCGACAGCCGCTCCGCGACCAGTGTGCGCCCGGAGGGCCAGTCCCCCTCCAACAGCTCGGCCCGATTCATACGCTGCCCCTCATAGTCCGGGCGAGCTTCCAACTCTGCGATGCGCCACTTGGTCTCGCCCTCCAGCCGCCAGCGGAACTCGCCCACGGCGACGGCTTCTACATCGACGATGGCGGATGCTTCGCATCCGGCGGGGTCGCGCGCGATCGTCTCGACCACGTCCTGCTCGAACGTGCTCGTCGTCCAAAATCTGAGATGCGCCATGACCGTCGCCCGGTGCGACTGGATCATCTTCTGGCGCATCAGGCCGGCCATGCCAAAGGTCATGCCCAAAGAGCAGATACCTGCGGCCGTCGCCAGGACGACCAGGATAGTACGCGCCTTGTTGCGCGTCAGGTCGCGCCAGACCTTGTTCCACATGGTGCCCATTGCTTCTCCCGCAGACTCGCCAGGCTTGTGAAACCCGGCGAGTCTGATTGGTCATGCTGCGCCCGAAACGGGTCCTAGTGTTTTCCGTTGTGCCCGTTGTTCTGGTCACGGTGGAGCCGCCCGTCGAGCAGGTGGATCACGCGGCCCGTGCGCTCACTCAACCGCCGGTCGTGCGTGACGATCATCAGCGTCTTGCCCTGCGCCGCCAGCCGCTCAAACAGGTTGAAAACCTCGTCGGCGGTGTGCGTATCCAGGTTACCCGTCGGCTCGTCGGCGACGATGACCGGCGGGTCGTTGGCCAGCGCGCGGGCGATGGCCGCCCGCTGCTGCTGCCCGCCGCTGAGGGCGCTGGGCAGCTTGTGCGCCTGGTCAGCGATGGATACCATCTCCAGCAGCTCCATCGCCCGATCCTTGCGCTCGCGTCGCCTGTAGACGTTGCAAAAGTCCATCGGCAGCATTACGTTTTCCAGGATCGTCAGTGTGGGCAGCAGTTGGAAGAACTGGAAGATGACGCCCACATTCTTGCCTCGCCAGCGGGCCAACTGATTCTCGCTCATCCCATGCACGGCTTCCCCGGCGACGAACACCTCGCCATCGGTGGGCCGGTCGATGCCGGTGATCATGTTCAGCATCGTCGATTTGCCCGAACCCGAAGGCCCCACCACGCTGACGAACTCGCCTTCGCGCACTTTCAGATTGATGTCTTTCAAGACAGGGACATCACCTGCGCCGGTCTCGTAGCTCTTGAAGACGCCCTGAAGATCGATCAGAGCCTTGCCATTCGAACCGTGTGTTTGCACTTCCATCATCGCCCTCCCTGAACTAGCTCTCAATTTGCCTGACATCACCCGACCCGCTGATCGACTTCTCCACGATCGGGGTTCCTACGTAATAGACGTGCCCACTGCCGCCGATCTCGACGTCCAGGCGCTCGCTTGCCCAGACCGTCGCCGAGCCGCTACCCGAGATGCGGATCTCCGCCTCGGCGCTTTCCACGTCCTTGGCCTCGTACGTGCCCGAGCCACTGACACTCGCTCTCTGCGTGCCGACCTCGCCACCGGAGGCACTCACCTCGCCCGACCCGCTGATCCTGACGTCGAGCACATCGGCGTCCAGTTCTCCCAGATCGACTTTCCCGGAGCCACTCACCTTTACAGAGACCCGTTCAGCCTTAGCAGCCTCCACGTCTCCCGCCCTGTACTCGCCGGAGCCGCTGACGTCAACGTTTTGATCGCCGATCTCGCCATCCGCGATAGATAGATCGCCAGAGCCGCTGATACGCACATCGAGCGCATCGGCCACCAGCTCCTTGATCGACACATCGCCCGAACCACTGATCTTCACGGAGAAATCGCCCGCTTCCAGGGCCGGAGCCTCGACATCACCGCTCCCGGAGACCGCGATGGAATCCAGCGATTTTGCCGTCAGGTAGAAGTGAACCGGCTCGGTGGGAATCAGGGAAACGAACTCCCGCGTCCCAATCTCAAGCGTTCCATTCTTGACCTCAACCTCAAAGTACTCGATCAGATTATCCTCAGCCTCGACGCGCAGCGCCTCTTCCTCGCCGATCTCGACGTGCAACGTGCCCACGGTGGCAAAGTGGACGGCGTCAAAACCGCTGGCCGCGTACGTCTCCTCGTCCACGTCGCCCGAGCCACGCACAACACCAATTCCAGCCGCCGAACAGGCAAAGCTGCTCAGCGCCAAGACCAACATCGAAATCACAACAGCCAGCTTCTTCATCAGAATCCTCCTTGTTGGCAATCGCCTTACAATACGCAATGAGCCAATGAAAGTCTCAGTTCGCGGCCAGCTTGGGAGCTGGGAAGCGCCGTACTAGCCCCAGGACGAGCAAAGCGATGCCCGCCAGAATGAGCATCACAGGCCCCATCCAGCGCCACATCCACCACACCGGGAATAGGGCCGACATCGTCACGATGACGAACGACTCGGCTGCCCCCACCACGGCCAGCGCGCAGAGCGCCACGCCCGCCACTTTCAGCCCCTCCGAACGCTGCTTGAGATTGACCGCCAGGAGCGCCAGCCCTATCGACAGGGGCTCGATGACCCACGCCACCGCCCACACCCCCCACCAGCCGGTGACAGCGCAGAACTGGAACAGCATCCCATTGGCCCCGATGATGACAGCCGGGATGAGCAGCCAGATCACGCGCATATAGACCGCGGCGAGCAGAAAGCCCAACGCCACGCCAGTCACCTCCATAGGCCAAAGCCACTCCCACGCGCCCCACCAGCGCGTAACGCTGGTGAAGAGCAGGATGCAGCCATTGGTCAAGACGGGCACTCCCGGAATAAAGAGCGCGCCCAGTCCCGGCTTGCCACGCACGAGCAGAGGCGGCAGCACAAGAGCGACCCCTGCGCCGATGACAAACAACGGCCAGAGCTGCCACACCCGGAAGCCGAAAAAGGCGCCCACGGTGCTAGACAGCAGCGACACCGTCCCGACGGCGATCAGCGCGATGCTTGCTACAATTGAAACGTTCTTACTCATCTTGTCCCTCCATGTACTTGGCTTGCTATTCTGGAGATAAGATACCACGGCAGGGGAAACACTGCCTATCGGTTAGCTAACAGGAAGCTATCGAGTGTGCATCAAACAGACCTCCGAGGTCTCGCGAACCGCAAGTTCGCACGACTTCGAAGGTCTGGAAGAAGCGGGGTACAGCTAAAGTCAGTCAGTAGACTGGATCGAGTCCAGGAAACCCAACGCTAATACTGGGGAGGAGGACAAACGAGCGCGCTGCGCCAGCTCGCTCACTCATACGCCAACGCCTCTCGCACACTCACCCGCGTGGCCCGCAGCGCCGGCCACAGACTGGCCAGCGCCGAAACCACGCTCACGACAACCAACCACATCCCCATGCCATCCGCCGAATACACAAACTCGAACGGCGTGCGCAGCAATGCGCTGCCCACCAAGTCGCTGAAAAGGCGCGCGCCGGGATAGCTGATGGGGACGGCAAACACCCAACTCAGCACGCCGATCACGACCCCCTCGGCGACGAAAATCGCGGCGACGGCAGCCGACGTCGCGCCGGTAGCGCGCATCACGCCGATCTCGCGCCGCCGCTCGACCACGTTGATCGACATCGTGCCCATCAGCCCAATGCCACCCACAGCCGCCGCCAGCAACGATATGGTCAGCAGGATATACAGAATGACCTCGAATCGCGACCTGATCCTCTCCTGGCTTTGAAGGGCCGTCGCGAAATCATCGGCCTCAAAGTGGTGCATCGCATACACCGCGCGCAGGTCTTCAACCAACCGCCGCTGCGACGCGGGATCGTGCCGCTCCGCCATCACGGTGACTCGCCACCCAATGTTGCGGCTGCCCGTCTCGCGCGATAGCGAGTCGAAAGGCACAAAGCTCCGCTCCTCGGCGTTGGTCACCAACCCGACCACCGTCCAGGCCGTCTCCCGATCGTTCAGGTCGAACCGCACCTCGTCGCCGACTGCGATCCCCTCCTCGAAGGCAACCTTACTGTGCAGCAGGATCGCGTTCTCGTCTCCGGATACGAGCCCTCGCCCGCTGACGACGCGCGGATGCAGGATCTCGGAATCAGGGGGGAGACCGACGAGGACGATCGACCGCTCTTCCCCATCGACCAACTCCAAGCGAACGCCCCACGGCTTCCACACCTCGACCGTGGCCACGCCGGGCACCTGCTCCGTCACCGCGATCAAACGCTCCACGCGGTGCGCGCGGGCAAAGTGGATCGTCGCATCAGCACCGGAGTCGCCGAGCATCACGTCGATCGTGTGGGTGCACGAAGCCTCGACGCTGATGATGGCCATGAAAAGCGCCCCTCCCAGGGCCAGCGCGGTCAGCGTTAGCGCGGCGCGCGCCTTGCGACGAAAGGTGTTGCGCAGGCTGAGCGCCATCGGCCGCGGCAGCCACCGGAGCGCACCCATCAACCGGTCCAGCAGCCCCTCCCCAAAGTCGCCGCCCAGGCCATAGGAGCCGATCGCCGCGTGCGGTGTGACGCGCGCGCCGTTCGCCACCGGCACAGCCACCGCCAGCAGCGGCACGGCCAGCCCTGCCGCGATCTGGATGAACACCGCGTGCGGCGTTACCCGAAAAGGTCCCAAAGCGATGCCTAACGTACCCAGAGCCCACTCTGCAAGCCAGTAGGCGCCAATGGCTCCCAGCGGCACGGCGAGCAACAGGGCCAGACTGCCGTAGATCAACCCCATCGCCAGGTACACGCGCATCACGCGCGCGCCCGTCGCGCCCACGACTTTCATCACGCCGATCTGCCACACCTGTTGGGCGACGGTGGCGCTCGTCGTGTTGACGATCAAGAACACACTCACCAACAACGACGACACGCCCGATAGGATGAGGATAGAGAGCAGCGTGTCGAAAGGGCCCTTCGACCAGTGCTCGTCCGGGTTCCTGACCCAGGTGCTGCCGACCGGCACGCCGATGCCGTCGAAACGCGCGCGCACCCGGTCGGCCACCTCGCCAGACCACGCTATGCTGGGCGACTCGACGCGCAGGTCGATCCGGTTCAAGTCCTGGCCAGTCAGCCAGGTGGCGGTCTCGGGTGTGGCGTAGAGATCCGCCCCTCCCCCAAAGCGCGGCGGCAAGCCGGCGTCGTGGTCGTGAATGATGCCGGAAACCCGCAAGCGGCACTCGTGCCGGCCCGACTGCACGATCAAGACATCGCCGGGCGCAATGCCGAAATCCTGGGCCGTCATCGTCTCCACAGCCAGCGCCCGCCCTTCAGGCCAGGTACCCTTATCGAGTCGGATCAGCCCCATACGCTGCGCGCCATAGTCCTGGCGGGCGATCAGCCGCCCTTCGTGCCAGTCCGTCGAATGCCGACTGGCTTCTCCCTCCAGCTGCCAGTTAATCGTCGCGTCGATCAAGCGCTCCACATCGGTGACCCCCTCCTCTCGCAGCGCCGCATGCTCCGCCTCCTCGCCGAACTGGCCCCACATTGAGACGTGGATCGGCACCCACGTCAAGCGATCCTCTTCCAAGCCGGCGACCATCATGTCGTACGCGCCGAAAATGACGCCCAGCACGAAAACGCCGATGGCCATAGAAAGCACCACCAGCGCAGTGCGCGCTTTGCTGTGCGCGATGTCGCGCCAGAGCTTGTACCAGGTGATACTCACCAGCGCTAGAATACCATGGCACAGAGGAGATTGCTGGTCAATAAGGCGCTGCCAGGCCCACGCCTACTCCACGTGTGCCCAATGGCGAAGAAACTGCCCCGCCCATCCACGGTAGGACAGGCGGGGCAGGATCAAGTCCGAGGGGTCAATAGCACCCAAACGATGAGATCCTTACACATGGAGCAAGAAGTGGAGCACCCTGAGCCTGACTTCGGCGAGGGCTTCGGGTGAGCCTCAGCCGAAGCCCTAAGGATGACTGATGGGATATTCCTATTTGGTTCCGGCTTGTTCGGGTTAGGAGATCGACAGGCTTATCCGGCCACCCTACCCTGCTACCGATCACTCTAATCCCAAAAGCGCCGCCAGCTCCTCGTCCGAAGGCTCCGTAACGATGCGCCCGTCGGTATCTAGCGTGGGCGTGGAAAGGTATCCCCTGTTCCAATCCTTCACTCTCTGCGCCGCTTCAGGGTCCACCTCCACGTCGATGAGCGTGTATGGAACGCCATGACGGTTGAGGAGGCGCCGGGTGCGTGCCGTGTCTTCGCACCAGCTCGCCCCATAGACCACGATGTGAGGCCACGGGCTATCACCCTCAATGACGGGCGGAGGCTCCACCTCCATCGGCTGATACGCGTCGCTCACGAACAGGTGGCAGATGCAGTGACCCGTCTCCGCAATATCGCTCTCGTGGCGATAGCAGGGGCAGATGAACTTGCGATCCTCCACGGGATCGCCCGTGCGCTGCTGTCAGGGACAGTACGGCCAACCGAACGTGAAGGCTTGCCGTCCTATTCCTCTGACGATTCCCTCCCAGACCTCCCGGTTCGGGTGCAGCCTATAGGGGCTCACCCCCGCGTATCGAAGGGCCATGCGCCGCGCCCGGTCGATCAGGTGTGCGAGGCTCTTGCCTGTGCTGGGCGTCTCTTCCATCAGCGTCTCTCCTGCGCTCGTCTCCATTCAATCGGACTCCATCAAGGACACAGAGGCCCGAGGCGCGCTTGGTTGCAGCCTGGCTGAGGACCAGGGGCGTAGCTGGGGAGGCAGCTCAAGTCCCTTCACCTTTTCCATGACCTCCTGCAACGCCCCTGCGCCTTTCGGGGCCACCCCTATCATCTTCACCTGCTCCCTGAAACCGTATTGAGTTATGGTCACCATCAAACCAGGCGCGTCGTCACCCCAACTCTGGACAAACTTCCAGTTCCCGTCTGTCTTCGGATTGACCGTGTCAGGCAGAGCCTCAATGACTTCCTCGGCCCGTTCAAGCTCCAAAGCGGGACAGAAGCGGCAGGGATGGATATTCTTGTAGAGTTCCTCCCT
>DAOUDX010000167.1:0-9417 GCA_034430835.1 Anaerolineae bacterium
TTGTGGGAACCGCCGTGTACGGACCCGTACGCACGGTGGTGTGGGAGGACGGGGGCCGCGAGGCCCCCTCCTACCCGATTTAGGGCCGCATCGGCTATCTACCTCTCCACTAGATGGGCACTGGCCAGCCTACTCCTCAAGCGCCTGCAGCGCATCTCGACACGCCTCGCAATCAGGGGCCAGTTCCAACGCATCTTGAATAGCCTGCCGGGCCAGGTCGCTGCGGCCGAGAGACTCCCAGGCCAGCGCGGCACCGTAGTAGGCATCGGCGAACTGCGGGTCGATCTCTAGTGCGGCATCGTACTGGGCCAGTGCATCCTCATAGCGGCTATGGCTGTGATAAACGTGCCCCAGATCGACTCGCAGCCGGGCCAGCGTGGGGGCCAGGCGAAAGGCTTGATGGTAGAAAGCGACCGCCATCTCCAGATGCCCAACGTCGTCGGCGATTTCGCTCCAGTAGGCGTGCAGGATGCCGCTGTTGGAATAGAGCTCGACGTCCAGCGGCTCCAATTGCCGGGCGCGAGCCAAGCCATCGCTGGCGGCTTTGAGCAAACCAGCTTTTAGATCGATCTCATCGTCGGGCAGGGCGTGGGCCAGGTTGTAGAACGCCTCGGCCCGGAACTGATGGTACATTGCCTGCTGAGGGGCGACGGCCAACGCCCGGTCGTACAGCTCGACGCTCTCTTTCCACTGGCCTGCTCTGTCCAGCGCACGGGCGCGAGCGACGAGCGCGTCCGCCCCAAGCGCTCCCCCTTCCAGCCACACGACGGGGAGTGCCAGCAGCAGCGCCCCGACGACAGCGTAGATTCGCCAGCGGAGGCCCTGCCCCACCTCAGCCCTCCTCGCATGCATGGGGGATGCTCCAGAGAGGGATGGTGAGGGCGCAGCCAGCCACGCCACACACAGCCATCCCATCATCGTCGTCGCCGTGATGGAGAAGGCAAATTGAACCTCGACGATGTGAGCGGCCAGCGCGGCCAGCGGTGCAGCGGCCCAGGCCCGCTCGACGGGGCCGGCCGCGGTCCGCCAAAGGGCCAGCCCGCGCCGGGCGCAGGCTATCCCTAGCACCGCCCAGGCAGCCAACCCCAGCCAACCTCGCATCGTCAGCACGTCGAGCACCTCGTTGTGGGCCCGATCCCAGAAGGCACCGGGATCTTCGATATGAGCCAGCTCGGGGGGATAGGCGGCGGTGTAGACGGCGGAGGCGGTGTCTAGTCCGTATCCCACGACGGGCCGCAAAACGTGCAGCCGGTCAGGCTTCAGCCCCACCTCCGGCCAGGCCGTCACCACGCTTCCCGCCATCTCCCACAGCACCACCCGCACGCGCGTGGTGCCCTTGGTCGTGTCGATAGCTCCGGCGACGCGCCCCACGTAGGGCAAGCCAGACAGCCGCTCGACAGGCACGACGTCCAAATTCAGGCCCGCTAACAGGCCGCCGACCAGGAACACGCCCACGGCGAGCCCACCCAGCACGAGCCGGCGGCGAGTGGGCCAGAGGACCAGCGCGACGAAGAGCGCCACTCCGACCACCATGCCAACCCACGGCCCCCGGCTCTGGGTGACGAGCAGGGCAAAGACCTGGAGGACCAGCGCCAGGCTGGTGAGGGCGCGCCATCCCCGCCAGCGCCTGGGAGTGCCGAAACTGCTGATGCCCTGCGCCAGGGTGAAGGGAATGGTCATAATGAGATAAGCGCCGAGGAAAATGGGATTCCCCAGGCTGCCGCCGGGCCGCCAGGTGAACGGATTTTCCCGCCAGCGCAGCGCCTCGATGAAAGGGGTGAGGGCAACGATACTCCCTCCCAAAGCAATGGCCATCGTTAGCCTGCACCGTTGAGCGGGCGTGCGCAAGTGAGTGGCTACCAGCAGCGCCCAGAGGACGAAGCAGATGGCAAGATAGGCTCCCTGCTGGCGATGGTAGGATCCCACGAAGCTAATGCGAGGGCTGAGGGACGTGACAGTAGAAAGCAGAGCAGCGCCTGCCACGAGCAGGATCGGCAGAACGAGGGGGTGGCGCAGCCGACGGCGGGGATCGGGGAGGGTGGGCGACCAAGCCAGCGCCAGAAGATGGGCGGCCAGCATCAGCAGCGTCAGTCCGCGGAAGACGGCCACCTTGGGCAGTCCATAGTTAAAACCCCAGGGATTGACGGCCAGCGGCACGAGGAAGACCGCTGCCAACCAGCACGCTTCAACGGCGGCAGTGGCGACGCGATGCAAACGGGGTGGGGATGGAACGATCTGCACCATTGGCCTGATTATATGCGATTCCGGGATCGCAGACAAGAAAACCAAGTTCGTGACGGTTCGGCCTGCTTGCCAGTGCCTACTGTCTTGGGTATAATGCCCCTAGAGCGCTCGATCCGGCGGCATGGTGGCGGCGCTCAGTTATCGGCGCGGGGAGGCCTGAGTGACGCTCGAATTGAGCAGATTGTCCGGACAGGTGCAGGCGATGGGCCAGGAGATGGCCGCCCGCAAACAAGCGTACGCGGAACGGGTGGCGCAGGCCCAGCACTGGTTGAGCGAGTACGCCGAGCAGGCTGGGCAGCTAGGCCAGATCATCCGCGAGTCCGGCTCTGGCGCTGCCATCCCGACCAGCGAATCCATCGACGTTCAGCACCTCCTGCCCCCTATTCCAGAGCGCTTCACCTTCATCACCGCCGACGGTGCGGAAATCCAGCCCGACAGCCACGGCGTCGCCTTCTACTACCTGATCAACATCGGCGCCCTCGTCTACCGGCACGGAAGCGGCCAGACGCCGGAGGCCTACAGCCAGCCGGCATTCGGTTACACCGAGGACGACACCTACGAGGACGGCCAACCCGTCACCGGTAACCTGCTCGACATCAAGCGCGACTTGGCCGAGATCACCTGCCTGGCCGATCTCTGCGCCGCCGAACCACCCGACGCGACGACCATCGCCGTCGTCGATGGCACGCTCATCCTGTGGACGCTGAAGGACACGCCGCCGGAGTATCAGGGAGACAAAGTTCAGGCGTACCTTCAACAGCTCGATCATATCCGGCGAGCGGGCGCTGACCTGGCTGCTTGCATCAGCCGCCCCAGGCGCGGCGAGGTGGCCAGGCTGCTGTACCTGGCTCACGTGGGCGGAGACATCGAAAAGGCCAACGCAGACCCCCACCATCCGATGAAGCGCCTTCCCGACTACGCCATCTTCGAGTTGCTGCCTCCAGGCGCGCGCTCGGCGCTTTTTGTCAGCCCGTCGCAGATCAACGAAAAGTACTACCGTCCCGATGGCCACACCGTCCACTTTTTCTACCTCAACTTGGCCGAAGAGGGCCAGCAGCCCGCCATCGCGCGGATCGAGGTGCCTGCCTGGGTCGCCGACGATGCCGGCCGGCTGGCGCTGGTACACGGCGCTATCATCGCGCAGGCGCGCATCACCGGCGACTACCCCTACGCGTTGGTTCGCGCCGACGAGATGGCTTTCATCAGCAGCCGGGAACGGGAAGCGTTCGAGGACATGGTGGCCGGTGCGCTAGTTCGTGCCGGCGTGCCCGCCGCGCTCTCGCCCAAGCAGTACTACAAGACATTGACCCGTCGAGGAAAGAGGAAATTCCGATGAGCGACAATAAACTTCAAGTCGGCCGCGTGTTAAGGGCAGCGATCCAGGGGTTCGTCGCCGGCTGCGAGCTCAAGCAGCCTGATATCCCCCGTTTCGGCTCGTTTGTGCGGGCAGATGGCATCGCGCCGGGGAGCGCCATCTACGGCTTGGTTTACAACGTCAGCCTGGAGGACGACCTCTTCGCGCGCCACTTTGTCGGCAGGGATATTGATGAGGGCGTCATCAAAGACGAACGCAACAATCGGCAGGTCCCCGTCGAGGTCAGCGTTCTCTCAGTGGGCTGCGGCGAGGACGGGGCCATCTGCCAGTGCTTGCCCGCCCATCCCCCAGTGACCCTCGACTGGCTCTACCAATGCACCGACGAGGAGGTGCGGGCCTTCACCGCGCGCTTCGACTACTTCCGGCTGGTGCTGGCTTCGCGCGACGTGCCGGCGGACGAGTTGCTGGCGGCCAGCGTCCTCAGCGGCGCCGCCGCCCGCCCCGAACACGAGCGGGAGCCATTCCTCGTCGAAGCAGGGCGTGAGCTGGCGCGGCTGATGGCCAGCGATCCGCTCCGGCTGGAAGGCGTGCTGCGACGACTGCAGGCCGTCTGAAGCGGCCAGAAGGACAGGGATGCATCGTGATATAGCCGAGGCTTTGATAAAGGCGTTGGGATACTCCGAGGACGAACGGGTGCGGGCCGTTTTCCTCGTCGGTTCCAGTGCCAGCGGTGAGGCCGATCAGTACTCGGATATGGATTTGATGGTGACCATCAGCAGCCTCATTCCCGACGCCGAGCGGCTGGAGCGACTGCGCGCCGTCGGCTGCAAGAACATCATGGTGGCCATCGCCGGGCTGGATAACCCCGCCCTGCCGGTGAAATCGCAGGTGATCGACAAGTTTGTCTTCCGCGAAACCTGGTTCGACGTCAGCTATCACCTGCCCCACCAGCTCGATTTCGACTTTGACTGCGTTCCCTTGCTGGACAAGGACGATTTCGCGTCTCAATTGTGCCAGCCGAGCCACGTGCATATCGACGAGGAACTCTGGACTCGCCTCCGAGCCGACCTGCGACTGCTGCACGTGCGCATCCGCCGGTACGAGAAATACGCGCTGCGCGGGGAATGGATAGGACTCGACCTCTCCACGATCAGGAACACGATCGTGGACGTTCTGATGGTGTTAAACGACCAGCCAGAGTACAACCGCTACGATTCTCGAATCACCCAGATACTGCGCGACCTGCCGGTCAAGCCGGAAAGCTTTGAACGGAATTTGTTGGACATCCTGCGGCTGGACGACCGGCAGGCATGGCAGCACAAAGTCGGGATGATGCGCAAGATGGAGGCTGACTTGACCGCGCTGTGTGAGGAGCGCTGGGGGCCGATCCCGATGCTCGACGATTGAGCTAACTCGATGAAAGTCGTGGAGCATACTTTGACAAAGCTGGCGCTGCGCTCAGGGGTGGCGCCCTTTCTGATTGCAGCCGTGTTCTCTGGCTTGATGACGGCCTTTGCCGCACTCATCATCATTCGTCAAGGATGGGAAGTCTGCTCTCTGTCAGCAATTCTGTTTTTCAGCCTGATCACCGTTCTCATCCTGCTGACCGCCTCTGCGAGAACCTATACACTGGACAAGAGCCTGGGAAGTTTGGCCGTGTCCGAGAAATCGCTGTGGCACCGGCACACCATCGTCGAGGAATACCCACTGCACGACATCACGGCAGTGGTCCTCGAAAAGGGCAAACGTGGGCTTTACGTGCTTAAGTTCAGGCTTGCGTCCGGCGACATGATTGGCTTTCGAACGCCCTTCACGAACAAGCTTCGCGAGATCGCTGAAATGGTCAGCGGGTTTCTCGACATGCCCCTGTGGTATTCTCTCACAGAGGACAAACGTCTTCTCCGACCTCTGGCCCCGAACCTGCGAACTGTCAGGTGCCCAGGCTGCGGTGAACAGCTACCGCGCGTCGAGCGCAAGATGGATTCCGTGACATGCGGTTACTGTGGTACGATCCTGACGATCGCGTGGGCAAGCGACTTGCCTTTTGCTTTTACCGTCCAAGAGAAGCACACCGAAGATTCGAACGACGAGGTTATCTTATGAACGAACGATCCCCCGAACAGGAACTGGACAAGTTCTTCGGCTCCCGACCCGCCGAGTCCCTGCCCGCCCAGCGGCTGGGCATCGTCGTCGCGGGCAGCCTCTCCAAGGGACTTGACGTCAAGCTCGACCCCGGCACGGTGATCGAAGGGCTGGCCGTGGGGCGGTACGTCGTCGTGCGCGGGCAGACCGGGCGGCGCTTCTTTTCCATCGTCACTGACGTGGCGCTGGACGCCCTCAACCCGCTCATCGAAAAGACTCCACCCGACACCTCCGATCCTTTCCTGGCCCGCGTCTACGGAGGCACAGCGGTCTTTGGACGCATCCATGTCGCGCCGATGCTGGTACTGGAGGAGGATGCCGAGGAACCGAAGCCGGTCAAGACGATCCCCGCCCACTTTACCCCGGTCTATCCGGCCAGCGAGGAGGAGGTGGGCCTCATCTTTGGCCAGGAGGAGGAGCCGGGCTACTTTTACATCGGCGACCCCCTTGAAATGGAGGGCGTCCACGTGGCGCTCGACCTGCGCCGCCTGGTCGAACGCTCGGCAGGCGTTTTTGGCAAGACCGGCACCGGCAAGACGTTCCTCACACGCACGCTGTTGGCCGGGCTGATGCGGGAAGGCGTGGCTGTCAATCTCGTCTTTGATATGCACAATGAGTATGGCTGGAAGAGCCAGGATGAGACAACACGACAGGAGATCAAGGGACTACGGCAGCTCTTTCACGACCGGGTCTCCGTCTTCACGCTGGACGAGGAGTCGTCCCGGCGGCGGGGGAGCCGGATCGACGGGGTTGTGCGCATCGGCTACGACCAGATCGAGCCGGAGGACGTGGCCAGCCTGGCCAGCCTGATGGCGCTTTCCGACGTGCAGGTAGGGGCGCTCTACTTCCTGCGCCGGCGACTGGGGCTGCGCTGGGTGGCCCGGCTGCTGGATGAGGAGGATCGGCTGGAGGACCTGGACAGCGTGCTGGATCGGGGCACGCTCCACGCCGGGACGCTGGGTGCCATCCAGCGCAAGCTGGGGATGATCCGCCGCTTTGATTTCCTGCAGGAGCAGTCGCCGGAAGATCCCATCAAGCAGATCCTCGACTACCTCGACCGGGGCATCAACGTCGTCTTGGAGTTCGGGCGCTATAGCAACAGCGAGGAGGCCTACATCTTGGTCGCCAACTACATCACCCGACGTATCCACGAACAGTATGTGCGGCGCAAGGAGGCCGCACAGGGGGGGCAAGGAGAGGAGCCGCGCCCGCTGGTCATCACCATCGAAGAGGCACACAAGTTCCTCGATCCCGCCGTCGCACGCCATACCATCTTTGGCACCATCGCCCGCGAGCTGCGCAAGTACAACGTGACACTCCTCATCGTCGATCAGCGGCCCAGCGGCATTGAGCCAGAGGTCATGAGCCAGATCGGCACGCGCGTCACCTGCCTGCTTGATGACGAGGCGGACATCCGCGCCGTCTTTTCGGGCATCAGCGGGGCGGGGGCGCTGCGCGAGGTGCTGGCGCGATTGGATACCCGCCAGCAGGCGCTCGTCATGGGCCACGCTGTGCCGATGCCGGTGGTGGTCAGGACCCGCACCTACGGCACGCCCGAGTTCTACGCCGAGTTAGGGGTGCAGGAGGCCGAGGATGCGGAGGAGGTGCTCAAGCGCGGGCGGAAGGTGTTGCGGGGAGAGGGAGGGGAAATATAGTCTCGCATAACCGAAAGAAAGAAGATGATGAGTGATCTCAACAAAACCGTGACGAGTCTGGCGACGGATGTGTTCCTGTTGCTGGCCCGCTCAATACTGACAGGTCAGGCATTGATGGATGCGCCGTAGCGAAAATGATAAGGAGTACTTTGTTCAAGATTGGTTCGAGGGATTGCTTTCTGCTGCTGGCTACACCATGCAAGCCCAAGGGCGCAACTCAAAGCCCGACTTCCTGTTAGCGCAGGCGGAGATTGTGGAAGGGTATGAACTCAAATCACTGGCGAACGTCAGACCCAAGCGAGATCCCAATCGTCCACCGTGCCGGACAGATGTGGACTTCAATAGTAGCATCCCGTGTGGTCGCTTCATCAAGAAACATAGTCATCGCTTGCCAGCAGGGGTCGAGGTTACTGACGGTACAGTGTTGTGTGGCTATTATCTGTTTGTTTTGTACGAGCCACGCGATACGTTGCACGTAGAAGGCATTGCCCTCGTATTAACGGATGGAGACTTCCTGAACAACGATTTGGCGCTGGCCGAAGGACACCGCAATGTATCTGAAGGTCACTTCGGTAGTTACGGAGATGCGTTCATTCGCACACGCAAGATGTATCGCTTCCCGAATCCACTGACCGAGCCAGATTTTCGATATCGTGTTGTGTTTGTAACGCCGGAAGCTGGTTTGGAGAAGACGGGCGCTCTGCGGTTCCTGGCCACGAAGACGAAACAGGAAGTACAGACAGGGCTTGAGCGGGTTTTCTATGCCTACGAAGCAGCATAGGTAGTCGGTTCCTCAAGCAGGCGTAACTGTCGCACAGGCTGGTTTTCTGACAGAGACTCGATAGACAGAGTGTCTAGTGCTTTGCGAAGCTCGGTCAAGGTAGCAGCCCATTCGTCAGTGGAGGGGTTTGACTCTGATACTTGATGACACTGGGCCACGAATTGGCTCATGGCAATCACAAACAGATCGCCCTGTGAGAGCGTCAGTCCCGCCGAAGTCAAACGCCTGACTTGCTGTGCAACCTTGGCCAGAATACCGTTCATGTTAAGGTGCGTTTCCCGATCATCGAATGCAGAGGCGGGACGGCAGACAAACACGACGTCTAGGTTAATCGGCTCTTTGGCTTGACTTTTCGGTGTTGCAACGGCCATCTCAGCTTTGATAGGATAGGCAACCACCACCTGCAAACGGGCGTGTCTTAATGCGCCTGTCAGGGCCAGCCAGGCCTCTTCTTTAGAATGTTGGAAGGTGAATGCCATGATCCCATCTGGCTTGAGCACGCGGCGACATTCGTCGAATACGGCTCCCAACCCTAGCTCGAACGCTTGAGCATTCGTGTCCTGTACTTCGGCTGGATTGCGGGTACTATCAGCTGCAAAGGTAGGCTTGCTTTTTGCCAGGGCGATCTTGAGCCAGACGTAGAAAAAATCAGCCAGTTCAGAATAGTGCACGTTGTCAAAATAAGGCGGATCGGTCACGACTACGTCAACACAGCCATCCGGGAGCGACAATGAGGCGGAATCGCCGGAGATGATCAGTGCATTCTTGCTGTCTGTGAGCATGTCGTCGAACTTGGCAGCCGGGTGGATAGATATAGGACGGTTGATGCCGTAGACTTTCTTGCCAGCTATTCGGCCATTGTGTCGGACAGCCTCTAACTCAAACGGGGTTTCTGCGTATTTCTGCGCAGCCAGCAAACGATGCTCAAACAGCGTCGAGAATGAGCCACTACTTTTGGGCGTGCCCCAAGGATTATTTTCTAGCGGCCTCCGCTCTGGCTTCAGAATGTGATGCGAGAACAAGGGGCGTACCGCACCGGTACCTTCGCCCTTGAAGGAACAAAACATGTTGTTGAACTCTAGGACGCCTGAGAACAACAAGACCAATTGCTCCCGAACAGCCTGGTTAGGTTCACTCAGAATGGCTTCTATTGACCTTCGTATTTTTATAGGAGAGAATGTTCTGGTATAATAGCGCCATTATGAGACCCAAAGGTAGTGCAGAAACATTGGAAGTTCGTCGTCTTAAGGGTGGTCGCCTGCTCCTGGAGGGCAAGAGTG
>DAOUDX010000168.1:0-13374 GCA_034430835.1 Anaerolineae bacterium
CACTCTTGCCCTCCAGGAGCAGGCGACCACCCTTAAGACGACGAACTTCCAATGTTTCTGCACTACCTTTGGGTCTCATAATGGCGCTATTATACCAGAACATTCTCTCCTATAAAAATACGAAGGTCAATAAGATATTTAGGGTGGTATCGTGAACGTGACGTTGATCTACCCGGCCATCGCCAGCGCCGGGTTCGGTTGTCTGGGTCGGCGGCCCTGGTCGCCGGAGGCGCACCTCATCCACCACGGCCTGGCCTCACTGGGCGCGACGTTGCAGGCTGCCGGTCACGTCGTTGATCTGATCGACCTGCGCGGTCTGCGTGGCTGGGGCGCGTTCCGGCGGGCCGTGCGGGCGCGAAACTCCGCATTGTGGGCCATCAGCGTGACCAGCCCGGAGCGAGACATCGCCCTGCGCTGTGCCCACGTCATCCGCCAGGAACATCCCTCTGCCTGGATCGTCGTGGGCGGCTTGCACCCCACCGTCTGCCCGGACGACTTCGATCTTGTCATCGACTATGTGGTTCAGGGTGAGGGCGAGCGCGCCATCGTGGCCCTGGCCGATGCGCTGTGGCGGGGGGAGTCGCCGCTGCGCGTCCAGCGCGGTGTGCCACCGGACCTGGACGCGCTGCCGTTCGCTGCACGGGAATTGTTCGATGTGGAGGCCGAGTTGCGTGGCGGGTTCTACCCCACGCGGCTTGGGCTGCCCCTGCCGACTGTGACCCTCATCGCCGGCCGCGGCTGCTCGTATAACTGCGCGTTCTGCCAGCCCGCTGAGCGTGCGGTCTTTGGTTCATATGCGCGGCGGCGCAGCGTGGATCACGTGCTGGCTGAGCTGCGTGTGCTGCGTGACCGATATGCTTTCCGTAGCCTGATGATCCATGACGATTGCCTGCTGGAGGACCGTGACTGGGCATTGCAGTTCGCGGAGGGGTACGCTCGCGAGTTTGGCCAGCCGTGGTTCTGTCAGGCAAGGGCCGACCTGGTGGTGAATGAGGAGGACCTGATCGCTGCGCTTCAAGGGTCCGGGCTGTCGGCCCTGAGCATCGGTTTCGAGAGTGGCAGCGACCGAGTGCTCCGACTATTACGCAAAGGCACGACGGTAGCGCAGAACTACCAGGTAGCGGAGGTGTGCCGCTGGTACGGGATTCGCATCTTCGGCAACTACATGCTGGGCTTGCCCACGGAGACGCCGGAGGAGATGATGGACACAGCCCGGCTCGTGCGCGAGGTTGGCGCGGCAGTGAACAGCGTGAGCGTCTACGCGCCATCGCCGGGCAGCGATATGTACGAGGCGTGCCGCCGCAATGGACTGCTCCTGGCCGATGGCCCCGCCACCTACCGGCGCGACCGGTTGGGAGGCAAAGTGAAGGGGGT
This sequence comes from Anaerolineae bacterium, assembly GCA_034430835.1. GTDB lineage: Bacteria > Chloroflexota > Anaerolineae > B4-G1 > B4-G1 > JAFGED01. The sequence goes on from DAOUDX010000168.1 coordinate 1,375, forward strand.
GGATTACGCCGCCGTGGAGCAGGCCACGGTCTACGCGCTTGGACTATCGCCCACCCAGGCCGCGCTACGCCGGTTGACCGGCCATCCATCCGTGCGGCGGTTAGTCGATCCGTTGCGCGGTCTGGGACCGGTTCAGGTTGGGCTCGACGTGGCGCGGCGCTGGCTTTACAGGTTGTAGGTTTGTGCGATGCGATCTCTCTCGGAGCAGGCGTGGCTCGTCCTGTTCGCGCTGGTGCCGCTGGCGTACAATCCGGTGAGCCGCTGGCAGTGGGAACCGGACAAGGTGGCGCTGGTACTGGCACTCACCGGCCTGCTCCTCGGCGGTGCCTTGCGGCAAGGCATGGGTCTGGGGCTTCTCCGGCCCAGGCCGTGGCGTGACCCCGAGTTCTGGATTGGGCTCTATGTGCTGGTGCGCCTGTTGAGCATGGCGACATCTGTCGCGCCCCACTGGAGCCTGTGGGGTGACCCGGCGTGGCGCAACGGCATGTGGCTCGCTGCGGCGGGTGCGGTGCTGTTCGTGCTGGCGCGGCGTACGCTCGCGTGGCCTGCGCATTGCGAGCGCATCGTGCGGGCGATCCTGATTGCCAGTGGTCTCATTTCGGGCTACGGTGTGCTGCAATATGTCATCGTGAACTATCTCGCGGGCGGAACCCTGGTCCGCGTGGCCAGTACGCTGGCCCATCCGAACCTGTTGGCCGCCTACCTGGCGATGGTGATGCCTCTGACAGCTATGCGCCTGCTCGCAGCCCCTCGCCGCGCGGGGGCGGCGTTGGCGCTGTTGGCGCTCCAGGGGACGTGCCTGGTGCTCACCTACTCGCGGGCGGGTTGGCTGGCAGCGATGGCGGGACTGGTAGTGATGGGCGTCGCACGGCTGTGGGCCTCGGGGCGGCGACGGGCCGCCGGTCTCCTCGTGGCCGCCGGAGCAGTGGGACTGGCGGCATTGTTCGTGTTAAGCCTGCTGCCCCCTCTGCCTGGCAGTGCGCCCCACGTGCTGCAAAACCTGACCAACATGTTCCGCTGGAAGGGGGCCACGGCCCAGATCCGGCTGCTGGGCTGGCGGGCGACGCTGGACGCCATCGGGGAACGCCCGTGGCTCGGCTACGGCCCGGCGACGTTCGGCATCGTGCTGGAGTGGTTCTTGCCGCCAGAGATCGCGCCATTTGGCGGCGCGGCTGCGCTGGGCGGGCGCCCACACAACGTATTTCTGGAGGTGGCCATCGAGAGCGGCCTGCTTGGGTTGACGTGCTATCTGGTGATGCTCGGTGCGATGCTGCTCTCTCTCGTCGGGTCGGTGCACGTGGGCGGATCCGGCGAGCGATGGCTGCGGGCCGCCGTCCTGGGCTCGCTGGCGGCGAATCTGATCACCTACCTCTTCTCGTTCGAAAGCGCGGCGACGCTGGTGCTATTCTGGTCGCTGGCGGGCATGGCGCACGCGCGCGGGGACGGACTTCCGAAGTCTCGCAGACTTCGGAAGTCTACGCAATGGCTGGGATGGGCGATCTCGGTGGCAAGCGTCCTACTCGCAGTCTGGCTGGTGGCGGCGGACGTGCTGGCCTTCGTGGGGGAGTCCCTCTTGGCTCCGAGAGACCTGTGGCGTGAGTCCGCGCGAGCGTTGGAAATGGCCTGTGCTCTTTCGCCGACGCCGGAGGTGTTCCTCGCGGTACATGGAAATGTGTATGGTGCGTGGGCTGAGGCGGAGCGGGACGAGGCGCTTTGGCAGCGCGGCGCAGCCGTCTACGACCGGCTGGTGGGGCAGCGGCCCGACGTCGCGGGGTACTGGCGATCGTGTGGATGGTACCAGCGCCGCTGGCACCTGGCGGATGGGGACCGGGACGTGGCCCGGCGGGCCATCGACGCCTACACCGAGGCCATCCGGCTGAGCCCCAGTGATCCGGACCTGTGGCTGGATCGCGGGTTGATGTGGCTCGACGCAGGTGAGCCAGACGAGGCGCTGGCCGATTTTCGGCAGGCAGACTCACTCTTGGGGGGATATGCCCGCTACTACGGCGCGATGTCCGTCTACGCGCTGGTGCAGGGGGACGCGGAGGCCGCCGCCGAGTGGCAGGCGCGCGCGCTGGAGGCGCAGCGAGATTGGGACGATTGGGTGTGGCGGCGGTGAGACATGTGAGAGGACGCCCATGCAAGTTCTGATCGTCTCGCCGTGGCTGCCCCATCCCGAGATCGCCCACGGCGGCGGGCAACATCTCTACCACACAATTCGCTCGTTGACTGAACGGGGAAACACTGTCCATGTCCTGTGCTACGGGCGGGGGGAGCCTGAGTCGTACGTACGGGCTCTGGCGGCGCGGTGCGCGATGCTGCACATCGTGACGCCAGCGCATACGTGGCGGCAGAAGGCCGCGCGACTGCTTGCCGGCGGGTGGCGCCGCCCGTGGACGCTGGGCCGCCGGGCGCACGCCGAGGTGCGGGCGCTCATCCGCAAGATCTGCCGGGAGCACCAAATCGATGTCGCCCACTTTGCCTGGACGGAGATGGGGTGCTACCTGGACGTCGTTCCGGGGGGTGTGGGGAGCGTGCTGGGGATGCTGGATGTGGCGCACCTCGTCTGCCCGCGCGAGGTGCGGCTCTGCCCCTGGGGATGGCGGAAGGTGCAGGTAGCGCTGAGGGCGCGCCGCCTGATCCGGGGCGAGCGGCGGTACATGCGACAGGCGGACGTGACGCTGGCGTGCTCTGTGGCCGACCGTAATCACTTGGCGCGCCTGGGAGCAGGACGGATCTATGTTGTGCCTCCTTGGATAGACCTCGGCGCGATGTGCGCCGTGGACCGGGAATCGCTCACGCCGGGCCGGTTGACGTTCCTGGGGGCGATGGATCGGCTGGCCAACCAGGCAGCGGCGCGGTTTCTGCTGGATGGCGTTTGGCCGCAGGTGGCGACTGCGCATCCCGGTGCGACGCTGCGTCTCGTGGGTGCGAATCCTCCAGTGTGGCTGCGCCGCCGGACGGAAACCGATCCACGATTGACCGTCACCGGCTTTGTGCCGGACCCGATGGCCGAGTGGGCGGCGACCGACGTGGCCGTTTCGCCCAGCCTGGCCGGCGGCGGATTATTGATCAAGGTAGCCCAGCCGATGGCGGCGGGCCGCCCGGTGGTCACGACGACGTTGGGCAACGAAGGGGTCGCCGCGCCTGTGGGCGTTGCTATTGAAGTGGCCGACACTGCGTCCGCGTTCGCCGAGGCGGTGCTGCGGTTGCTATCGGACCGGGAGCGGTGGGCGCGCCTGGCAGAGGCAGGGCGGCGTCACGTGATGGAAACGCTGGATTGGGGCGCGAGCGTGTCGCAGCTTGAGTGCGCCTATGCGGAGGCCGTCTCGCAGGCGAGGCGGGCAGTATGAGCGAGCCCTCTGTCGTCATCGTGGTGGTGACCTGGAATGGTCTGCGGGAGACGCTGGCGTGCCTCACAGCCCTGCGACGGCTGGCATACGGCAATTGCCGGATCGTGCTGGTCGATAACGGCTCGCGGGATGGAACCGCGGACACCGTGCGCCGCTATTTCCCGGAGGTGCATGTCGTCGGCAACCCGACCAACGTCGGTTACGTCCGTGCCAACAACCAGGGGATCGCCTGGGGGCTGGCGCAGGGAGCGGACTGGATCCTGCTGCTGAACAACGATGTGATCGTAGAGCCGGACACCCTGGCAGAGATGGTGCGTGTCAGTGAAGAGGTGGATGGTGTGGGCATCGTCGGTCCCGTGATGCAGCGCGCGCTGCGACCCGATATTTTCGATCTGGGCGGCGACCTCGACTTTCGGTGGGGGCAGGTGTGGCTGCGGCGATACAACGGGGCGCTGGATGGGCGAGCGTGGCTGCCCATAGACTACGTGTGGGGGTGCGCGTTTCTGGCGCGGCGGGAGGTGTTCGAGGCAGTGGGTGAGCTCGACCCGACCTACGTGGCTTACTTTGAGGACGCCGACCTGTGCCTGCGGGCCAAAAGGACGTTGGGCTGCCGCACGGTCGCGGCTTTGCAGGCGCGGGTGATTCACCAGGTCGGGCGATCCGGCGAGAAGCGATTCGCCTGGCAGACCTTTTACCGCATGCGCAATCACGTGCTGTTCTTCTTGCGCTTCGCCGAGCCGCGCCACTGGCCAACGTTGGTCCCGGCGCTCCTTTTGTTTCAACTGCCCTTCATCACGCTTCAGACGGCGCGCGTCTATCTGGCGCGGAGAGTCATGCGGCGCAAGTACGCACATCGCCCCATCACGCTCTGGGGCTACGAACGCGGCGTTGAGCCGCCGGATGAGGGGCAAATCGCACGGTGGTTGGATGAAGCGGGCTATTCTGCGCGTTGATGACATTGACGCGGCGACAGCCCTTGCCGATCTGTGGCAGGTGTACAGACCGTGCTGGGAACGCGGCATCCCCGTCTGCCTGTCGATCGTCCCGTACTCCCTCCCTCCGTGGGGAAGGGCTGGGGTGGGGGGCGATTTGGGCGCGTTCCTGACGGCGCAGTACCGCGCCGGATTGGTCGAGATCGCCCTGCATGGCTGGCAGCACCGGTACGGCGAGTTGGCGGATGGGTCGGTCGAGGCGATCCGGGAGCGCCTGGAAACAGGGCTGGCCGCGTTGCGCGACGCCTGGCCAGACGTTCCGATTCGCGTACTGATCCCGCCACACGAGTATCTCTCCCGGGCGGGGTTGCAGGCCGCGCGCGAGCTGGGGCTAGAGGTCTGCTCGACGTGGGCGGCGACCCACGGCGGGACAAGATGGGCCCACTGGTGGGGACGCTTGCGGCGTCGGGTGGGGCTGCCCTTTGCGCCTGCCAAAGCCGGGCTCTGGCCCACCGACGTCGATGTGCTCGATTTCGAGAGGTGTGAGGAGAGCGATTGGCCGGCGACGGAACGGCTCCTGTGGCTGGCAGGGCGGTGGAACGCGCCTGTCGTCTTCGTGCAGCACTATCGGCGCGTGTTGGAAACTGGAGGTGTCTATGCACGCTGGCTGCGCTGGCTGGAGCGGGCAACGGCCTGCCCGGACGTGCAGTTTGTGCGGTTTTGCGATGTGTGAGTTCTCGGTCATTATCCCGACCTACAACCGCCCGCGCCTGCTGGCCGCCTGCGTGGAGAGCGTGCTGGCGCAGGATTTCCCCGCCAACTGCTACGAGGTCATCGTGGTGGATGACGGCAGCCGAAGGCGGACGGTGCGGGTCTTGCCCTCCTACCTGGATGGCGACCGTGTCCGGTATCTCCGCCGGCGGCGGCAGGGGTGGGGGGCGGCGCGCTTGGTGGGCGCCCGGAACAGCCGGGGTGAGATATTGGCCTTCATCGACGATGACTGCGTCGCGCCGCCGGGATGGCTGGCGTGCTACGCGCGGGTCTATGCCGCGCATCCTGATGCGGACGGCGTCGGCGGTGGGCTGAGGCCGGGCGCGCGCATGAACGTGGCCGGGCGCAAGCAGTACCTGGGCCACCTGGCGCGCTTCAACCGGCTCAACGCGCCGCTGGGCGTTCGGGTCGATCAGGCGGGACGGGCCTGGTTCACGTTCGGCGGGAACCGCACCTTTCGCCGCGAGGTGTGGCTGGCGGCGCAGGCTGGGGCTCCGGCGTCGTGGTACTATGACGATTATCTCATCGACCTGAACCTGCGCGAGATGGGGGCGTGCATCTACTACGAGCCTGCGGCGTGGGTGACGCATCGCTACGTTCTGAGCGTGGCGCAGCGCGTTTGCGCCGCCTATCGTTACGGGCAGTCGGAGGCGCGCGTTGGACCGTCGGTCGTGCAGGAAGAGCGCGGTGTTGCCGACGTGCCCCGTGGGCGGTGGCAGCGGCTGAAAGCGCATGTGCCCGAGGCCTCTGTCCTGGATCGCGCGTGGTACGCGGCAACACAGCCGCTGGTGTGGTTCGCACGGCGCATTGGGTGGCTCTGTGCTTGATCTGAGACGCTCGATTCGCTCATTTGTGAGCGTATGTGCTATAATAGTGAACGGCGGTTGATCGCTGATTCGTCATTCGTCATTCGTCATTTGTCATTCGCCATTTGAACGGAGTTCCCATGCGTTTTCTCGTCACCGGTGGGGCCGGGTTTCTTGGAGCCGCCCTGGCCAATCATCTGGTTCGAGGTGATCATCAGGTGCGGGTGCTCGACGATCTAAGCGCGGGCAATCGCGATCGGCTGCACGAACGGGTGCTTTTCACCCGAGGGGACGTCGCTGACCGGCCCAAGCTGTGGACGCTCTTGCAGGACGTGGATTGCGTCTATCACCTGGCGGCCCGCGTCCAGGTTCCCGAGTCCATTCTCTATCCCCGCGAGTACAACGAGGTCAACGTCGGCGGCACCGTGAGCGTGATGGAGGCGATGCGCGACGCGGGTGTGCGGCGCGTGGTTTTCACCTCCTCCGGCGCCGTCTACGGTGAGCAAGCCGAGCAACCGGTGCGGGAGGATCAGATCCCCAACCCTCAATCCCCCTACGCGGTGAGCAAGTTGGCCGCCGAGTATTACGTGCGTACCATCGGCGCGCTGTGGGGGATCGAGACGGTGATCCTGCGCGTTTTCAATGCCTACGGGCCGGGGCAGAACCTGCCGGTCTTCCACCCGCCGGCGGTGCCGCGTTTCCTGCGCCAGGCTCTGGGCGGTGGGTCGCTCGTGGTTTTTGGCGGCGGCGAGCAGACGCGCGATTTCGTCTACATGGACGACGTAGTGGAGGCGCTGGCGGCCGCTGCCACTGCCTCCGACGTCGATCGCCGCACTGTCAACGTGGGTACGGGGCGCGCGACCAGCATCAACGGATTGGTCGCACTGGTGGGAGAGGTGGCGGGGCGAGAGCTTGAGGTCCTTCATAGCCCTGCCGAGAGCGGGGGTGTTTCCCGGCTATGTGCCGATATCTCGATCGCACGCAGGCTTCTGGAGTATGAGCCGCGCATCGATCTGGCGGAAGGGCTACGCCTGACGCTGGAACGCGACCCACGGTTCCGACTGGAGGCGACATCATGACGATCCGGCGTTTGGAGCGTGATTTCTTTGCCCGCGATACGCTTGCCGTCGCCCGCGAACTGCTGGGCCAGCGATTAGTGCGAATCTTGGACGGCGAGCGTCTCTCCGGGCGCATCGTCGAGGTCGAGGCGTACATCGGTGAGGGGGATGAGGCCTGTCACGCGCACTCTGGGCGCACGGAGCGGAACGCGGCGATGTATGGCCCCTCTGGACATGCCTACGTCTATCTCATCTATGGGATGCATCACTGCCTGAACGCCGTCACGGAGCAAGAGGGATTCCCGGCGGCGGTGCTCGTCCGCGCGCTGGAGCCGCTGGAGGGGATCGGGGCGATGTGCGAAAGACGGTGGCCTGAGTCGGTCGAAGGCCGTGGCGGTCAGCCTGACGTAGAACTGACCAGCGGCCCGGCCAAACTGTGCCGGGCGCTGGCGATCGATCGGCAGTTCGATGGAACTGACCTCTGCGTCCCCGACGCGTTCCTTTTCATCGAGCGGGACGCCGATGTGCCTGAGGAGAAAGTCGCCACCGGACCACGGGTTGGTGTGCGGGGGGATGAGAAGGCGTTGTCCGCTCCCTGGCGCTTCTACGTTGGGGATAGCTGGTACGTTTCACGTTAGCGAGGGAGTGTGCAAAATGAGCAATGGCTGGGACACGTTCATCAAGGCGATCCTCGATTTCTTCCGGGGACTTGGCGCCGGCGGTACTGCTGAACCGGAACCGCACGGCGGTGCACCCGGCGGAGAGCCTCCGGCGGAAGGGCCGGGCAGTGGTGTGGAGAGGAGGTACACGATGCTAGAAGGTAAAGGTGTGTGGGCTTATCGCAGGCAGGAGTTGGATCGGGCCATCCAGATCGCTCCCCAGGTGGGGGCGACGCACGTTCTGTACAAAGTCGGGCAGGGGGCTACCTACTACCCTGGTATGGCCGAGGTGGCCCAAAAGATCAAGGACGCGGGGCTGGTCCCCTTTGCGTGGATGTGGCTGCTGCTGGACGATCCGCAGGGGGAGGCCCAGGTCGTCGTGCGCGCCTTTCAGGACGGATTCGAGGGGTTCGCGTTCGACACTGAGGCTGATCAGTGCCGAAACCGGTTCGCGCAGGCCGTTCAGTTGGGCGACTATCTCAGGGTCGCCGGGATCGGCTTTAGCGCGCTTTTCAACTGTTCCTACCCCGCCATTTCCTATCACCAGCAGTTGCCCTACGAGCAGATGAACGCGTTCTGCAAGGGGGGATTGATGCCGATGGCGTATGGCACGTATTTCCTCCCCGACGATCCGACACCCGTCGAGCAGCAGGTGGCACGCGTGATCGACGAGTGGACGTATGGCCAGTACGAGGAATGGACCCAGCGCTGGGGCTGCCGCCCGCCGCTGTACCCGGTGCTGGGACCTTACCGTGACGAGCACGCGAACGTACGCATGACGCCGAGCGAGTTCCAGGTCTGGCTCGATCGACTGGCTGCGCACAATCCATCGTTCTTCAGCGTCTTTACCGCCGCTGCGATCAACGACGATCTCTTGCCGCTCATCCGTGATTTCGCGCTGGGCGAGCCTGTGGCGCACGCCCTCCCGAGCGGCGCGCAGGTGGAGGTGGTGAGCCCGGAGGTGGGCTACCTGAACGTCCGGCCCGGTCCCTCCACTGCCGGGGCTCCCATCACGCGGGTGAACCACGGGGACGTGCTGGATGCGCTGGAGCCGCCGGAGACGGTCAGGGCGAAGGCGACGCAGCCGGGACAATGGCTGCACGTCCGCACGCCCGGCGGGGTCGCGGGGTACGTTGCAGCCTGGTACGTGAAGCTGCGTGCGGGGGCCGAGGAACCTGCGGAGCCGGCAGGGCCTGTGGAGCCAGTCGAGCCGGTCGTTGCGCCTGGCGTGAAGGTGGAGGTGGTGAGTCCGGTGGTGGGCTACCTAAACGTTCGCCCGGAGCCTTCCACTGATCGCCCTCCGATCACGCGGGTGGACGATGGAGAGATATTGGAGGCGCTTGAGCCGGAGGCGGATGTGCAATCCAAAGTTGCGCAACAAGGGCAATGGCTGCACGTCCGCACGCCCGGCGGGGTCGAGGGGTACGTCGCAGCCCGGTACGTGCGGCTGTACGAAGAGCCGGGAGAGGTCGTGGGGGAGGCGGTCTCTCACTTGGTGGTCTACAGCAGCGGCGGCCTGAACCTGCGCCCGGCACCCGGTATCAACCAGAACCCCGTCTGGCACGTCGTGGATAAGACGGTGCTGGAGGTGCTGGAGAACCAGAACGAGGTGGGGGCGAAGGTGGGCAAGGACCAGTGGATCAAGGTGTGCGCGCCCAGCCTGCACGAGGGGTACGTGAACGGCGCCTACGTGCGGGCCCAACAGGGGGCCGACACGCGGCGGCCGGTGAGCGATAGTGAATTGCCTGCCGGGGAGTGCGCGTGGATCTTTGGCATGCACGCCGCCGGCGCCACCACGCCTGCCAACTTCCGCCACCTTTTCCAGGGCAAGAACAAGACCGGCTGGGTGCTCTTCACCGAGGCGATCGGCGCCAATCCTGGCCAGGGCGGTGGCGCCGACCTGACCTCGTGGTCGAACGATGGTTACGGCGTTATCGTGCGGCTCAATAACGGCTACGACGAAACGGGCACGCTTCCGGTCAGCGCCAGGTACGCGGATTTTGCGCAGAGGTGCGCCAACTACGTTCGTGATTCGCGGGGGTGCCACATCTGGATCATCGCCAACGAGCAGAACAACCCCCGCGAGCACCCCGGCGGCGAGAAGGACCCCGACGAGCACATCAGGGCGGAGATGTATGCCCAGGCGTTCAATCTGGCGCGGCAGCGCATCAAGGCGGTGCAGCCGGAGGCCATCGTCGTGCCGGGTGCGGTGGATCCTTACTTTGGCCTGCCCTGGAAACTGACCGGCGAGGCTCACCGCCCACTCGACTATTTCAAGACGATGCTGGATCACATCGATGACCTGGACGGCATCGCGCTGCATACCTATACCCACTGGCTCGACGTCGGCCTGATCGCGGCAAAGACGGTCTTTACCGATCCTCCCCTCGATCCCAACACGCCGAACGAGCACTACTATCACTTCCAGGCCTATCGCCCCTTCGCCGAGGCGATCCCGGCCAAGTGGCGCAACCGCCCGCTCTACCTCACGGAGAGCAATCACTGGATCAAGCTGGAGCGCGCGCCGCACGAAGGCGAGCAGGTGGAGAAGGGCTGGCTGAACAAGCGCTCGGGGTGGATTCAGGCGGCCTACGCCGAGATCGATCGCTGGAACAACACGCCCCACGCGCAGCAGATCCAGTGCTATCTGATCTACCGCTGGACGGGCGACGAGTGGGCCATGGAGGGGATGGGGGAGGTGCACAAGGACTTTATGGAGGCGTTGGACAGGGATTACCGCTGGAGGCGGTAGGGTGTCTGCTGATAGCGGGCTTGGCTAGCGCCTTGCTCGACGCTGGACCTCTGCAAAGTAGCCCTCGAACTCCTGTGGGACGATGTCGGCTTCGGGCGCTCGCGGCAGGATGTGCTCGAAAAAGTGCCTCAGTTCGTCGAGGTCGATCAGGTGTTCGCTCAGCATGAAAACGACGTCGTCGAGATCAGCCTCAAATCCGCGCGCGATCTTGCTCAATGCAATGCTGTACAGATCAAAGATGTAGGCGTCCAGTTGGCCGAATCGTCCGATAGGACGCCTTCGTTCGTGGGCCCCTGGTGGTAAAGGGATGAACTCTCCGAGTGGAACATCTTCCACGTCCAGCCGCATTTCGGCGGCCAACTGAGTCAAAACGGCTTGAAACCGGGGTCTATCCTCAGTCGCCACTTCAATGGTGTAGTCGACGTCCAAGGTCGCGCGTGGGCTGCCCAGCAGGCAAAGCGCACTTCCCCCGAGCAAATAGATCGCTGCAAATCCCTGGTAGCGTTCGCCCAGGCTTTGCAGGAATGACCTCAGGTGGGCTGATGTGACCGGTTCCATCGGGCCTCTAACTCCCACGAGCGGAGCAGATGGCGTGCCACGTCCTCATACGTTCCCACCCAGTTGACGACAGCCTGTGTCTGCTGCCGGTGCCGTTGGCCCAGGGCGGTGAGTTGTTCGGAGGGCGGGGCTGTGGCTGACAGACCCAGGTCCGTCGCAAACCGGTTTGGCAAGTGCTGTACCGGCACATAGTGCTGCAACCGTTCGGCGTGTTCCTGTTGCAGCAGGACGGCAGCCGTGTAGAATATTCGCAGTGTCTGCTGCTCGGCGGGGGGGAGCCGTTCCAGGGCGTGGGAGACGCCTGCGGCGTACTCCGGGTGTGCCAGCAGCACGGCGATCGTCGCCGCTCGGACGCGCGCACTGGGCTGTCGTACCAGGTCGGCCAGCAAGGCGTCCGGAGGACGCACGTGCCTGGCTCGCTCGGATGTGCGGCGTGAAAGGTAGCGCACGCCCAATAGCTCCAATTCGGCGACGATGCGCTCTTCTTCACTATCCTCGTCGGATAGCCCCAGATCGTCCTCGGCGGAACAGCCCACCTGGGGCGCACGGGGAGGTGATTCGCCCATCGTCATTCAGTATAATGCAGGTCTGTCTGGAAGTCAAAGCTCGTGTTGGGTGCTGGGTGCTCGGTGCGGGCAGCTTTTCTTGACCGTTGGGTTGGTTATGGTATAATGCAAGCCGTGCCGACGTAGCTCAATCGGCAGAGCAACTGACTTGTAATCAGTAGGTTCTGGGTTCGATTCCCAGCGTCGGCTACGATTTGGGATTCTGTGATTTGAGATTGGTCGATTTGGGGTGCGTTGCATGGGCTTGACACTGCTGCAAACCAACAAATCTCAGATCACCAAATCTCAAATCAAAGTGGGTCGGTGTCCCGAGCGGCAAAGGGGGCGGACTGTAAATCCGCTGGCTCAGCCTTCGAAGGTTCGAGTCCTTCCCGGCCCACCTGATAGTAGCAGGAAGGCCCTGTGCGAACGGGCCTGGCAACACTGAGGCCCCACCCGACAGGGTGGGGCTTGATCTTTTATGGCGCTCTCTCATCATCTGCTTGGGGCCAGCCTGGCCTGGAGGCGCCCCATCTCCCGGCTGATGGAGGGGCGACAGTGAGGTG
>DAOUDX010000169.1:0-3300 GCA_034430835.1 Anaerolineae bacterium
TCCATCACATCTACAGAATACGCCAGATAGCACGTCTTTTCAATCACCAATATTCGCTATTGACATCGGCCGCCGGTCTCAGCTACGATAAGGGTCGGTCCGACGGCAATTGTCAGACGCTAAACAAGTACGAAAATCGAATTGGTGAGAGCCATCAACTCTTGGTAGAGCGTGTACTCCGGCATATTGCCGAGTTCGTGCATCAAGCGGAGTATCTCGCGGCCATAGAGTGAGGGACCTATCTTGATGCTAACCATATCAATCGAAATTCCTAAGAGCAGAAGCCAGTGCTGGATGGCTGCCTAACGGCACCCGCATAACCCGCCGCCCGACTGCGGGGGAGAGCCTTCGCTAGACGGCTAACTGAAAGCGCGTGAGGCCGCCGATTTGCGCGCCCGATAGGGCGGTCGGCTCCATCCGCTTGTTATGCGGCCCCCCTCGCTTTGCAAAACCGCCCCTCACTACAAAGCCCCGGCCTGGAGACCTCTTTACGATTGCAAGCCTTCCCTCGCCCCAGAACCTCCCGCGCTAATGCTCGTAGAAAGAAAACTGTTTCCAATTGCAGCGCAACCTTACGATTTGGTTAGGCCGCCTAACGGTCTGCATGAGCCGCCAGCCGGGTTTACCACAGAACCTCGACCAGACAGCGCTCCACATAGCCACAGGCCTTTGCCTGGCTGCGGGACTAGGCTGGTCGGCTCCATGCATTGTTAGGCAGCGTAACCCTGATACCTACCAGCGTCAAACTTCATAAAGGTATGGCGACCGGCCAACGCAGGCAACCAACGCGAAACCGGTTGTTGAAAAACGAGGCGTAGTTTGTGGAGCAGAACTTCGACCGGCAACTCCCATTTTGAGATCGGCTCAAATCCGTAACGCGCGAAATAGGTCGGCTTCGCGGTGGCTAACCACAGAAGACGCGCGTCTCGAGACATTGCTGAATCGATACATCCTCTCATTAACACCTTGCCAACACCCTGACCCTGCGAGCTAGGATGGACGGCTACCGCTAGGATTTCCACGGTACCTCTCTTGTACCAGTGAAGCTGTGCACACCCAACGACAGAACCGCTGTTGTCTTCGGCAAGGACGAACTCCGGGAGGCTTCGCCGAACCTCTCGCAAGGGCTGCTGAAATAGGGATACATCAGAGAGGTTGGACCGCAACACCTCGATGATTCTTTGAACGTCCTCAGGTTTCGCACTACGTAAGAGAACGGCGTCGCTCATCTTCCAAACCTCTTCGCAATACGACGCTGCCTAACGGTCGAGTTGAGCCGCCTGTACTCAGGTCGGCTCCAATGAGTTGTTAGGCCGCTGCCAATTGGTGAGCCAGCCTATGTATTTCTCCGTCTGATAACATTTCAAACATAGAAGCAAATAGGTGGTTTGCCTCGCGCGGCTCTATCCAGACACGAACGCGGGTGCTTCTCTCCTCATTCTGGAGAGCCTTCCGATAAGTATTGGCACGCCTATTACTGAGGCAAATCGCATTCAAGACCTGATTGCCATTTTGATGGAGCGACCACACGAGCCAAACGGGAATATTGGCATCGTTTGTGTCGATAGTAGCCATCTTTCATCTTATCCTTTGGCGGCCTAACTATATGTTTAGTGGCACATGTGTCACCAAACGTACCTATATCCAGATTCTATTACCTTTTCCCTTCTTCGTCAAACGTGTCCAAATCATCCAACGGGCTGCGCACTTGACTCAGCCTATGCTTACTCACGTGGGTATACCGCTCAGTCGTCTTGATGCTGCTGTGTCCCAGCAACTCTTGAATGTATCGGATATCCACGCCATCCTCCAACAAGTGCGTGGCAAAAGAGTGGCGCAAACTGTGCATCGTGGTCTTGCGATTGATGCCCGCCTTCTCTTTCGCCCGCTCGAAGAAACGCTGCGCCGTCCGCTGCGATATGTGTGTACCTGCCTCTTTGCCAGGAAACAGCCACTCTTTCGGCCGACACACCGCATAGTACGTCCGCAACAACCCTAGCGTCTCATCCGCCAGCACGGCGTACCGTTCCTTCCTCCCTTTCCCGCCTGCGATGTGAATCTGTCTACGGTCTGACAATATGTCACTCACTTTCAAGCATATCACTTCGCTCACCCGCAGCCCTGCTGAGTAAACCACCGTCAGCAACGTCTTGGCTCTGAGATTTGTCGCTGCCTCTAGAAGCCGGTTCACCTCCTCCCGGCTGAACACTGTCGGCACCCGCTTGTACCCTTTCGCGCTAGGTAACCCGGTCACCTTCTCTGGCTGTCTCAACAACTCCTCGTACACCACCACCAACGCCGCCCGCGCCTGCCGGGCATACGATGCCGATAGCCCACTGTCCAGCATTTCCAGCAAGTATGCTCGCAACTCCTCCCCCGCGGCCGTCGCCGGGTCGCGCCGTAACCACTTGAGGAACCGCTGCGCCTGCAACCGGTAATTGTCGCGTGTCCTGGTGCTGTACCCGCGCAAAGCCAGTTCCTCATCCAACGCCGTCACGATCTCGCTCACCTGCTTCACAGACAGTTCCCCTGACGCCGCCTCTACTGCTGCCGCCACGACCACTCGGTCACTCGTAAACAGGTCGCGCATTCGTTCGAGTGTCTCCGGTGTATGGGGTACCGTCCAATACTTCTCTTCCGCGTGCCACCGCCGCCCCGGTACAGTTCTGATCACTGCCACGCGTTCTGTAGAATATGGAAAGTGCACGACGAGACGCCCGGGGTCACCCGGTGTGACTTGAATCGTTCCCATCCCAAAACTCGCTCCGTATCCCTTGCGCTATGCTCAATGCTTGTTACAATACGGCTCCTCGCAGCTCAAGCCCAAGCCCTTTCCCAATCTCATGGTATTGTAGTCGAATATGCCTACGGCGCAACTGAAGCAATCCGACCCTACAAACCTGAAGCCCTGCCAGCAGCAAGAGGCCCCTTCTTTACCCTCCTGGCGCGACCCCGGCCACCCCACCGCTCACGACCGCTTCCGCCACATATTTCGTGATCACTGGCACGCCTGGTGTGACCTGCGCCTCGAAGAAGTCCCTGTTGATCAGCAGGTCTACGTCCGCAAGACCGTGGAGCGCATGATCCTCTGCCGCGACCCCAACGGCGGCTACGCCCGCTACGTCTGCCCCGGTTGTGGCTACGATCACCGCGTGCCTTTCTCCTGCAAGACTCGCTTCTGCCCCTCCTGTGGGAAGGTCCGCGTCGACAACTGGGTTAGCGACATCGCCCGCGACCTATTCGACGTTCCCCACCTCCACGTTACCCTTACCGTCGACGACCTATTATGGCCTCACTTCC
>DAOUDX010000170.1:0-5533 GCA_034430835.1 Anaerolineae bacterium
GAAGGGGTCTTCCTCGATCACGTCGATCTTGACCTGGATGGAGCGGACAAGTTGGGAGGCGGTGATGGGAACCTGATTGGCCTCCAACTCTTCAAACAGATCGGGCGCGCCGATGACGCCATGCTTAATCACCTCCGCCATGCCGCAGTGGATCTCCTCGGCAGGCAGCGTCTCCAGCACGGCAAGGTCGATAAAAACCATCACCGGTTGCTTGAATGCACCGACCAAGTTCTTGCCTTGGGGCAGATCGACCCCTGTCTTGCCGCCCACACTGGCATCCGTCATCGCCAGGAGAGTCGTGGGTATCTGGGCGAAGCGCACACCGCGCATAAAGGACGCCGCCGCGAATCCCGCAATGTCGCCCGTGACGCCGCCGCCCAGCGCCAGCACCATCCCGCCGCGGTCGAGATCGCCCGCCAGAAACTGATCGTAAAGCGATCGGACCGTATCGAGCGTCTTGTGCTGCTCGCCGTCTGGGATGACACAGGCGGACGGCTCGAACCCTGCCGCTTGCAGCGAGGCCATAACCCGCCCGGCGTAGAGCGGCGCGACAACGGTGTTGGACACGACGACGACGGTCGTGCCTGATGACGCACCCGCTGCACGCAAGACCTCGCCCACGCGTGGCAGGATACCATTCCCGATGTGGATCGGATACTCACCGCCGGGGTGACGAACGGGCAGGGTGATGACCTCTGCCAGCGCGATCACCCGCTCCGCGACCTGCTCGACTGAAAGCCCGGTGGTATCGATCTGCCAGGGGATGGCCTGGTACGCCGCGCGGCGCACCTCCAAAAGCTCCGCGATCCGCGCACAGGGGTCGGGCACGTCGAGCAACGGGCGGTTGTTATCGTCCCCCACCCGGCGCAAGATCTCATCGGGGTCGGCGCTGAGGCAGACGACGATGGAGCCATGCATCATCGCCCGCCGGTTTTCGGGATCGACCAGCGCGCCGCCGCCGGTGGCGATGACGAGTCCCTCCTGCACGCCCAGGTCGGCGCACACCTGCGACTCCATCTGGCGAAACACTGGCTCGCCATCCTCAGCAAAGATGCGCGGGATCGGCTTGCCCGCCCGCTCCACGATCACTTCGTCCATATCGACGAATTGGAGGCCCAGTCGTCGCGCCACCTCTTGCCCGACGGCGGATTTGCCCGTGCCCATGAAGCCGTTGAGAACGATGTTGGTCATAGACGAATACCACCTGGCATCTCTATTGCTTTGCCGAATGAACCATTCTCTCAAAGTGAGTCAACGGCGCGGTAACATCAAACCAAATCTGAGAGCCATCTTCGCAGTCAAAGCGATCGTAGCGTCTATTCCCTCTCTCGACAAGTGTTTGCTGTCTCAAGCCCTTGCCAAGATGCTCAAGTACATCATACTCGTCAGCTACGCTGGAAACAAGATACGGATGCGCTTCACTGCCATCTCCGGCAGATAGAATTGCGTTCAAGAATAATCTTGCCAACGCATACTCGGACTTGGCCTTATCCTCATCGCCCAACTTATGAAGTGCAAAGGCGACCAGCCTGTGAATTCCAGGGTTCAAGATCCAGCCTGGCATCTTGGACATCAGGTACTTGACTGCTTTCTTGAACTTTTTTTTCTCCAGCAGAGAATAGGCTTCTAGCTTATAATTGCTGTACGGCTTATAGTCTGGCAAGGCAACTACCGCGTCACGTAATCGCACAAAGTTCTCGAGCGACTGCTCCCGAAGATAGCGTTCAAGATGAGTCTCTGCAGATTCCATCTCTCTAAACCTCCAGCGAGCTACCCAGCGTCACAGTCACGTAGGGAGAAAGTGCTTTTGAACGGTCCTTTCGACATCTTCCAGCCACGCCCGCCGCTGCTCCGGCGTGCTGGTGACGATCACGCGGTACATCTTGCGATGGAAGGCCTTGACGCCGCAGAGGTCAAAGATACACATCTTCCAAAGGCCCTCCAGCGGGTCGCCAAAGACCTCCGCCTCCCGCCTCTCGGGCGTGTTCGACGTGTTGAACACCAGTGCGACTTTGGCCTTCAGCAACCCAATGGGCGCTCCCTCGCCAGTGTCCCCTTCCTCAAACTCGTAGGCCACGCCCACGCGGATCACGCGATCGACCCACCCCTTGAGGATCGCCGGCGGCTGCCCCCACCAGTTCGGATGGACGATCACGATGCCGTCCGCCTCGGCGATCTCTTCGCAATACCGCTGAATGGCCGGATCGAGCGGCGCACCCTTGGGAATCTCCTCGTATGTCGCAACGGGATCAAAGCCCTCGGCGTACAGATCGTGATACCGCACCGAGTGTCCACCGTCCTGCAACATTCGCACAACCGTCTCCGTGATCGCGTGGTTAAAGCTACCCAGATGAGGATGGCCTAGAATGACGGACACGATCATCGCTGAAGACTCCGTCTCATCTGTTCTATGCTGTCCCCGCCCAGCTTTTCCACCAACGCATCCGCCAACACCCAGGCCACCATCGCCTCGCCCACGACGGCGGCCGCAGGCACGGCGCACACATCGGAGCGCTGGTACTGGGTGGCGGCTTCCTTCCCCGTGGCCAGATCGACCGAGCGCAGCGGCGTGACCGTGGTCGGGATAGGCTTCATCGCCGCGCGCACCACAACCGGCTCACCGTTCGTCATACCGCCTTCGATGCCGCCGGCGCGATTGGAGGTACGGGCGATGCGCCGCATCGCCCGTACTACCCACTCGAACTCATCATGCACCTGCGTCCCCGGCCGCCGCGCGTTCTCGAACGCCGGGCCGATCTCCACGCCCTTGATCGCCGGGATGGACATCACCGCCTGAGCCAGTCGCCCGTCGAGCCGCCGATCCCACTGGACGTGGCTGCCCAGCCCCACCGGCACGCCCGTCGCTGCGACGACGAATACGCCGCCCAGAGAGTCGCCTGCCTCCCGCGCCGCGTCGATGGCTTCGCGCATGCGCACAGCGGCGGCCTCGTCGGGGCAGCGCACACCGCTGGCTTCCGCCAGCGCCCACAGCTCAGGCCACGGCAAACCGGGAACCTGCGCCAAGACGCCGCCGATCTCGGCCACGACGCTGCCGACAGCGACGTCGAACTCGGCGAGGAGCAGCTTCGCCAGCACGCCCACCGCCACCCGAGCCGCTGTCTCTCGCGCGCTGGCCCGCTCCAGGACGGGCCGCGCGTCGCCCAGGCCATACTTGATCATCCCGGCGTAATCGGCGTGGCCGGGCCGGGGCACGGTCAGCTTGGGAAGATCGCCCGTGACCCAGTGCTCGCGCCAGTTGGCCCAGTCGCGGTTCTCAATACGCAGGCTGATGGGCGCGCCGGTGGTCTTGCCGCCGATGACACCACTGAGAATATCGACCTTATCCTGCTCAATCTTCATCCGCCCACCGCGGCCATAGCCCTCCTGGCGGCGGGCCAGGTCACGGTCGATGGCCTCCACGTCCACCACGAGGCCCGCGGGCAGCCCTTCGACGATAGCAATCAGGCACGGTCCGTGGGATTCGCCGGCAGTCAGGAATCGCAACATCACTATCTCTCCTACTCAGCCACCGGCACGGTCCGTTGACACGTGCAGCCCACGCGCCAAGTTCAGGTATCGATAGTAAAGGAAAAGGTCAAACGCAACCATGGCCAAGTTCAGAACATAGAGAGCGATCACCCAGTCATAATCGACCAGCACCTTGTGAAGGATACCACTGAGGTAGCCGAGACAGACGATCGCCATAAAGACCGGGCTCTTGCCGACCACCTGTTTCGTACGCAGCGCCTTGGCGATAGAGACCGGCCAACTGATGCCAAAACATATCAACATACCAGCTTCGAAAACGCTCATGGCACTATACTCCCTGGCGATTCTTCAATCCTTCCTCGCACGCCGCGCGCATCACGTCGATGGGCGGCTCCACACCCGTCCATATTTCGAACGACAGCGCCCCCTGCCGCACAAGCATATCCAATCCGCCGATGGCGCGGGCACCCGCCCTCTTGACCTGCTTCAACAGCTTTGTCTCCAGCGGATTGTAGACCAAATCGAACACGGTCAGATGTGCCGGGACAGGCACCTCGTCCGGCCAGATGGACTCATCCACCTTGGGTGACATCCCCACCGGCGTGGCGTTGACCAACAGGTCAGCCGCGCGGGCCAACTCGACCAGCGCCTCGGTCGTCTGCGGCAGCGTCTGCAGCCTGCCGTCCCCCAGACCGGCAACGAGCGCTTGCGCCTGCGCGGGGACGATGTCGAACACGAGCACTTCCTCCACCCCAGCCTGGAGCAGGCCAAAGACCACCGCCCGCGCGCCACCGCCCGCCCCGACGACGACAGCCTTTTGCCCCTCCGGCCCGAACCCCTCGCTGCGCAGCGAACCGACAAAGCCCTTGTAGTCGGTGTTGTCGCCCTTGAGGGTGGCCGTCCCATCTTCGTCCCTCTCAACGACGATCGTGTTGACCGCGCCGAACTGGGCCGCGTCAGATGCAACAGAATCGAGGATGGAAACCACCGCCTGCTTGTGCGGCACGGTGACGTTACAGCCGCGAAAGCCCAGGGCGGCCAGTCCGCGCACCGCTGCCTCGACCTGGGTCGGCTGCACCGGCAGCGGGATGTAGCACCAGTTCAGGCTCAGCGCATCGAAGGCAGCGTTGTGCATCGCCGGCGAAAGGGTGTGGCCGATGGGCCAGGCCATCAGGCCGACCGGCTTCGTGTGCCCATTGATCATTTGGACGCTCTCCCCTCTTGCTTCCTACTCCATCGCAGCAACGATGCCCTTCACCTGCAACAAGGATTCGATGGCAGGCACCGGCAGGGCCTCGAGGGCGTCCTCGTATCTCTCCCGTGCCAGCCAGATCGCGCGCATCCCAACTCCCTCTGCCCCCAGCGCGTCCGATTCCAGATGGTCTCCGACGTAGACCGCCTCTCTGGCCGACACACCCAACTCCTGGAGACTGCGCTCAAAGATGCCCGGGTGCGGCTTCGAGACGCCAAGGTCGCCCGAAATGACGACCGAGGAGAAGTAGGGCGCGATGCCCATCTTCTCCAGTTTGCGTCGCTGCTGGCCCGAGTCGCCATTGGAAAGCACCGCCAGCGTATACCCGCCCATCGACTCCAGGCAGGGCAGCACGTCGTCGTACAGCTTCCAACCTCCCTCGTACTCCGCCAGGTATGTCTGGAACACGCGCATCGCCTTCTCGTCTGATACGTCCTCCCCAAGGCAGTCGAATACTGCCCTGACGCGGAGGAGTCGCTGTTGGACAAACGTGATTTCCCCGGCCAGATATTGCTCCATGTAGCGCTCAGCCTCACGATGCCAGGCCGCTGCAAACTCATCGAACGGGACGCGCTGCGTCTCCTCAAGCGTCTCGTACAGCCGAGCCAGCGCGGCCTGTTGAGCGCTATGGTGATCCACCAGCGTGCCGTCGATGTCAAAGGTACTTGTTTAGCGTCTGACAATTGCCGTCGGACCGACCCTTATCGTAGCTGAGACCGGCGGCCGATGTCAATAGCGAATATTGGTGATTGAAAAGACGTGCTATCTGGCGTATTCTGTAGATGTGATGGA
>DAOUDX010000171.1:0-27385 GCA_034430835.1 Anaerolineae bacterium
CCGAGGCAGCAAGAGGCCATTTTCGCAAGCAATATAGTGGATTCAGTTGCAAGTGTTGCATCCTATTGGCAAATCGTATGAAAAATCGTCGGCGGAAAGTCAACACAGATTCCTCTCCGACAGGCTGCTAGGCTAAAGAGTTGCTGAAAATAGTCCCACGTGAAGGCATCATCCAACGGAGGAATCCGGTCTTTTTGGACGTGACGATGCGCGCCGGCCTCGGCCTGCGGCAGAAGCAGGGTGTTCCCCCATCCCTGCACGGTGACCGTCAGGCAGGTGCCGTCCTCAAAGTGAAGCAGGAGATGGTGCTTCTTGGGCAATGTGCGCTCCTCCTGGTGAAAGAGGATTCTCTCACCCCCGCCGCCCAGCACGAGCACGTAATCCGGCTCAATGGACGCCAGGATAGCAGAGCCGTGTCCCTCGGTCTCACCCATCCGCCTACCTCGAAATATCTCCTCATACTCCGTTGACGAGCCGCTAGAAAACGCAAACTTGTGGGCCGTGTTTCCCTGATTGCCGTACGCAATCCGCTTTCCAGCGAGCACCTCGTTCATCTGTCGAGCGACAACTAACGCTTCGGGTAGCTCGATCATCTCGCTTGCTCCAATGCCGCAAGCGCCGCCTCAGCCTGGCGAATGTGTTTGAGGTCGTGCCGAGTCAAGCCCTGCAGAATCCCGCCAACTGTCCCACTGAGCTCACCATCCAGGTTCCTGGTTGGGCTTTGCAGCCTCTCCGGCGTCAGATCGGCCAGGAAGGCCTGCATGTCGGCGTGCACAGCGTCCCACGCCGCCAACACAGTCTCCAGGTCTTTGCTCGGTTCACAACCCACGTCCTCATACCCATCCCGGGACTGCAGAAATTCGGGGAGCAAGCCCAGCCTGTTCCAGGGCTTGTCGTTCTGCAAGATGAGGCGATTGAGGTACAAGTCTTCAGCGAACAGCATGTGGCGCACGTTTTCAAGCGCCGACCACTCGTCAGCACGGGGACGCGCCGCCAGCAGCCTGACATCCGTCGCGCGCAGCCGTTGGCGAAAAGCGGCGCGGATTTCATCGAGCCGCGCCATCACCTCGTGCACAGCTTCAGGATCGCAGAGGTTGCGCATCTTGAGCCGCGCCCGCTCAGGATCGCGTCGGTCGCACTCGGCATCGATCAACTCGTCAACGCGGAAGCCAAACACCATCAGCCCCTCAATGTTGGCGTCCTCGATGCGGAAACCTTCAAGGTTGGCGTTGCGAATCGTAACCCCGGCCAGGTTGGCGTTACGAATTGTCGCCCCGGCTAGGTTCACGTTCTCGAACGTCGCGCCGCCCAGGTTGACGTCGCGAAATACCGACCCAGCCATGTCACAGTGCTCAAATGTCTGGCTCATCTTATCCTCCTGCTCGATACACTCAATATTCCACAATTCGCGGCAGCCGCTTTGCGTTGGCAATCGTGGAACTGACCTTCTTGGGCAGCGGCGCGATCCCGTCAAACCCCGTCCGTTCCACACCCTGAAACTCTCTCAGCCGGATGGGGTCACTCATCTCTCCCTTGTGCCTTGATCCACTTGCGGATTTCGTCTTTGCCCCACAGGTCGTGGAGTGCGTAGGCGTTCAACCAGTCGTAGAGCGCACCATCGCCGGTGAAGGCATAATAACCAGGCGTGAGCACTTCCTCTTCGGTCAAGCTCTCCGCCAGCGCCATAAATTGGGCATGGGTGGTCCGAAAGTGTTCCAGCACACCCTCGAGCGATTGGGCACAGTGTTCCTCGTAAATGCGCTGGTTCAGAATGTCCAGGTCTTTCC
Organism: Anaerolineae bacterium; assembly: GCA_034430835.1. Classification (GTDB taxonomy): domain Bacteria; phylum Chloroflexota; class Anaerolineae; order B4-G1; family B4-G1; genus JAFGED01. The sequence continues at coordinate 1,788 of DAOUDX010000171.1, forward strand.
AGGTCAGACCCGGAGCAGGAGTCTCCACATGCTCGCCGCGCCGGGAGGCCGCGATCCAATCCGGCAAAAAGCTCTCCCAGTGCGCCAGGTGCGCCAACACGTCCTTGAACGACCACTCACCCATCGTATTGGGCCGGAGGATGTCCTCGCGGCTTAGGCGGGCCAAATTGGCCTCCAATCGCCGCCGCTCGGTGTGCAGACGCTCGATGACCCTGGCTTTGCTTTTGGGTTTGACAGTAGTCATAACACCCGTCCTTTCTCTAGGACTGAATCATCTCGTAAGCCGACCAGCGCTCGGCGATCTGACCGGCATCATTCGATCAGCAGACTCCCATCGTCGCGGAACTTCCAGTCCTCCCAATACATCACTTCCCAGTAGTAACCATCCAAGTCGCGAAAGTACCCGCTGTAGCCTCCCCAGAACACCCGCTGAGGCTTCTTGACGATCTCTCCCCCGGCCCTTTCGGCCAATTCCATGACCCTGTCTACTTCGCCTTGCTCCCTAGCCACGTAGGCCAGCGTGACACCAGCAAAGCCCTCCCCCTGCGGCGGGTTCTCCTGGCTGATGTCTTTGGCCATGCCGTCGCGGGGGCAAAGCGCCAGGGTAACGCCATCACTCTGGAAAAAGACGATAGGCGGGTTTTCTCCTCTGGCCGAGGTCTTGAACCCCAAGCCATCCCGGTAAAACCTCAACGCCCGATTCATATCACTTACGCCCAGTGTGACGACGTGTACCCTATTCATTGGCGTCTCCGCTTTAGCTTTAACGCTTCGTTTAAATGGATGATGTGATGCCGGGTGGCTGGCATCAGCAACAGTCCTGCTACGTTGCGTTTGCCCCAGTAATCGACTATGCCACTCGCCGCCTCAACCACAGCCTTCTCATCCCACACCCGTTGCAGGCGAGCAGGATCGACTTTCTGCAGCAAGTCCTCCGGCCCAAGCTGCTCGACGATCTCCCGCGTCCGGTGGCCCACGGCCACACGATAGGCCCGCAGAGCCTCAATATCAACCGTGGCGCTGAATTCGGCTATGCCCGCCTCGTCCATTTCGTTACCGGTATGACAGATCGGCGTCTTAATCCGGTCAAACCAGCCATCCTGGTTCAACACTTGAGGACTGCCAGCTACCAGCAAATTCATCGTGACGTCCTCACACCGGGCAATATGCCAGATGAGCCAGGCTACCGAATGCTCGCAGTTCTGCGGGACGCGTCGTATCTGCTCCTCGGCCATATTGTCCAGGACCTCATTCTCAAAGGACCAGGGCTCAGTCCCAGCCATCCTGGCCGAGTGAAGCATGGCGTGCTGACTCAAAAACAATCGGATCGCTTCGTCATGCCGTTCCGGACGCGCCATTGTCTGGCGCAACTCGGTCTGCCGTTTCAGACACAGTTTTCGATAGTCCATCTTTTTCAGCCCACCCCCTACCACAGACCCACAACAATTACTCTGCCAGATTGGCAAAGAAATCGACGATATTGCCATCGGGGTCTCTAAACCAGAAGGACCTGGCCCCCCAGGGATGTGTTGTCGGCAGCATTACGAATTCAACATTCAACGCTTTGAGTCTCTCATATTCTGCATCGACGTCTTTCACTTCAAACATAGTGGTAAAGCTACCATAACCGGCCCCCTGCGTAGAAAGCGGTGCCATACCTTCCATCCCTTCGATTGAAAATATGGCTATGCCCGCCCCATCGGTATCCAACTCGGCGTGAACATCATTACCCTCGGCCTTGACGCCGAGCACCTCTGTGTAGAAATCAACCAGGACAAGAACATTTTTCGTGATAAGGCATATTCCTGCGAGTTTCATTTTCATATCCTCCAACGCAGACCTAGTTCTCCCGTTTTCCCCTATAGGCGATACCGTCTATCTGGACATGTAGGCCATCGGGACCGCCAACGTGGGCGAAATCCGTCGATATTGTCTTTCGTGCCGGATAATTTCCTTTGAGCCTGCGCTTAAAGACTTTTTCCATGATGGGAATATTCCACACATCCCTCAAGAGAATATCAAGCTTTATCACAGCATCGAGCGTCAAGTTAACCATTTTCAATCGCTCAGCCATGTTATCCAAAGCGCCCTCAACCTGTTCTTCTACTGATTTGCCAATATTGCCTACACAGAAATTTAAAAAGACAAAATCTCCAGCTACCACATATCCTGAATAGGCCCATTCCTCATTGCCATCGCCTCTTATGATCTCATCCATCTTTACACCTCCGCTCTACCTAACTCACAGACACGACTCGACGGATTCTCGCTCCGCCCTACCTTCACCGACGTGCAAGATCTCCCGATAAGGCTTGTCCCCGTCATCGTATTTCCAGAACGCGACCAGCGTCGGATCGACGCGAATGACGACGTTGCTCTCCAGGCGAGAATACGCATTGAAGGAACCCAAGTGGTGCTCTTTGTACAGCTTGATGAACTGCTCGCTCTCCGGGTCCAATGGATGCTTGCCGATCGTCGCCATCCCCTCGATGGCTATATTGGCAGCACATAACGCGACGTTCGGATTTCTGGCGAGCTGGGCGAACTTGTCCGCCTTTTTACTGGTCTGGAAATATACCTCCAGTCCCACGTGGACGCAACTCATCGCCCTGGCCGTCACCCGGTCGTCCGCACTCGTCGCCAGAAACAGAATCTTGTGCTTGTCCAGGAACCGGATCACCTCTTCCTTCAACACATCATATTCGATTTCCATGTTCTAAAGCACCTTCCGCAAAAATTGTCCCGTATAACTTCCCTTCATCTTTGCGACTTCCTCCGGGCTTCCCTCGGCGACGATGCGCCCGCCCTCGTCGCCACCCTCCGGCCCCAGGTCGACGAGCCAGTCGGCGGTCTTGATCACGTCCAGGTTATGCTCGATGACAATGACGGTGTTGCCCGCGTCGGTCAGACGGTGCAGCACGTCCAGCAGCTTTTGGATGTCGGCAAAGTGCAGGCCGGTGGTGGGCTCGTCGAGAATGTAGACCGTATCGCCGGTGGAGACGCGCGCCAGCTCCTTGGCCAGCTTGACCCGCTGCGCCTCGCCGCCGGAGAGGGTTGTGGCGCTCTGCCCCAGCTTGACGTACCCCAGCCCGACGTCGGCCAGCGTCTGTAGGATGCGCTTGATCTTGGGCACGTTGCCAAAAAAGTCGAGCGCCTCGTCCACGTCCATGTCGAGCACGTCGGAGATGTTCTTTCCCTTGTAACGGATTTGCAGCGTCTCCCGGTTAAAACGGGTGCCCTTGCACACGTTGCACGTCACCCACACGTCGGGCAAAAAGTGCATCTCGACCTTTTTCTTGCCGTGACCCTTGCACGCCTCACAACGCCCGCCCTTGACGTTAAAGCTAAAACGTCCCGGCTCATAGCCCCGCGTTTGTGCATCCGGCACCTGGGAGAACAGCTCGCGGATGTGGCCCATCACCTGCACGTAGGTGGCGGGGTTGGAGCGCGGCGTGCGCCCGATGGGCGACTGGGTGATATTGATCACCTTGTCCACGTACTCCAGCCCTTCGAGGCGCTCGTGCTTGCCGGGCTTTTGCTCCGCGCGGTGCAATTCCCGTGCCAGTGCCGGGTGAAGCGTCTGCGCCACCAGCGACGACTTGCCACTGCCCGAGACTCCCGTGACGCAGGTAAACAGCCCCAGCGGGAAGCGCACCGTCAGGTTCTTGAGGTTGTTCTGCTGGGCACCGACGATCGTGAGCCACTTGCCGTTGGTCGGCCTGCGCTGTCCGTTGGGTGAACTGACCACCAAATCGCCGCGCAAGTAGCGCCCGGTCAGCGAGTTGAGATCGTCCAAAATCGCCTGCGGTGGGCCAGCGGCCACCACCCAGCCACCGCCCACGCCCGCGCCGGGCCCCAGGTCAACCAGCCAGTCGGCGGTGCGCATCGTCTCCTCGTCGTGCTCGACCACGAGGACGGTGTTGCCCATGTCGCGCAGCCGCTCCAGGGTATCGAGCAGACGGCGGTTATCGCGCTGGTGCAGGCCGATGGACGGCTCGTCGAGCACGTAGAGCACGCCCGTCAGCCCGCAGCCGATCTGGCTGGCCAGCCGGATGCGCTGGCCCTCCCCACCCGAAAGCGTCGGCGCGGAGCGGTCGAGCGTCAGATAGTGCAAACCCACGTTCAGCAGAAACTGGAGACGTTCGCCGATCTCTTTCAATACCTCTTCTGCGATCTCCATCTGCTCCGACGTCAACTGCGACCATAGCCCTTCCACCCACTTTACCGCCTCGCCGATGGACATCGCCGTGGCCTCGATGATGGTCTTGCCGCCGATGGTCACCGCCCCACTCTCGAGGCGCAGCCGCTGGCCGTGGCACACCGAACATGGCTGCTGGCTCATAAAGGTGGCATACCAGCGGCGCGTCCAATCCGACTTGGTCTGATGATAGCGGCGGCGGATCAAGTTCACCTCCCCTTCGCTCACCCCCTCGTGCTGCCCCTGACCGCGCTCGTTCGTCCACCGCCAGACAATCTTGGCGCCGCCGTACAGGATGGCGTTCTGGCACTCTTCCGAAAGCTCCTGCCACGGCGTGTCCAGATCGTGCCCAAACTGCTCCACAATCTGCTTGGCCGCCTGGTACGTACCGCTCTTTTTCTTCTTGGTCAGCTCTCCCCAGGCACGCATGCCGCCCTCGTGCAGCGTCTTGTCTGGATTGTAGAACAGCTCCGGGTCGAACTCCACCTTGGTGCCCAGGCCGTTGCACTCGGGGCACATGCCCATCGGCGAGTTGAAGCTAAACATGGCAGGCGTCAGTTCGGGGAAGCTGATGCCGCAGACGGGGCACGCGTTCAGTTCCGAGAGCAGCCAATCTTCGCCAGCGCCCCGGTCGATGATGACCAATCCCTCTCCCGCGCGTAAGGCGGTCTCGACCGAGTCGGTCAACCGCGTGACGAACGCATCCCGCTCCCCCGCGTCCTCCGGCGCGACCAACCGGTCCACCACCAGTTCGACGTCGTGCTTCTTGTTCTTGTCCAGCTTGATCTTTTCGTCCAGCCCGCGCACCTCGCCATCGACGCGCACGCGGGCGTAGCCATCGGCGCGGGCCTGGGCAAAGGTATCGCGGAAGGCGCCCTTGCGGTTGCGCGCCAGGGGGGCCAGCACCTGGAAGCGCGTGGACGGCGGTAGCGCCGCCACCTGCTCCACGATCTCTTGCGCCGACTGGGCGTGCACCTCGCGTCCGCACTCAGGGCAGTGAGGCGTGCCCACGCGGGCAAAGAGCACACGCAAGTAATCGTAAATCTCAGTCACCGTCGCCACCGTCGAGCGCGGGTTGCGGCTGACCGCCTTCTGCTCAATGGCGATGGCCGGGCTCAGGCCGCCGATGAAATCGACCTTGGGCTTTTCCATCTGGCCGATGAACTGCCGCGCGTAGGAGGAAAGCGACTCGACGTAACGCCGCTGCCCCTCGGCGTAGAGCGTATCGAAGGCCAGCGACGACTTACCGCTACCCGAAACCCCGGTAATGACTACCAGCTTGAAGCGTGGCAGCCGCACGTCGATGTTCTTCAAGTTGTGTTCTTTGGCCCCACGGATGAGAATTTCTTCAGGAAACATCAAGTTACCTCACAGCACGAGACCCGAAGGGTTTGAGGATAGTTTTGAAACAGACCCTGCGGCTAATTGGAACGAACAACCTCACGCAGAAAGCTTCGCAAAACCCTTCGGGTCTTTTTTATCCAGACGCACCCAGTATACCACAGATACCTGTCAGGGTGCGTCATATTTTGCAAGAAAATGGCAGGAATTTAGAAAGTTTGTTCGCTATGCTCACTCACAACCCGAAAACCAAGGGGTACCCACATTATAGCACGCCCGTTCTATATGAGCAATTCTACGGCAGCCACGTCGTCACTTCGCTCACGGATTTGCGCGGGCGCGGGCCCGGTTGTTCGTCGGGATACCCGAAAGAAATCGCGGCGATCATCTGGTGCTCCTGATTCAACCAGTCACACAGGGCGTCGTAGGCATAGAGCACGTCGCAGATCCAGAGGCTTCCCAGGCCCAAGTCAAGCGCGGCCAGCAGCATATTCTGGATCGCCGCCCCGATCGACTGCACGTTGACCAGGTCTCCCCCGCCCTCCCAAGGGAGCTTTTCGCGCGGTGTATGGGCATCGAACACGAACACGGTCACCGGCGCTTGCTCCATCACCTTCGCCGTCCACTTACTGCTGCCGATGTCGATACCTTGCTCCTCCAGCCGATCGATCGACGCCCGCATGATGCGTACCATCTCGGCCCTGTGATCCTCCTTGACGACGACAAAACGCCACGGCTGGCGGTTCTTGCCGGAGGGGGCCAGGATGGCCGCGTTCAGGATCGCCTCAATCGTCTCGTCCGGCACAGAGGTATCTTTGAACTTGCGGATGCTCCGCCGCCCAGCAATCGCTTCGAGTGTATTCATTTTGCACGTCCTCCTAAATGAGCTGTACCTATTATATGCCAAAAGCCACAAAAACGTGACAGGGATGACCCATCCGAGCCATCCCTGCAGAGTCAGCTATCAAGCCAAAGGTCAGACTACAACAACACCCTCAGCCGACAAGCCTCGTCGCCTCGCAGTACCGATGCCTCCACTTTCACCTCTATCGGCCTGCTCAGCGTCTGCTCGAACATCTCCTTGACCCAACCAGCGGAGCAATAACAGTAGCTGTGCGGCACCTCTCCCTCAAACCCCTTCAGCTTGTGACAATAACACTTGGGATAGACCATGTAGACCGCATCGCCCTCCCGCTTGAGCATGCGGACCGTCTTTGCCAGGTTGTCCAGAAATTCGTCGTCATCCTTGGCGTCCTTGGCCGCGGCCTTTGCCTTCTTGATGTAGGTCGAGCCGATGCATTCCCGGCCGCGGCACTCGAGCATGTGAATCAACTCTTCATCGACGCGCCCTTCGGCTTCAGCCTTCCGCAACCTATCTATCAATGACTGCACATCACTATGCCCTGCCATGCAATCACCTCACCTGATCCTTGAAGAACGCACTGACCACCGGAAACACCCTATCGATCTTTGTGAACTCTTGGTCGTGGGTCAACCCCTCGACAACTTCTGTCTGTACGCCGGATGCATCCAGCACGCCGCGGTTTGCTTCCACCCACCCTAGCGTGGACTTGTTCTTCGTGCCGGTCAAGAGCAACGCGGGGCAACCGACCTCATCGGGATCGACGCTGGGCCAATCGCGCATAGCCTGGAAGCAGGCGGCCAGCACGGGAATCTGACCTTTGATCTTGCTCTTGGGTACATCGCCCTTCCTGGCCGCAAGTATCACAGGCTCCCACTTTTTCAGAAACTCGTCGATAAACCGGTCAAATTCCGCGTGCACCGCCGGGCCAAAGGGGACGCCGATCACGGCGATAGCCGTCACCCGATCCGACCAAGCGCCGAGGTAGCGGGCGATATTGCCCCCAAAGCTAAAGCCCCATACGGCGAACCGCTGTACCTCGCAGGCGTCCGCCACGCCGTACACATCCTCGCAGATCTTTTCGATCCCATAGTCGGCGATATCGTACAACCGGTCGCTGTCGCCGGTTCCCCGGACGTCGACCGGGATGACGGTAAAGTCGTCCTGCAGCCGCTCGACGTAACCCAGCTTGTGCCAATCCCGGCGCGTCTTTCCCGCCCCGTGCAGCAGCATCAGCGCACGGCTGCGGCCGCGGCCGCTGCCAGTGACGTCGTAGGCGATACGCGTCCCATCCACCACGGTGACAGATAGCGTATCCATCAAGGTCCTCTCCGTTCAATCCGTCGAATCCGTTGACCTATTCCTCCAACCCCTGCCCTTCCTCCGGCAGCCACTGCGGCCAGTCGGCCGCCCACTCGCCGACGCGCACGCTCTCCACCCGATCGCAAACCGGGATGTAGGGCTTTAGGTCGACGACGGGCGTGCCGTCAAAGGCATCGATGTTGACGATCTCGACCACGCCCTTCTCGGGATCGACGTTCAGTATCTCGGCCGTGGTCAGCGCGATCGGATTCGGGCGCACGGGCGAACGGCAAGCGAACATGCCCAAAACCGGCGCGTCGTAGGGCGCGTGCTCGCTTTGCATAATCCCGCGATACATATCATCATCAAACTCGCTAAACCACCAGAACACCTGCACGTGACTGAACTTGTCCAGTTCCTTCAAGGCCGGGACGTAGGACCCTAGAATTTCCAGGGTCGTCCGTCCATCGCTTCGTCTGATGTACCCCACTGGGAAAATCTCATAGACCTTTTCCTTCAACAACTGCTCGCTCATTTCATCTTCCTCGTGAAAAGATCGCCAGCGTCCTATCCCTCAGGGCCAGCGTCGCCCACAGGATAACACGAACGCGCGCAGACTTCTTGACGCCCATTGCTCAATTTTGGGAGGAAAATGCGAGTGGTTTAGTTGAGACCTGACGATTTTTGCGGTGATGCGGGCAATTTGGCTCGCAGTGCGCGCCTTCAGCGCGCTGGCTTGGCGATGAATCGCCGACTACAAACAAAGCCGTCTGCTTCAAGGACAGCCTTGCCGCCAAGCGCCTAGACCACTATGCTTTAGTATCACATCCAAGTTCATCGCCCCTGCCTGCGGACAAACCTGATTGAGAAACTGGTTGGTGGTGAACTGGTCGGTGTACTCGGCGGCGAAAACGGCTTTTCCGGCACTGGTGAACGGCGCCATCTCCTCGCACCACTCGTCGGCAAAGCAGTCCTCGGTCATCGCCCAGTCAAAGTACGCCACCAGATCGACTGCCTGGGCCTCGTCGTTCTTCAAGCCGATGGACAGCCCACGCGCGTGGGCCTCATCGGCCAGCCAGATGTTGTAGGTCAGTTGATCCTGGTAATCCAGCAGAAAGCCGGTTTCGTTGAGATAGCCGTCGACGTTGTCCGGCTCGACCCCGTCGAAACCCTTATCCCGGCACAGGTCGAGGCGGGCGCGCATGATGGGCGACAGCAAGTCGATCCGGCTGATATCGAGCCACTTTTCGCCGGGCCAGCCCTCATAGTCGTTGCCAAGGACCTCCGGTGGGAACTGGCCCGCATCGGGGCGCCAGTTTTCCCAGGAGCCCACGCTGATGTAACACAGGACGACGCGCCCTTGGGCGTGCAGCGCAGCCACCGTGCTGGCGTCGTTATCGAACATGTCGATGTCGTACACATCCACGTCGAACGACTGATCGACGGGCAAGTCGGTCAGTTGCCACTGCCAACTGGTGCCGGGCGACGGCTGCCACCGACCTGGCGAAGCGCCCTGCACGATCGGCAAATGGACAGTGACCGCTTTCGTGGCAGATATCGTGGCGTCAACCACGCCAATAGCCGAGCGGCTATGACCTCGGTCACCAGCGGAAACCACCACCACGACGACCACCGCCATAGTCGCTATCATCGCCAGGACGCTCAGCGAGATCAACAGATGCTTTTTACTCAATGGGAATGTAAACCTCCAATTCTGCATCTCTCCAAGCGGCGCTCATATCCTGCCCATAGTATTCGATCTCCAGCGGATAGGCCAGGCGCTCACCGGACTTGGGCAGCCAGGTTTGATAGATATAATCCAGGGTAAGCTGCAAATCCCCGCGCGAGCCCCTGTGGATGAAGCGGGCACACTTTAGCGGCGGGATCGCCTTGACGACCAGGGCCGGGTTCGCGCTATCCATCGCCGTAACCTCGACTCCTGCCATGTAGAAAAAACCGCTCTTCTCCCAACTGACCGGATACCAGGTGATGCCGTAATACTCTGCGCCCTCAATACCTTCCAGCTCCCGCGCCAGAATCTCCCAAAGCCGTGAGATGGTCTCGCCGCCATCCTCGACCAGTGTCATCACCCCCGCCGCCCGGAATGCGTCCCGCCCCTCCAACACCGGTCTCAGGTATTCCCCCGCGTTGACGTGCTCCAGGTGTTCGCGGGTCAGCCGGGACATCAGGAACCGCTCGTCCAGCCACCCCAGCTCCTTCCACTGACTGGGCTGCGTGCCAAACATGCGCTTGAAGGCGCGCGAGTAAGTCTCGGGGCTGTTGAAACGATAGTCAAAGGCGATGTCGATGATGCGCTTGTCGCTCTCGACCAGATCGCGGGCCGACTCGGAGAGCCGCCGCCGCATCAGGTAATCGTACGGCGTGTGGTGGACGAGGCTGTTGAACATGCGGCAAAAGTGATACAGCGAATAGCCCGCCGCGTCCGCCATATCGGCGACCGTGATCTCTTCTTTCAGATGGGCCTCGACAAAGTCAAGAGCCCGGCATATCGACGCTATTTGGGACATTGCACCCTACCGCACAGGGACATAGATATCCAGTTCCGATTCCAACAGGTTCTCCAGCCCCTTGAACCGCTGATCGTACAGCTCGATCAAATAGTCGCGGGCACTTTTGTACCCCGAGCCAGGCAGCCACTCGTCATAGATCATGCGTGGCCAGTCGGACGTGATCTGCTCTCCCCGCAGCGTGAACACAGCATACCTGGTGGGCGGCAGGACCTTGACCAAAAGCTGCACCGGCACGTCCTCCAATTCCGTCACCTCCATGCCAACAAACACCTCGACATGCCCCATCGAGTCCGTCTCCTCATACCCGCCAATGTGAACTTCATAGGCCAGATCGCCGCCCCTGAGATGCTTCACACGATCTCCATTTTCGGCCCAGTAGGCCAGGAAACGTTGCCACAGCCGGCCGACCTCGTTCTCCTCGGTCCAGCCTCCGCTCTCGGCGAAGGGGTCGCCATAGAAACTGAATCCGACGAGAATGATCTGCTCTCTCTCAACGATCTTGGGTTCCATCGTCCGTCTCCTCTAAAAAGGGCTCAACCGCGCCGCAGCTCGTAAGATGTTTCCTGCGCTCAACGCCGCGATCCAGACAAACAGCAGAACCACAATGTACGCCGCGCTTGGCATGTGACCACGTACCACCTTGTCCGCCTTCAGCAAATAATGGCGTGCGACGACTGCCTCCACCATCCCCACCACCAGCAACAACAGCCGCACCCCATGCCCAAAAACATTCTCGCAGAGATACGGCCAGAAAGCAAACAGAACGCTTCCCACAGCAATTAGCGCAAAACCTATCGTGGCTATCCGCTGCCCCTGTGTAGGTCGGGACGTGCTGACCGCCAACTACACAATTGCCAGCCAAACTGCAACACCATCGATCAAAAACGCATCGATGGCGAACGAAAAAAGGGCTCCCCCAGCCGCGTATGATAACACGGCCCAGAACGGCCCATCAAGCAGGGTGAACAGGGCAATACCCAACGAGTTGGCAGGCCGCGTGTAGCTGATAACCACAGCGAGATAGACACTGACGGCCACCACGCCGCCAAAGAACAGCAGCAGAGGAGCGGAGTGGTCATAGACGAGGAGCAGTGAAAACGTAGCCAGCGCAGGGAGCAGTCCCAGGTAGACGAGATGCACGTTCTCCACAACGCGACGCATACGACTGAGCCACATCGAACTCAAACCCTCCCCATATGAGCTAGTGTCTTGTCAGCTAAATTCTGGCTCTGCACACAAATTTAACCGCAGAGCACGCGGAGGGCGCAGAGATTTTTAGAATTTCTCAGCGTTCTCTGTGATCTCTGCGGTAAATTCCCTGATCGGTTCCGGCTTGGCCGGGTTAGGTAGAGTTTACCTCAACTCGGCATCAATCGCAACAGTGGAAACAACCACTATGGGCAACCAAAACTCGCACGCATCGCCGGCCAAGTACACCTCCATTTCTGGTGCCAGGGCATGTTCATACCCAGACGAAGGTAACCACTGCATGAACGCATACATCTCTGTCTGGACAATAGACTCGGGTATTTGTCCACGACACTCAAAAGCCGCCCATTGGGCCTCTGGCACGCGATATACCTCGAGATCATTTGGAACAACGCTGCTTTCTGGTCTCTCAACCGCGATCATGTAGTAAAAGCTGCGGTTCGATGGATCCCGCTCGACGCGAGAAATACCCAACATGAAGCCTTGCGTATGTTTGCCGGGCTGCAAACCAGTAATCTGCCGAAGCGCGTCTAGCGAGCCATCCTGCCGGCACTGAGCCCAAAACCGTCCAAAGGGTTCGCTATCCTGACCCGATATCCAGGTCTTTGGACCAACCACCTCGAACGACGGCAGACGCACGATCCTATGTTTGATCACCCGATACCTCCCGACAAGATTGAAGCACCTGCTGCAAAAACTGCCCCGTGTAGCTCTCCACCACCTGGGCCACCGCCTCCGGGCTTCCTTCCGCGACGACGTATCCCCCCTCCTCTCCTCCCTCCGGCCCCAGGTCGATGATCCAATCGGCCGTCCGAATCACGTCCAGGTTGTGCTCGATGATGACCACCGTGTTGCCGGCGTCGGTCAGGCGATGGAGCACGTCCAGCAGCTTTTGGATATCGGCAAAGTGGAGGCCCGTGGTGGGCTCGTCGAGGATGTAGAGCGTGTGGCCCGTGTCGCGGCGACTGAGCTCCTTGGACAGCTTGACCCGCTGCGCCTCTCCGCCGCTCAGCGTGAGCGCGCTCTGCCCCAGCTTGATATAGTCCAGGCCCACGTCGCGCAGGGTTTGCAGGATGCGCACGACCTTGGGATGGTTGGCAAAGAACGCCAATGCCTCCTGCACGTCCATATCGAGCACGTCGGAGATCGACTTACTCTTGTACGTCACCTCCAGCGTCTGCCGGTTGAAGCGCGTGCCGCCGCACTCTGCGCACGTGACCCACACGTCGGGCAAAAAGTGCATCTCCACCCGCTTGCGTCCGTGGCCCCGGCACGCCTCGCAGCGCCCGCCCTTGACGTTAAAGCTAAAGCGACCTGCCCCATACCCCCGCGTCCGCGCCTCCGGCGTCTGGGCGAACACGCGGCGGATCTCGGTGAGCGCCCCGACGTACGTGCCCGGATTGGAGCGCGGCGTGCGACCGATGGGATCCTGCGTGATGTTGATCACCTTGTCGATCTGCTCCAGCCCATCGATGTGGTCGTGCAGGCCGGGGACGGCGTGCGCCCCGTGCAGCGCGCGCGAGAGCGCCGGATGCAGCGTCTGCGCCACCAGGCTGCTCTTGCCCGAGCCGCTGACGCCGGTGACGCACGTCAGCACCCCCAGCGGGAACCGGGCGTCGATCCGCTTCAGATTGTGCAGCCGCGCGCCGACGACGGTCAGCCAGCCCCGCGGCTCCCGCCGCGCCTGCCCATTGGGCGGCGTGACCTGTAACTCGCCGTTCAGATAGCGCCCGGTCAGCGAGTTGGGGTCGGCCATCACCGCCTCGGGCGATCCCACAAACACCACCTCCCCACCCAACACGCCGGGGCCTGGGCCCAGGTCGATCAGCCAGTCGGCGGCGCGCATCGTGGCGGCATCATGCTCGATGACGAGGACGGTGTTGCCCGCGTTCCGCAGGTGCTTGAGCGTATCCAGCAGCGCGTGATGGTCGCGGGGGTGCAGGCCGATGGAAGGCTCGTCTAGGATGTAGAGGATGCCCACCAGGCCGCAGCCAAGCTGGCTCGAAAGCCGGATGCGCTGCCCCTCGCCGCCTGAGAGGGAAGGTGCAGAGCGATCCAGGCTGAGATAGTGCAAACCGACGTTGAGCATAAACTGCAGACGAGTGCGCAGTTCCTTGAGCACCTCGCCCGCGATCTGGAGCTGATCGGGCGTGAGATGCCGGGATAGGTTCGAGACCCACCCGTGGGCCTGGGCGATGGTCATCCCTGTGACCTCGGGCAGACGCCTGTCTCCCACGGTCACAAAGCGCGCCTCGGGGCACAAGCGCTCGCCCTCGCAGGTGGGGCATGGCCGGTCGCCCATGAACTGCATGTAGTAACGGCGGCGATACTCCGACCTGGTCTGGCGAAACAGGCGACTGATCTCGTAGACGACGCCTCTGAACGGACGACGCACCTCACCGGACCAGCTCATATCGTCCCGCTCGACTTGGTGCGCGAAGTGGATGCGCTCGTCGCCGGAGCCGTAGAGGACGACGTCGCGGAACGACTGTGGCAGCTCGTTCCAAGGCTTTTCTATATCGACGCCATAGTGCTCGGCCAGCGCCAGCAGAGGCCGCGCCCACCAGCGCATCTCTTTGCCTTTGCTCATGTCCCCAAACCAGGAAGATGCGCCATTCAGCAGCGAGAGGTGCGGCTTGGACACGATCAACTCGGGATCGACGCTCAACTTGACCCCCAGTCCGTTGCAGTCGGGACACATCCCAGAGGGTGAGTTAAAGCTAAACATCGCCGGGGCAAGCTTGGGAAAGCTGATGTCGCAGTAGGGACAGGCGTTGTGCTCGCTGAACAGGATCTCCTCGCCGCCCTCCAACGCGACGACGAGTAGCCCTTCTCCGGCCATGAGCGCGGTCTCGACTGAGTCGGTCAGGCGGGTGCGGAAATCACCCTGCACGTCTGCGTCGTCGGGAACGGCCAGCCGATCGACGATCAACTCGATGGTGTGGACCTTGGTCTTGGACAGTGGTGGCACAGCCTCATTCGACAGATCGAGCATCTCGCCATCAACGCGGGCGCGCGCGTACCCGTCGCGCCGTGCCTGGTCGAACACGGCGGCGTGTGTCCCCTTGCGCCCACGCACGACCGGGGCCAGCAGTTGAAAGCGCGTGCCGGGCGCCAGGCCCACTAGCTGATCGGCGATCTGGCGCGCCGTCTGGGGCTGCACGCCCCTCCCGCACTGGGGACAATGGGGCGTACCCACGCGGGCATAGAGCACGCGCAGGTAATCGGCCACCTCGGTGACGGTGCCCACGGTCGATCGGGGGTTGCGGCTGAGGATCTTTTGCTCGATGGCCACGGTGGGGCTCAGGCCCAGGATGTGGTCGACGTCGGGTTTCTCCATCTTGTCCAGGAACTGCCGGGCGTAGGCCGACAGGCTCTCGACGTAGCGCCGCTGCCCCTCGGCGTAAAGCGTATCGAAGGCCAGGGACGACTTGCCGCTGCCGCTGACGCCGGTGACGACCACGAACTTGAAACGGGGGATGGTCACGTCGATGTTCTTTAGGTTGTGCTGCCGCGCGCCGCGGATGACGATGTCACCTAGAGCGATGTCGCCCCACTGCCCCCCCTCTAATCCCGAAGGGACAGGGAGGGCTGGCCGCACGCCCTGCAAAGCGGCCAGCCGCTCGCTGGCAGAAGGGCGCAGGTCATTGGGATCGGCTATCTCGCGCTCGCCGGCCAAGCCCAGCAGGCGCAGCTTGGACTGCACGATCCGGCTATAGGGCAGCGCCTCGTAGGCCTCGTGCATCTCGTCAAAGTGGCTGAGGCTGCCATGTTGATCTACGTCGCTGGTCAGGTTGGCCAGGCGATCCAACAGCTCCCGCTCCTCGACCGTCACGTCCCGCTCGTTCTTGGTGGGCAGCTCCCCCCACCAGTCGTGGGGAATCAGCTCGATCTTGTTGAGCGCATCCAGATCGTGCAGCAGGCTGCCGCGGATGTACCCCCAGCCCTTCCAGCGCTTGAAGCCAAACTGATGGGACTTGGCCTGGCCGCTCCGGCAGAGATGCCAGGCCTGCCCGCCGGTGTAGAATTGATCGTAGAAGCTCATGTCGAGCGGGTCAAAGTCTATCTTGTAGGCATCACACTGGAGATCGTCCAGCTGAGGATCGATCAACACCCACCTCCCCTGCCCGGCATCCCAGTACTCGGTGATCCAGTGATCCTCGTTCTTGTCGCTAGGAAAGTAACCGGCAAAGCCAACGCGCAGCCGGGCCGGGATACCCTGCTGGCGCAGCAAGGCGACGCACAGCACCGCGTGGTTGCGGCAGTTGCCCACCAGCCGCTGGGCAGGCTCACGGGCCACGACCAAGGGAGCGGGATCGAACTCACGCATGCGGCCCAGCATCTGGTCCACCGAGCGCAGGTAGACCTCCTCCCGCTGCCTGGGCGAGAGCTGCACGTGATACAGCTCGACGCAGAACGGATGGATAAGCACCCCCTGCACGACGCGCACGAGGCCGGGAACATCGTCGGGCAAATCGGCGAGAAGGTCGCCGTGCTCGCGCGGATCGGTCATGATGCTGTGTTGTGCGTAGTACTCAAGCGGGTCAACGGCTGATTCAGACACGCTGGGAAACCTCCTCAAACGCTCTCAAACAGCGCCACCGCCTCCTGCATCTTGGCGATGATGTCCACGTCGAACGGGCAGCGCTCCAGGCACTCGCCGCACTCGACGCACGCCGACGCCTTGACGGGGAAACCGGCATACCACTCCTTGATCAGTTCAGTGCCCCGGCTCTGCACTTGGTCCAAGTGCCAGATGATCCAACCCATCTCGATCTCCTGCGGACACGGCAGGCAGTGCTGGCAGTAGGTGCACTGCCCCGCCAAGAGCTCGTGGATGTTGGCTGGGATGTCACTATAGGCTCTCTCGGCGTCGGTCGCCTCCAGGTAGCGCAGCGTCGCCCGCATCTCGTCGGCGTTCCGCGCGCCGGGCACTACCGTGGCCACCGGCTGCGAGAGCGCGTAGTGGAGGCACTGCACCGGCGTGATCCCCGAGGGCTCGCCTTTCACGGAAAGCAGCGTTCCCCCATTATACACCTTCATCGCCACCAGCCCTACGTCTTGCTCCACGCAGGCCTGGCACAGCGCCTTGACTTCCTCGTCGTCGTGACCGAGCAAGTTGATCGGGAACATCAGCACGTCGATTAGCCCGCTCTGCGCTGCCTTGGTAGCAATCGGCGCTACGTGTCCGCTCAATCCGATATGGCCGATGCGCCCTTGCTCTTTGTAGGATCGCAATCGCTCCAGTGACTCCTGTGCCCATCCGTTCCACGTCTTTTCCGAGTCAACCACCGTCAACATCACGGCTTCGAAATAACCATTGTTTATGCGCTCCAGCGCCAAGTCGAGGCAGTGCTGGCACTCAGCCGGATCGGGGTACATATCCGAAGGCCCCCAGTGACCGGTCAGGATGAGCTTGTCGCGGTAGCGTACCAACTCTGGGCCGATGCTGTCCCAGAACACCGCGTTGGCCTCAGGGCTACTGTAGAGTACGTCGATGTAGTTGATGCCCGCATCGACGCCTATACGAAGAACCTCTTGCATATTTTCCCTCGTCTGTACCAGATGCTCTGTGCCCAGCCCGATGGCGCTGACCTCCAGATCGGTTCCACCTAATTTGCGATACTCCATATCATCTGCCTCCTTATTCCGTCCGCATTTTAGCACACTCCCACCATTCACACACGTCTCACATCGCTATATGCAAAAAAGCGCCCAAATGTGACGCCGACGGGCGCGCTTCTGTTTTAGGGCGAGGATACTATCGCTTGGCCAACCTGCTGCTTTTGCCGCTAAATCGCCCATTTCGAGGCCAGAAGCGCGCCTTGGCAGTTTCGGCTTGCCGAAACTGGCCATATCTTGAACAGCATATCTGTAGCAGCGAGGCGGACCTATCCCGAGACTAGCGCACACCCGACGCCGATTTGCCATTGTGCTATTTCGTTGTATAATGCTCGCCCACCCTGTCACAAAAGAGCGGTGAACTGCATGTAGTCTACATGGAGAGGCAACAAGCCTCTCCGCGACCGTACGGTTTGCTCACCTTAACAACTGAATAGATTTGTGCCCCCTCTTTTTCGTTGGATCAGGCGGACTGAGGCTTTGCCTCAGTCCAAAGGAAAGAGCCGCAGGCTCTTTCCCAAAGACCCCAGTCCACAAGGAGGACACCGTGAACGCACGAACAGAGTCCAACGAAGTCTTGATCAAACGGCTCTTGCCAAGTACAAACTGCGATCCTCAAGACCGGGCAGTCGCCTGGGGGGAATGGTACGCTAACGGAGGTGGGTCGTCTGTCATGGCCTTTGTCCGAGCACAGAACGATACCCCAGAAGCCGACGCAGACATTTTGCAGGAGGCCGTGCTCACGGCCTACGCCGAGGTGGAGCGCGGCCGATATGAGCCCCGCGATGACGTTCCCTTCGCTGCCTACGTCAAGGGCATCGCGCGGAACAAGATACGCGAGGTGCGGAGGCGACTGCAGCGGTTTGTTCCTCTTGAGGATGCCTCAGAGTACGAGGACGACGAACTGCACCTGGAAGCCATCGTCGAACGCCGTCAGCGGCGAGACTCGCTGCGCGCGAGTCTGTCGAAGCTGTCACCCGGCAGGCGGCGAGTGCTGGAAAGCTACCTGAAAGGTCACACCACCGCTGAGATAGCTCAAGCGCTGGGGATGAGTGAAGAGCTAGTGCGCCAGCACAAAAGCCGTGGACTGCGCAGTCTGCGGCGGATGGAAATCCTCGCAGTGTGCTGTTAGGGTCAGGACTTCGAGTCAAGAGGATCTGGGCAGGCAGGCAGGTTCCCACTTGCCCAGATCTTCCTACCACTGGAGATTTGAGATTGGTGGATCTGAGATTGACGGATTCGTCATGACCTCAGATCCAGCAACATCAGAAAACCGGAGGTGCCCCCGTTGAGTGTTGGTGGACATAGCAAGCGAGCAAGGGCTTTCTGAGCGGAATGAAGCGCAGCAAAATGCAGTCGAAGAAGCCTCCGCGAGCGTCCTGAGCGGAGCGAAGCGGAGTCGAAGGGCGCTCGCTGCTGTCACCAACACTCAAGAGGGAGACTACCAGAAAACCGGCGGACTGCGAATCCGAAAATCTCACGTCTCCCAATCTCGAATCCAGTCCAACGCTTTCAGAGTCATCAATCTGGTCCAACAGGGGAAAATGGCTTTCAGGCAAATAGATTCTAGAAATCGGGCTTTCTTCGGAGTCTGGAGTCAGCCGGAAGTTCAAAGATGCGGGTATTTTGCAGAATATATCCGCCGTCCAAGTCCAACTTTGGGTTTCTTGCCGTACCCCGGCCCTCCCCATCCGATGCTTTCGCCACAGATTTCTCGTATCGAACCTTTTCGTTCCGATCCGTGGAATTTGTGGTAGATAGCCATCAGGCCAAGAATCCGTTTAGAACGGATTTGAACACCAGCAGTTGCTGAAAGCGAAAGTTCATTCCTTGAAGCCAAAGCTGACTTTGATACCACCCCGATGAAATACTCTAATCACCATTTTTCCCAATTTGACTTTTGTCCGCCTACGTGAATGTGGGAACCTGACCAACAGTGCGTTCAACACGGCGGCAGAGCAATAGGGCACAAACAAAGCCAGGCCCCGATGAATGTCGGGGCCTGGGTATTTCGTTGGCGCGCACACTTCCCGTGCTGCGGCTTCTCGCTACTGATCAAGCTCGATCTGACACACCGTTTTCACTTTGCCTGTACGTTGCCGTAGCCTCTCAATGGCGCCTTCAATGCAAGAGCCCTGCCGGTTCAGCTCAATGGCCCAGCACGCGCACCGACTGCTCCCGTCCCTGGAGCACCAGCCGGTGGCCCTTGAAGCGGCGCAGGAGCTCGCGGCAGCGGTTGCGCAGCAGCCGCATGCGGTCATCCTTCGTCTTCCACGTGCCCTCGACTTGGTGGATGACCAGCGCGCTGTCGCCGCGCACCTCCACGCCAAAATCGCCCGGCACCCGGCCCGCCGCCTCGATACGCTCGGTTAATCCCTGCAAGCTGGCGATGAGCGCCTCGTACTCTGCTTCGTTGTTCGTCATCGCGCGCCCAAAGTCCAGCCGCACGAGGTCTTGCTTTCCATCCTTGGTGCGCGTGAGGGCGTAGCTGCCGTAGCCGGGGCCGGGGTTGCCTTGGCTGCCGCCGTCGAAGGTGATGACATAGTCCACCTGGCCTTCCAGCTCACGCGAGACAAACTGGAGGGGCAGTGAGGATTGGGACGCGGCGGGGAAGCCGGCCTCGCCTGCCAGCCGCTCGAACAACTCGGCGCGTTCCTCCTCCGAAAGCGCGGCGATCGCGGCGAGAATGCGTTCTATTTTGTCATTTGCCATTTGACGTTTGTCATTTTGCTTGTGCCATCCGGTCGTATAGGGCCAGCAAGTTTGCCGCGTGGATTTGCTGCACCAGGCCGTTCAGCGGGATACGCGATAGACCACAGGACTCGATACTGATCTTGCGCAGCGATTCCTTCCTCTTGCCGTTCTTGATCGCCTTGGCGACCTTCTTCTCAATGGTGTCCAGGTAGTCCAAGCTGGCCTGCACGATGACTTTCACCTCTCCACGCAGGATGACCTCTCCGTGCCCCTGCACCAGGTTCTCAATGGGCAACTCGGCCACTTTTTTCAGGGATGTCCTGAGTGCTTCCGTATCCCCGTCTGCGATGGCGGGTACTGGCATCACCGTATCTGCTGCGAACAGGACGCGATCATCTTCAACGTAAACCATCGTCGAGTCTTCGGTGTGGCCGGGTGTGTGGATCAGGCGCACTACCCTGCCTTCCAGTTGAAGCGCCATCTCACCCTCTTCGAACGTGATATCGGGCAGGCGGATGGACACCTCCTCCAGCTCGGTCTCCTCGGCCTTGGCTGCTTCCAGCGATGGCGCGCCGCGTTTCATCAAAAGCTCTCGACAACTCTTGTGTGCCACGAGGTTGGCCTGGGGGAAGAGGTAGGTGCCGTAGGTGTGGTCGGCGTGATAGTGGGTCAGGATCACGTACCGCGCGCCTGCGGGACACGCCTGATCGAGGAACGATGCCATCTCGCGTGATTCGGTGGGGAAGGGAAGAGTGTCGATCAGGATTGCGCCGTTGCGGGTGACGATGGCGCCGGCGGTCACCTGGGCGTATATCTTGCTGGTGAAGACGTAGATGTTGTTCGATACTCGTTCTCGAAACATGATGTACCTCGTAGCGCGTGATTGGGTAGGCTGGTATCCATAAGAGGCTGCCGGCGAGGGTAGAATAGCATGAACGATGGGCGAAGTCAAGAATCTCGTGCGTGCTTCGCACAAACGCCACCGATGTTTATCGGTGGCGTTGTGATTCAACAAGTGCCCCACTGTGCCGTGTGCCGATGGGTTTTGAACCTGCTCTCGCAGGTGGGAGCTTGCTCAGCGGTCTGCCTTGGCCGAAGCCTATCGCATCCCTCTCTGAAGAGACAGCCCCCGTTCTTTTTAGGTGTTGGCTCAAAACGCAAAGCCGGCGATCACGTACACCGTAGGGCGACTAGACTATACCACGTATTGCCGAAATGCACAAGTTGCCGAGGACGTCTCTCCATTGGGGCGGATGGACTCTGTCCGGCCTCTCTAACTTGATTTCGCGGTCTCACTTCCAATGACCCGGATGTGGAGATCCGCCAACTGCTCAGACTCCACTTCCGACGGTGCGCCGGCCATCGTGTCGGCGGCCTGCTGATTCTTGGGGAAGGCGATTACCTCGCGGATGTTGGGCTCGCCCGCCAGGAGCATCACCAGCCGGTCGATGCCGGGGGCGATCCCACCGTGGGGCGGTGTGCCGTACTCGAACGCCTCCAGCATATGGCCGAAGCGTTCCTTGGCGTCCTCCACATCCAGCCCGATCAGGCCAAGGACTTTTTCCTGCACATCGCGGTGATGGATGCGGATGCTGCCGCCGCCTGTCTCAATCCCGTTGAGCACAAAGTCGTACTGCTGCCCGCGGGCTGCGCCGGGATCGGTGTCGAGGAGCGGAATGTCTTCCGGCATCGGCGAGGTGAAGAGATGATGGCTGGGATCCCAGCGCTGCTCCTCCTCGTTCCATTCGAAGAGTGGAAAGTCGATCACCCAGCACCCGGCCAGGACATTCGGGTCGAGCAACTCCAGTCGCTCTCCGAACTCTAGCCGGAGCTCGCCCAGCACGACGTTGGCGACCTGGGGCCGAGCGTCGGCGACGAAGAGCAGCAGGTCGCCCAGCTCAGCTCCCATCCGTTCGACGATGTCGGCGCTCTCGTCCTCGGTGAGGAACTTGGCGAAGGGAGAGCGAATCTCGCCATCGTTGCCCAGCGCGATCCAGGTCAGCCCCTTGGCACCGGCCTCCTGAGCCATCGTGGTCAGCGTGTCCAGTTGGCCGCGGCCATAGTCGCCGCATCCGGGGACGAGCAGGCCCTTGACCACCCCCCCCGAGGCCACTGTCTTGTTGAAGATGCCGAACCCACACTCGGCCACCAGATCGGAGATGTCTACCAGTTCCATCCCGAAGCGCAGGTCTGGGTGGTCGGTGCCGTAGCGGTTCATCGCCTCCTGGTAGGACAGGCGCGGGAAGGGCTTGGTGAGCAGCTTCTTCTCGGAAAAGCTCTTGATGATGCCGATCATCATCTCCTCGATCAGCGCCATCACGTCCTCCCGCTCGACAAAGCTCATCTCCAGGTCGAGCTGGGTGAACTCGGGTTGGCGGTCGCCGCGCTGATCCTCGTCCCGGAAACAGCGGGCGATCTGAAAGTATCGCTCGTACCCGGCGACCATCAGCAACTGCTTGAGCTGCTGGGGCGATTGGGGCAGGGCGTAGAACTTGCCTGGGTGGACGCGGCTGGGCACCAGGTAGTCCCGCGCCCCTTCCGGCGTGCTCTTGAATAGGATGGGCGTCTCGATCTCGACGAACCCGCGCGCGTCGAGAAAGTCGCGAATGTACTTGATCACGCGATGACGGAGGATGATGTTGTGCTGTAATCGCTGTCGCCGCAGATCGAGGTAGCGATACTTCATACGCACCGCCTCGTCCACGGGGTTGTCGTTGTAGATGTAGAACGGCGGCGTCTTGGCGGGATTCAGGATCGTCAGCTCGTGGGCTACGACCTCGATCGCGCCCGTTTCCAGGGAGGGGTTGACCATATCCTCCGGGCGGGCGCGGACGATGCCCTTGATCTGCAGGACGTACTCGCTGCGGGCCTGATCGGCCGCTGCGTGAGCTTCCGGGGCCGCTTCTGGATTCGTGACCACCTGGGCGATTCCCGAGCGGTCGCGCAAATCGATGAAGATGAGGCCGCCGTGATCGCGCCTCCGGTTGACCCAACCGGCCAGCGTGATTTCCTGTCCGATGTGCGCAGGCCGCAGTTCACCGCAGTTGTGTGTCTTCAGCACTCTTCTCTCCTCCGCGTAGGTCTGGTGTTTCACAAAACAAGCCGCCCGGCTGGGGCGGCTTTTCTTACGTCGTCAGGAATTGGACGTGTCGGACCGTCGGCCACCCCTAGGGGCCGCAGGGGTTGTCATTATTGTCCACGACCAGCCGAACGGTTTCCGTCGTCATCGTGGCGGAAGTATAGCATAGTTCGATGGGGTGTCAAGTTGCCTCCCTGCCCAAAGACGCTATAATCACGCCTATGCGCCGACACGCCGTCTATCTCCACATCACCGCCTTCGCCGGCGGGCTGGTCTCGCTGGCCGTCGAGCTGGCCGCTTCCAGCCTGCTGCGGCCCTACTTCGGCACGACCAACCTGGTGTGGGCGACCATCATCGGGCTGATCATGCTCTACCTGACGGCGGGCTACTTCATCGGCGGGCGCTGGGCCGATCGTTCTCCCGATCCAGCCACGCTCCACCAGATCGTGGCCTGGGCTGCTTTTCTCGTCGGTCTCGTTCCTTTCGCCGCCCACCCGGTGCTGCGGCTGGCAGGGCTCGGTTTCACGACGTTCAACGCCTTCTTGCTCGGCGGCTCCTTCGTCACCGTGTTGGTCCTGTTCAGCATCCCGGTCACGTTGCTGGGCTGCGTCTCGCCTTTCGCCATCCGCCTGGCGATGGAGGAGGTGGAGCGCGCCGGGCGGACGGCGGGCCGCATCTATGCCGTCTCGACCGCCGGCAGCTTCTTGGGGGCGTTCCTGCCCGATCTGCTGCTCGTCCCCACCATCGGCACGCGCAACACGTTCGTCCTGCTGTCGTTGTTCCTATTTGCCGTGGCCCTCGTCGGCCTCGCACTCTGCGATCGGCGCCGCTTGCTCCGCTACGTCTGGATGCCGGTGGTCGTTGTCTTGCTGGCCGTGTTCTTGCGCGGGCAGCCAGTTAAAGCGGTGAAGAACGCCATCTACGAGACCGAGTCATCCTACAACTACATCCAGGTTGTCGAGGCGAGCGACGGATGTCGCTATCTGTTGCTGAACGAGGGGGCAGGCCAGCATTCTGTCTACTGTCCCGATCGGCTGAACACCGCCGGCCCGTGGGACTTTTTCCTTGTCGCCCCGTATTTCAACCCGCCGCCCTATACGCCTGACGAGATCAAAAGTGTGGCCTTCATCGGCCTGGCCGGGGGCACGATGGCGCACCAGTATACCGAGGTGTACGGGCCACTTCCGATCGACGGGATCGAGATTGACTCCGAGATCGTGCGGGTGGGGCGGGCGTATTTTGAGATGAACCAGTCCAACCTCAACGTCGTCGTTGCCGACGGGCGCTACGCCCTGGCGCGCTCTGACCGGCGTTACACCGTCGTTGGCTTGGATGCCTACCGCCTGCCCTACATCCCGCCGCACCTGACGACGGTCGAGTTCTTCCGGGAGGTGCGCGACCATCTCACCGATGACGGCGTGATCGCCATCAACGTCGGGCGCACGCCGGGCGATTACCGGATCGTGGGGGCGATGCTGGCGACGCTGCTGGAGGTCTTTCCCTCGGCCCACGTGATCGAGGTGCCGAACAGCCTCAACGCCGTTGTCGTCGCCACCGTCCGGCCCAGCGAGACAGGGAACTTGCTGGCTAACCTGCCCAACTTGGAGGGGAACGCATTCCTCTATGCCACGGCGTTGCGCGCGATGGCGAGCCTGCGTCCGACACAGCCCGGCCACGTCATTTTCACCGACGACCGCGCAGCGATCGAGTTGATGACCAATGCGGTAGTCTTGGATTTCTTTCTGAGGGGTATTCGATAGAACGGGGAGGAGCGATAATGAAGAAACGGTGGCCTCATCTGGTTCAGTGGCTGCTCGTGCTGGCGCTGCCGCTCTTGTTGTTCGTGGCCAACATGCGTATCGTGAACGGCCGCTGGTTCGTGTGCTGGGAGTACGGGAAAGCGGGTTTTCCTCCCGACGACTATGGTTTTTCTGTGGAGGAGCGCACCCGCCTGGCCGAGGTGTGCGTGGACTATCTAGCGACGAACGCGGACATCTCGCTCCTGGCCGATCTGCGTCTGTCCGACGGGGAGCCCGCGTTCGACGCGCGGCAACTGAGCCACATGGCTGACGTGCAGTTTGTCTTCCACTGTGTGACGATCGCTGGCGTCGTCATCGCGCTGGTGTGGGGTGGGGGGATGGTCGCTCTGGCCGCTTCCAGCCAGACGCGAAAGCACGCGGCTAATGCGCTCTTGGGCGGGAGCCTACTGGCGCTGGGATTATTGATGGCTATCGGCGTGTTCATGGCATTGAGTTGGTGGGAGTTCTTCTCGACGTTTCATCGCATCTTTTTCGAGGAGGGCACCTGGATCTTTTTGTGGTCCGATACGTTGATCCGTCTGTTTCCCGAGCGCTTTTGGATCGACGTAGCGGCGACGATCGTGGGCCTGCTGGTCGCGGAGGCGGTCATTCTCGGGGCCATTGGGTGGACTTGGCGACGAAAAACCCGCCCACGCGCTTGACAGGCCGCCTGCAAGCGAGTATACTACTGGTCGTTTGCGGGTGTACAGGCGAATGGGCGCTGTGGAGGGCGGGCGGAGGCTTCCGTTCAGGCCTGCGAGTTGGGTGAGCCGTGGCCAGCACCCAATGGGGAATACACGAACAACCTGGGCCCGGGAGGGAGGTGAGAACTATGAAGATCGAGGACTTCCACGCTCTTCTGACCTCGGAGCGGGAAAAGAACGCGCTGTTGACGGCGCTGCGTGAGCTCACGAAGATTGTGAAGGTGGAAGAGGTAGTCGTTCCTATTGACGTCAATGCT
>DAOUDX010000172.1:0-4949 GCA_034430835.1 Anaerolineae bacterium
GTAATCAACCGTTTTGAATTTGCGGGCCATAAACGTCACCCCTTGCCAAGAGTTTTAGACGTGTTCAATGACCGCAATTTTACCGCCAATTGTGTTCGGAGAGAAGTCCTCTCTCCGACAGGCTGCTAGACAACTTGGAAGCAAAGCGCGGCCTAACCCGCGCATGGCGCGACCCGTTCGCTCGAAACCGGAGGCCGAAGGGCTGAAGGAGGCTGAGCGGCAAAGGCGAGCACTTTGACAACTGTGTGTCCAAGCGGGTGCAGCAGACCAAGTGTCTGCTAACTCCCGCCCTCCAGGTGGAGGAGAGAGAGTCACCCTACGTTGAGCGACTGGTAAACGCGCGGCGGAGTGCAAGGGTGAAAAAGGGATAAGCGGCCAGCCGCAGGCGGCGACCTGCCTGAGCGCGTGCGCGTGACGGTGACGGTTGATGAACGTGATGCGTGAAACGTGACGAGACCCCCAATAGTAGAACTAACCTGGGAAGGCAAATACGACGCCGACGGCACGCGCACTGCCCCCCAGCGCCTCCAATTCCCCTTCCAAACCATTGAAAACGGAATTTACAGCAAACCCAACCTGGAAACCTGAAGGAGAATCCATCATGCCAGATCTATTCGAGCCCGACGTGGAATTGCGCTGGCGAGGCAAGCAGACCAAGGTCAAGACGGTCAGCCTGCCCTTCCAGGCGGCGGAGCACATTGACCTGGGTGGGTCAGATTGGCAATGGGAGGGCGTCGAAGCGTGGAGCCGCGTGGTGCCCTTCGAGATTCCCTGCTACGACGAGGAGCACGGCTTCCACTGCTACATCCCCGACTTCATCGTCAGAGCGGATGGACGGTATTACCTGGCCGAGACCGAGGGGGCGGGTTTTGCCAGGCAAAGATCGAGGGGGTATGCGACATTCGCTGGTACAGGAGAGCGGCCCGGAGAGCACCTCCGGGCCAGATGTTTAGAACGACGTGAGATGAGGGATGGTTGAGAGCATATTGCTAAGCCCACCGGTCGCCCTGTGCGTATTCCTGGCGCTGGCCTACGGTCTCTACCGGCTGGGCGGAGCGTTGGCCGCCAAAGGAGAAGCGCATCCCGGGAAGCATCAGCCCTATGCCTGCGGCGAAGACCTGCCGCCAGCGGAGGCACAATTAACCTACCGCGCTTTCTTCCAATTGGCGTTGATGTTCTCCTTGCTGCACCTGGCAACGATGGTCGTCTCGACGCTGCCGTCGGGAGGTGAGTCGCATCGCATTGCAGTGGCTTACCTGGCGGGCATCGTCGTCAGCGTGCTGGTGCTGACCGGGAGGGGGCGTAGAGGTGGGAATGATTGACCGTATCGTGCGCTGGGCGCGTAGAAAGTCGCCGTGGGTGTTGCACTTTAACAGCGGCGGCTGCAACGGCTGCGATATCGAAATCGTGGACCTGCTCACGCCGCGCTACGACGTGGAGCGGCTGGGCATCCTGAAGGAGGCCTCGCCGCGCCACGCCGACGTGCTGCTCTGCACCGGCCCGGTGACGCGCCAGTCGCGCGACCGGCTGCGCCGCATCTACGAGCAGATGCCCGCCCCCAGGTGGGTGGTGGCGGTGGGCAGTTGCTGTTGCTCGGGCGGCGTCTTCCGCGATGGCTACAACGTGCTGGGCGGCGTCGATCGGGTCGTGCCGGTGGATATGTACGTGCCGGGCTGCCCCTGCCGGCCGGAAGCCATCATCGACGGCCTGGTGCGCCTGTTGGAGACGATCGAATGAACGTCGACTTGATATTGGAGGCTCTGCGAGAGGGCTTTCCCACCGATCCGTTGGAGCCTCAGACCATGCCCATAGACGAGACCATCGTGACCCTCACACCGGAGAACCTCCGCCCGGCCGTACAAATGCTCATCACGCGCTTCGGCCTGCGTCACCTCTCGACCATCACCGGGATCGACACCGGCGACGAGATCGAGCTGCTCTACCACTTCTGGGACAGACAAGGGCTGACGCTGCGCACGTCACTGCCACGGGAGGATGCGCGTATCGCCACCCTGACCGACCTGATCCCCGGCGCGGCCTTCTACGAACGCGAGGCGGCCGAGATGTTGGGCGTTGTGTTTGAAGGGCACACTGGTCTGGATACGCTCCTGCTGCCCGACGATTGGGACAGCGGGCCGCCGTTGAGAAAGGAGGTCGAGTGAGCCGCATCACGATCCCCATCGGCCCGCAGCATCCGGCGCTCAAGGAGCCGATCTCGTTCCTGCTGACCGTCGAGGGCGAACGGATCGTGGAAAGCGCCCTGCGCATCGGCTACGTTCACCGGGGGCTCGAACGCATCTTCCAGGATCGCAATTACGTGCAGAACGTCCACGTGGTGGAGCGCGTGTGTGGTATATGCTCGCATGTGCATACCACGACCTACTGTCAGGGAGTGGAGGCGCTGCTGGGGTTAGAGGTGCCGCCGCGGGCGCTCTACATACGCACCTTGCTCTGCGAGATGGAGCGCATCCACAGCCATCTGCTCTGGCTGGGCGTGCTGGCCGAGCACATCGGCTTTACAACGTTGTTCATGTACACCTGGCGCGACCGCGAGATCGTGTTGGACGTGATGGAGGAGCTATCAGGCGGGCGGGTGGCCCACGCTGTCAACATCATCGGCGGCGTGCGCATTGACCTGGATCGGGACCACGCCCATTCTATCCTGGCGCGGCTCGACGAGCTGGAGCGACAGATTGAGGTTTTTGTGCGCATCGTCCAGCACGAACGCACTTTTCAGGCCCGCACGCGCGGCGTGGGACACTTGTCGGCAGAACAGGTGCGGCGTTACTGCGTGGTCGGGCCTGTGGCGCGGGCCTCAGGCGTCGACGTGGATCTGCGGCGCGATGCACCCTATGCCGTCTACGACCGGCTCAAGTTTCGCGCCATCATCGCCCAAGAAGGCGATGTATGGGCGCGCACGATGGTACGCTCGATGGAGACCATCGAAAGCCTGGAAATGTGTCGCCAACTGCTGACCGAACTACCGGAGGGGCCACTGGCGGTGCGCGCGCCGCGGCGCGTGCCGCCCGGCGAGGTGGTCAGCCGCTGCGAAGCACCGCGCGGCGAGTTGGTCTATTACATCCGCAGCGACGGCAGCGACCGGCCGGCGCGGGTCAAGGTGCGCACGCCCACGCTGACCACATTGATGACGCTGCCCGACCAACTGCGGGATGTCAACACCGCCGACGTGCCCACGGTGCTCTCCGGGGTTGACCTGTGTATCGCGTGCGCCGATCGGTGAGTGAAATATGTTCGAGGTTCTGTCCGTAGGATTCGCCCTGCTGGTCTTTCCCGGTTTCGGGTTTCTCTTTGTCTGCGCGTTGGCCTTTCATTGGATCGACCGGCGGGTGGCGGCACGCTTGCAGGGGCGTGTCGGCCCCCCCTGGTTTCAGCCGCTGGCGGACTTGGTCAAGCTGATGGCCAAGGAGGATGTGCTGCCTATAGGTGCTCACCAGGCAGCCTGCGCGGTGCTCCCGATGGCGTCGCTGGCGGCAGTGCTGACTGCCGCGTTGTACATACCTGTGGGCAGATACCCTCTGCGTGCCTTTGAGGGTGACCTGATCGTAGTGTTTTTCTTGCTCAGCGTCCCGGCGTTGGCTTACTTTCTGGCCGGCTGGATGTCGGGCAGCGTCTTTAGCATCGTCGGGGGCAATCGTTCGCTGCTGCAATACTTCTCATACGAGGTGCCGTTCCTGATGGCGCTGGTTGGCCCGGCTATTCTCAGTGGCTCATGGTCGATCTCGGCCATCGCCGCGTGGCAGTCACACACGGTCTGGATGGCGCTCGTGCAGCCGGTGGGGTTTGTGCTGGCGCTCGTGGGGTTGATCGGCAAGCTGAAGCGGTCGCCCTTCGATATCCCCAAGGCCGAGTCCGAGATCAGTGCCGGGCCGTTGACCGAGTTCAGCGGGCGCAAGCTGGCGCTGTGGCAGCTCTCCCTGCAGATCAAGACGGTGGTCGGTATCTTCCTGCTGGTCAACATCTTTCTGGGGGGTTCCGCCGCCGGCATGGCTCCGTTTCCCGGACTGCACGTCGAGTTGCTTGAGGCTGTGTTCTTTGGCGTCAAGGCGGTGCTGATCCTGCTGGTGCTCTCGGTGGTGGGCGTGCTCTACGCCCGGCTGCGCATCGACCAACTGGTCAGCCTCGGCTGGCAGGTCCTGGCGCCCTTGGCCTTGGTGCAGATCCTGGCCGTAGTCTGGATTGGGGTGGGGTGAAATGTCGCGCTTCCGTTCGTTCGTTCTCCTGTTGCCGGAGATGTTCCGTACGCTGTTCAGAGGGCGGATCACGGTCCGCTTTCCCTTCGGGGCGCCCGTGCTGCCCGCCTACTTTCGGGGGAAGGTGGTCATCGACGCTGCCTTGTGCAAGGGGTGCGGCCTATGCGTGCGTGACTGCCCGGCCTTTGCCCTGGAGTTGGAGCACGACGAAGCGGGAGGGTTCAAGCTGATCCATTACCGCGACCGCTGTGCCTACTGCGGTCAGTGCCAGGAGGTCTGCGGGCAGGGGGCGATACGCCTGATCGACGAGTACGTCACGGGCACCGCCGATCGCGAGGCGCTGCGCGAAACATTTCAGGGGCATTGCTGATGGCACATCGGGTTTGACACGGTTCTTCCCTGGATGTAGAATAGCGCCATCGAACGGCTATACGAAAGGGGTTGAATGGCCGAACAACTGACTTTGCCGATTGAAGATGCTCCTGGTGCCGAGCCCGCGACTCTCAAGGTGGCGGCTCCACCTGATCTGACGGCTCGCTCCTCGTTGCGCGCGGCCATGGGAGCCTTCGAGTTCCACATGCAGCGGCAGGGATTCGCGGAGAACACCATCAAGGCGTTTCTGTCGGACCTGAATATCTTGGCCGATTTTGTCGGAGTGGGGACTGCCGTCGGGGATATTTCCACCCGCGATCTGAACCGGTTCGCTGACTGGCTGGTGAGCGGACGCGGCGTGCCGTG
>DAOUDX010000173.1:0-3012 GCA_034430835.1 Anaerolineae bacterium
GGCGCTGGGAGACCGACCGCTTGCGGGCCAAGGCCCGGGGCCGGCCGATCGAGTGCCTGGACCGGGAGACGAGGGAGCAGATCGAGGAGGTCTTGCACATTCTGGGGCCTTTCGAGGGCGTGCCCGTTTTGCGGAGCATATTCCCAGACGTGCCCCGGGCGGAACTCGAGCATCGGTTGCGACTGTATCGAGATGAGTTCATCGGCGAGAACCACGTGGATGTGATGGCCTTGAAATGGCTGCGAAGCGGATCGGTCTGGGCGATGGACTTCAACGATCCTCCTCAGCCAATAGACGGGATCTTCGAGCACATCTTCAAGCTGCGCGACCTTGGCAGCGCCAACTCGCTGGCCTGGCTGCCCACGTACGACGAGAAAGCGCATGGCGTATGTCAGACGCTGGAGGTTCTGTTCCGTTGTTGTGGAGCTCCGCTGGTTCTCAAAGAGGACAACACCACTGAACAACGGGTGCCACACACACCGTGGCGGGAGTGCGTTTAGGTCCGGCGAACTTAAAGCCCTGCTGGAAAAGTGGGGCGTGGAATTTTTAATGTCACCGCCGTACTATCCGGAGTATAATGGTTCTGCTGAAGCCGGGATCGGAACGTTGAAAACATACGCTCACACCTTGAAGGCAGGTGCTGCTTGACTGCGCTGTCACGAGGCGGCCCGCAACGACCGGCCTGGGGAGTGGACATGTGATGACGTCGAGGCAGCCAGACTCAGAGCCAACGAGCTATCGCGGCCGCATGGTCTGCGCGGTCCCACCCCGAACGAGCTGTGGGACAGCCGGGTCCCAATCACACCTACCGAGCGTTCCACCTTCAGAGAACTTGCCAGAAGCCGCTACAAAGAAAATCTTCTGGAACTGCGAAAGGAAAAAGAAGGCGAACCGAACCGGTCCGAAAAAGCCGCTGCCTGGCGCCGAGCAGTCACCTGGGCACTGGTCGAGTCAAACATTTTATCAATCCGGAGGAGGCGAATTAGTCCACCAATTAAATCGAAATTTTGGTCAAGGATTAAGCGATGACTACATTTACCGTAACGTTCTTGATTTGTCTGTTTCTCGATAGCGTCGTGTTTATTGGGTGCGGTGGATCCAAGTTTTCACCGAATGCGTGCGACATGCTAACGTGTGATACTCCACCTGCTTCTGAATGCCTCGATTCCGTGACGTTGCGAACCTATGACGAAAGCGGAACCTGCGAGCAGGGTGAGTGCGTCTATTTATACGCAAAGACGTCGTGTGAAAACGGATGTGAGGATGGAGCCTGTCTCGCCAATTGCGCGAATGTGTCATGTGGAGACGGGTGCTGTGGAGAAACAGAGAGCGCGTGCGCGTGCCCGCAAGACTGCGCGGCTGAATGTGGAGATGGGTGTTGTACAGGAGAAGAGACAACGCAGAGCTGCGAGGCAGATTGTTATGCGTGCCCGAACGGTATGTGCGACGAAGGTGAAACCGCGTGTACGTGTGCGGCCGACTGCCCTGCCGTGTGCTCGGACGGGTGTTGCAGCGCGGGGGGAGAGGACTCCTGTTCATGTCCGAGTGATTGTGGTGTCGGATCGTGTAGTGACGGGTTGTGTTGCGCAAGCGCTGGAGAGACCACCTGTACCTGCATTGAAGATTGTGGCACGGAGTGCGGGGATGGGTGCTGCAACGGCGAGGAGACGAGCGGAACCTGTCTGGAGGATTGCATTGCAGAGTGTGGGAACGAATTCTGTGATGTGGGGGAGAACGCGTGCACCTGTCCTGCAGATTGCAGCACGGAGTGCGGGGATGGGTGTTGTAGCGGTGCGGAGGATGTCTGTTCGTGTCCTGGTGATTGCGGTGCGGCGACCTGCAAAGACACCGATCCTTGTACTTGGGACACTTGCGAAAATGGGCACTGCGTCCACTTACCTCTTGGGCACCCTGTTTTCTTTGATACCACTGGCTACGATCTCAGCGACACCGACAGGAACAACGTCTTTGGCACCTCGCCTAGTGATGAATGGGCCTCGATTCTCGGGTCCGCCAACCGCTATCTGAACAGCACGCACATCGAATACCTCAACTATTATGTTTTCTACCCGTATCTGCAGCCGTTCCCGCACGGTGCCGGTGCGAAGTACCCCTCGCTGCGTATCGGCGACAGTACCTCCGCCTTAGCGGATGCGCGGCGGCCGATTGGCGTCATCTTGCCTAACGACTACCTCATTGAGTTCGAATACCTCTACGAAGAACCCGCGGACCAATACAGCTTCAATGTGTTTTATGCCTGGGACGGCATTGAAGCTGATGACGTGTGGTTGTACCAGGCCGATAGCCGGCTTTTCACCCACGATCAAGGCCGCGTAGCCGACCTCGACCCGAATGTATGGCATCACATCGCCATTTTTGTACGGGCCGACGAGAGCTACGACCTCTATGTGGACGGCGACTACGTGGTGACGGGAACGCAGACTGGCACAGGCCCGCTCCAGGCGATTGGCTACCTGGGTGACTGCTCCGCGGGCGGTCCCAGGGGCTGGGGTTTCTTCGACAACTTCCGCATCTCCAGCGGGCCTGAGGTTCTCTTCGAGGACCTCCTCAACGAAAACCTGAACGCTTGGACCACAAACGGACCGGTCGTTCTCGACGCCTCAAATCCGCCGCATGGAGATAGTGCATACTGGAGTGGGATTTCGTCCTACCTCGAGTATCGGCTCTTCGACGTCTCATTTGCCTATCGTGTCAGTCAGGATCCAACCTATGCCGCTTGGGTCGAGCCGGTGCTTCGGTCCCTGTGTTCCTGGGCGGCTTGGGGTGATCCGGACTACCGAGACGGCGTGATGAGGCTCGATGGCCCGCGTTTAACCAAGAGTTTTGCCTTCGCCCTGGACAACATTGCCACTGCTCTCACGACCACAGAGATTGAGACGTACGAGGAGTGCTTGCTGCAAAAAGGCGTAGAAGAGCTCAACAAGATCCTCCCATCTCCAGGTCTCGTAAGCTACCCAAACGGAGACGCACTACAGACAGCGGCTATGGGTA
>DAOUDX010000174.1:0-12612 GCA_034430835.1 Anaerolineae bacterium
AGCCATCAGATCATCCCCAATCTCCCGCGCTCCATGAGAGATCAGTGTCCGGGCTACTTGCTTTCCCCCGATCCTGAGAATATAAATCTGGTGCCTGCCCATACGGCGTTCAAAGCCCAAGACATTCACCAGAATCCGATCCATCTTGCGACCAGATACAGGCATTGCTAGGGCGCCTTCTCCAAGAGGGAAAAAACCTGGCGCAGCAACTCTAACTGCTTTTGGAGTGCCTGTCCCAATTCGTCAGCATCCTCCTCCAGGCTTTCATAGTACTCCACAACCACGGAACGGTAATCTGCCATTGCCTCCTCGGGACTCGGGCCCACTCCGTAGAGAGGAATGATCTCATCGGTAACCAAGAATTGACCCTCCGACCTCCCTATGGTAGGTGATAGAACCTGAGCAATGGCTTGGTCTAACGCCTGGATATAAGCCTGCGCCTCTTCCTCCAGGCGCTTCCGTTGTTTAACAGGCAGAGATGTGTACGTGTTCACAAAGGACTGCACACCAAGATCTCCCATCCTCACTAACCTCCTACCATTCATACATCCTGACCAGTATCCGCTGGTTTCCCTTGATTCACTGTCACTCCCATTAACACGGCCAGAATCCGTTCTGCCGCCCGCCCATCCCACAACTCAGACACTCGCTCCTCCTCGCTCTCATTGGCCAGTGCCCCCAGCGCCTCAGTCACGCTCCGCTCCGGATCAGAGCCCACAATCACGTTCGTCCCCTGCGCCACCGTCACCGGGCGTTCCGTGTTCTCCCGCAGCGTCAGGCAGGGCCTGCCCTGAGCTTGTCGAAGGGCTTGTCGAAGGGCACACCCAGGATCATCGTCTCCTTATCACGCCTTGATGCTCCCACCCACTGCGATACGCTAACTCGCCAAAACTACAGCCACTGCATCATGCCCCGTGTCACGCAGGCAGGCCACTACGGACGTGCCTGTGCACTCATCCACCAGGAACTTCCGGCGCCCGTTCACCCTGTACTGTGGGCAAGCCAATCTTGCGAGTAATCCACTGCCTCACAGCCTCTGGCTCTCGCGCCATACCTGCCCCGCGAACGGGTCCCCGGTCTGTAGGCGGCGGGCTAACTACGTCGATGGACAAGTCGAAATAGGGATAGAACGAACGAACTTGCTCCATCGAATCCCCCATTCCACCATCGTGAACCACGATCAACACGTCAACGTCGCTCGTCCCGACCCGATCGCCGCGGGCGATGGAGCCAAATACCCGTACTTCCGCCACCTCAAGCCGCTCCATGCGGATCTGTGCAGCGATCTCACGCAGCCTGGCCAGCAACTCGTCCCGATCTATGGATATGATCCTTACAGAATCGGAGAATCTCTGCTGCAGCATCCACGGCCTCCACGGCCTTATGCTCGCCGTAATAGTCGGCAGGCTTCCCCTCAGCGAAACCATTGGGATAGCGGGTCGGAGTATAGTACGCGTCGAGCAACTGCGCGCGCCTGAACATCGTGTCGGGGACGGCAATGCCCTCCCAACCACGCAACATCGGCGTGATGGCGCGCCCCCACACGCTGTACCCTCGGTTCATGAGCAGCGCTTTGACGGCTTTCTCCGCTGCCTGTTGTGCTGTGAAGCAAGCCCATTCCCAGAACTCGTACTGGATGTCTATAGCGGCCCGAGACAGATCACGCTCCGCCTGATCCAGCCAATCCTGATAGCGGTTTATCCGCATTTCCCCTCAGCCTATCCTACGTCCCACCCAACTGCCCCATGTACTCCCAGACCAACTCCTCGAACACTCGCTCTTTCGGTAGCGCAGGCCCCACTACCCCCCGATACACCCACCGCCGCCCGAGCCGGCAATAGCGCCCGCCAGCGAGACATCCATCGGCCAGCACCAACCGCGCGCCTTCCCGCGCCGCCGCACCGGCTCCTACGTCGTCCGGGACGGCGAATGCGCCTCACAACAACTCGCCGATGACCTGCACGAACGCTCTCAGGTCATCCAGGTGTCCCTGAAGGATGTCGTAGACCCGGCCATAATCTATTCTCCAGTACATGTGCACCAGCATATTGCGGAACCGCGCCATCTGTTGGAGGCTGCGGCCCAAATCCGCTGGCACCACCCCCGCTTCCCCCAGGATGGCGAAACACTCGGCGTACTCCTCGGGGACACGCTGCAGCCGCTGCGCGCTGACGTGGAAGCAGACTTGCAGCGCGGCTTCGATGGCAACCAGCAAGCGGTAGCAGGCCACGTCAAGGGTGTCCTGGTTCTCCAGGAACCGGTCGCGCGGCAGCGCGCGAATCTCCTCCAGGCGCTCGAGCGACTGCCGGATGTCCTCGAAACGCGCCTCGATCAGGTCCACGTTGAGCTTCACGCCATCATCGCTTCCTTCAAAGCACGCCGCCGCAGGGGGGCGATGTCCAGGTAGCGTGACACGACATCTGCCACCCACTGGACGCGCAGCGGCTCGTCACGGCTCAGCAGCAGCCTGCTGTGCAGCAGCACCCGGTAGCAAAAGCCCAGCGGAGCAAAGTTCAACGCCCGCACATCGACGGGTGGGCGGGCAGACAAACCAGGGGCGTGGGATACCACCCCCTGCACCTCGTCCGCCAGCGCCACCTGTCGCCTGCTCGCTTGATCCTCGTCCACACCGTCCAAAAGCACGGCGACGTCCACATCGTGGAAGCGGTCCCGCACCAGAAAGGAACCGTGGACGTACGCAAAGGTCACGTCAAACTGGGCCTCCAGAGCCTGGCGCACCACACCCAGGATGCTCTCCCGGTCCGAGGGATCCACCTGAAACAAGCGGCTCTCACTCGGGGTCAATTGCTCACATGCTCTACCCATCACCTTCTCCGCCCTCGCAACGCGTCGTCCATCCGCTCGGGATGCTCGCGGACCCATCGCTTGAACGCCTCAACCACGCGCTCGATGTCGCCCAGCCGGGTGGTGCAAATCTGATACAATTCCTCTGGAGTAATGTCGTGGTAGAAATGCACCATACGGTCGCGATAGCCCACCATTGCGTCGAGCAATTCACCTTCTTCTTTCGCGAGCACACCGGATCGCTGCAACCGTAGGGCAACCTGTTTGTATTCGGTGACCCCCTTGCCAAAGCCTTTTGCCAGAACGTGACGCCCCAGATCCATCAGTGCCTCTAAAGCACGCCGCAGATAAGGCTCGGCAGCGCCTACATTTCTAGGGTCGGCCAGGAACGTCTGCTCGTCGCGCAAGGGCAGAGCGCGAGTGCGCTCCAGCATTTCCTCGACCCACGCGACGCGGTCCACGACCACGCGCTTCGAGAGCTTGCCTGGCGTCACGCGTTCTCTCCCAGGATCAGCGCCATCCGCTCCCGCTCCAACGGCGCCAGGTCACCTGCCCGGCGCAGGACGTAGAGATCGTATTCGTCCACCTGGTATTCATCCCGAACGTACAAACGCCCGCCCCGTACGACGTTCGCCGCCAGGAACGGATCGGCCTCCGGCAGGATCACCAAGTCCACGCGCTCCACGCCAAAGAGCCTTTCCAGCGCCTGCATCAGATCCACTCGATCCTCTGCCAACAGGTTGCGCTCTCGTGCCGGAAGCACACCAATGTCCACATCGGACAGGGGACAACGCGCTTCCACGTCCTCGCCCGCCACCCACGCGGCGATTTCCTCCGCCCGGCTGCCAAAGGCACATATCGCCCTCAGGTCATACGTCCTGGCCAGCGCGCAAAGCGCGTCTCAGGTTTCCGTCCCGTTCTGATTCACCCGCCCACTCCCCGATATACCCAACCCGCTGCCTCGGCTCGCCCAGCGGAGAAGATGTGGCGTCCGTCAATCAGAACCGGCCGGGCGATCCAACCTCGCGCCTCATCCAAATCCAGGGCGCGGTACTCGTCGTGCGCCACCATCACTCACTTACCCCAACCGCATACCTTCCCGCGCCACCGCGCCGGCCACGCCTCGGCCGGCACGCATCCTCTGCGCCAATTGTGCGGATGGGAGGATGGAAGCATCTACGGGCACAGGAGTGTCCAGAAAAGTAGAAGGCTGCCTGCCGCACTGCCTGTCGCAGGGCCTTCTCCGCGCCGCTCACCCCCACCACCCCGTCAATATCACTGCGCGGCGTGGCCGATCCTGTGGCGAAGGAGCCAAAGAGGTAGACTGCAACGACCTCTGCCTGGCATCTCTTCAACCGCTCCGCACACTCGCGCAGAGCAACAACCACGGCCTCTCGATCGACGAAGCGACTGCCGGCAAAAGTCGTAACCGCGTTCTGCATCTCGAATCGCTTGCTGCGCTTCATCGGCTGTGTCGTATTCTGACGGAGCGCCCGCGTCGAACCCATTCGGGTGGCGGGTGGGAATATCGTGCTTGTCCAATCGCCGAGCAGCCCGGAGCATCCCCTCATGAACCGGCAGTTGATCGGCCAAATCCCTCAACAAGCGCGTAACGGCATGTCCCCATCCCTCTCCGCCCAGAGAGAGGAACAAAGCCTTGACAACCTTTTCTGAGACCTGATGGGCGGCGAAGCACACCCGGTCATGCCCACCACCAGCGCCGAATCGCCGAAAAGCATCGTCGGATATCCAGCCCGTCTTCCACACAACTGCCCCTACATATTACCTCACCGCAATTGCGTTATCCGAGAATTTCTCAGCCGCGACCTGGCTGGCCAAGTCAGCCTTTCTGTACTGGGGCCGCGCGCTTCTTGCGCTTGCGCTTCTCCTCGCCGTCCCTATAGTACTCTTGGTAGTAGTAATAGTAGCCACTCCGGCGACTGGGCACCCGATTGAGCACGACTCCGATCAGGTTCGCGCCCACTTGCCGAAGACTCTCGACGGCCCGCCGCGCCACCTCCCGCCGCGTCTCCCCCACGTCCACCACCAACAATACCCCATCCACGTTCCGCGCCAGCACCGCCGCGTCCGTCACCGGCAGCACCGGCGGGCTGTCGATCAACACCACGTCCATATGTTGCAGCAATGCCTCCAGCAGCCCCTGCAAGCGATGCGACCCCAGCAGCTCCGCCGGGTTCGGCGGCAAGTCGCCCGCCGGAAGTATCACCAACCCCTCCACCTCCGAGGGCTGCAGTCGCCCGTCCATCGCCCCCTCCAGCAGCGAGCCCGTCAGTCCTCCCCGAGGGTGGACGCGAAACACCTTGTGCAACCGTGGCCGCCGCAGGTCCGCATCCACCACCACCACCCGCAGCCCTGCCTGCGCCATCGCCACCCCCAGGTTCGCCACAGTCGTGGATTTTCCCTCTGTGGGGCCTGCACTCGTCACCAGCAACGTCCGGATGGGCTTATCTACCCCCGTGTACTGGATGTTCGTGCGCAGCACCCGAAACGCCTCCGAGACCGGTGACAGCGGCTCCGCAATCGTAACCAACTCCCCGCCATCATTCTTCACCTGGCCGATCGCACCCAACGTGCTCAACCCCAGCGTTCGGCTGATGTCTTCCGGACTCTTGAGCGTATCGTCCAGGTACTCGACCAGGAAAGCGACGCCTACTGCCAACATTGCTCCCACGGCCCCCGCCAGCGCCGTATTCACCTGCGTGCGCGGTCGAACCGGAACGCTGGATACCCCGGCCTCCCGATAGAGGACGACGTTGTCGGCCGACTGGATTGCCAGCAGCCGCATCTCCTCATAGCTCTGCAAGAGCCCTGTGTAGCTATTGCGATATCCGGCCAGAACGGTCTGCAGGCGGGTCAGATCTGCCTGCTTCTCCGGGGTATCGGAGGTACTCAAAGCATCGATGGCCGCCTGCGTCTCCTCTATCGACACCGATAGCTCGTCCATCTGCTCCCGCATGCTGCTCAGAGAATCGCCATAGCGCGCTTGGTGCAGCGCCTGGTTCTGCGCAATAAAGGTGTTGGCGATGCCATTGGTAAGCTGTGCGGCCCGGTTATTATCCGGATCCTCCACGCTCAACCGGATCAGCAAGGTATCTTTGACCAACTCGACGTCAACGTGGCTCGCCAACTGTTGCCACGTCGTCTCGCTCCCTAATCCCAGTTCCTCGATCACCGCCCCCAGCACCGGCTGCTCCGTCAACATCTGGGCATAGGTGTATGCTTGACGCTCGCTGACCAGAATCGCCGCATAGTCGTTCGTGCCCAGAGTCGGCACCCGTTCAACCAGCAGGGTTGCGGTGGCGCTGTAGACAGGCGTCATCCGGGAGCTGACAAAGTACGCGCTGACCCCAGCTAACACCGCACAACCCACGATCAGCCACAGCCAGCGACGAATGACCAGGAAGTACCGTCGGATTTCTAGTTGGCCTTCCATGACTCTCCTTATTCCCTCGGTATGGGAGCAAGCACGGCTACGCTGGCCGGAGGAGAGAGACTTTCTACTCTCCCCGAGCTCAACTCTTCAAATTCCCCTTAAAGAGACGACGACCGGAGATGGCTTCCTGAGCACGCAGAGCACTACCCCGGTCCTTAAAACGCATGTATCGTATCACTTAGCCAGGCCCTCCAAACACAATCGCTGCGAAATCTCGCAAGACCAGCCGTGACTAACTTTCGTACTTTGATACCATTATACAAGCGGTTAAAACTCTTGACAAGCCACCCATCACCTGACTTCTACCCGGCATTGAGGGAAGAGTGACGCAAAGCCCTCCCCAGGGTTTGATACGGTCTCCCTAGACTACACGCTCTTCTCCCACCCCACATCGGCCAGCCGTTGCTTGAGAAAGTTGATAGTCGCCACCGGTGTCGGATCCACCTCGTTGAGCATCGCCAGATAGAAACTCACCCAGTCACCCAAGTGGATCAGGGAAAGCATCTGTGCTAATCGGCTTTCACCTCGTCCGTATGCCGTCTCAGTCTCTACGCCCTCGCGCCGGAGCAACTCTCCTGTCACCTCCCAGCGCGCCTGCACCCGCCGGTGATCATGGCTCGAACGCAACATCAGCACGATGACCCGTTCGCACACAGCCCGAGGAATGGACAACCCCACGACAGCGTTGTGATCGAGTTCTGGCAGTTCCTCAAAGAAAGCCCAATGCTTGCTGTTCTCATTGAACTGTGTTTTCCAGCGATTGGCAACGGCGGCAAGCAACCCCGCTCCGTAGACGACCGGCAGCCGATCGAAGAGTCGATTTGCCAGGGACTTGGCTACGTTACGCGCCGCCGGCACGTCAGGCTCGATCTCTGCTTGCCATGCCTCCATTGTCCCAATGGCCTCCTCCAGGTCGGCGGCATGGTCCCGCAGCAGTCCCAGCCGCGATAAAAGCCCCAGCAGTAGGACAAAGGAATAGCCCAACGCGGCCCGTGGCTGCGCCTGGTAGTTGAATCTCGCCCACGGTATCCCCTTCTCCTGCGCCAGCGCGGCCAGCTTTCCCCCCGTTGTGATCGCCGCCGACAGAACATCTCGCTCCATCGCCTCTTGGAAAGCCGCGAGCGTCTCCTCCGTGTTGCCCGAATAGCTACAGCCGACCACCAGGTAATTGGGACCGCGGACGGAAGCAGGCAGCGCATAACCGCGCACGACCGTGATCGGCGCCGTGCACTCTTCGCCCACCAATCCTTTCAACAAGTCGCCGCCGATGGCAGACCCCCCCATCCCCAAAACGACGACGTGTCGAACCGCCCGGTAAGCTGCTGGCAACTCCAAGCCCTGAGCCAGCGTCCAGGCATCTCGACACGTCTGGGGGAACTCACGGATACGACCGAGCATGTCCCCAGGATCGAAGTCGTCAAAACGTGTTGGTTCATCAAGATTCATGTCTCCCCACCTCCAGCGCACGAATCGGCGCTGCCAGGAATGATACCACAGCAAGTATAGCTGTCAACCGCTCCCTTGGCAACTCTGGATGGCGGTCCAAGCCGGGCGGATTCCCGGTGTGCCTTGCGTGAACGCACAGTCGGCGTTATAATGCAGCCCAGCGTGGGGAAGTGTCGGAACTGGCAGACGAGCGTGACTTAGGATCACGTGGGGCGACCCGTGCGGGTTCGAGTCCCGCCTTCCCCATCTGCGAGTGGACCATCGAGGCCATCAGGAAGCCACCATCTGGGATGGCTGTTTCTAAACTGCACAGGAGGCACACACTTGAAGATCACTACCGAACCGCTGGAGAGCCGTCAGGTGTGCCTGACCATCGAGATAGATGAGGAGCAGGCTCAACAGGCCATGCAACGGGCTGCTCGCCAAATCTCCAAACAGGTGGACATCCCGGGCTTCCGCAAGGGGAAGGCGCCCTATGGGCTAATCCTGCAACGCTTCGGCGAGGACACAGTCCGCAAGGAAGCTGCCGAGGCGCTGGTCGAAGAAGTCTACGAACAAGCCCTGGAGCAAGAAGAGATCGAGCCCTACACTTCAGCCAAACTGGATGAAATCGAGTTACGCCCTATCACCTTCACGTTCACCGTTCCCCTGCAACCGACGGTGGAACTGGGCGATTACCGCGACTACCGGCTCAAGCATAAGAAAGTCAAGGTTTCGAAGAAAGAGGTGCAAGAAGCTCTCGAAGAGATCCGTCTGCAAAACGCGATGCTTGAACTCGTCGAGCGCCCATTGGCGATGGGCGACGGCGCAGTGATTAGCCTTGTCGCGACAGTCGATGGAGAAAGAATCCTCGAAAAGAACGAGCTTCGCATCATGGCAGAAATCGAAGCCACCTACCCAGCACCGGGCTTCGCCGAGGCAATCGTGGGCATGGAGGCTGGCGACGAACGCACCTTCACTCTGGCACTGCCGGACGACTCTCCCCGTGAGGATCTGCGTGGCCGGGAAGCAGAGTTCAACGTCAAGATGATCGAGGTCTACGACCAGATCATCCCTGCATTGGATGACGACCTGGCGCGCACCGTGGGCAGTTTCGATTCACTCAAGCAACTGGAGGCACGGGTCAAAGAAAGTCTGCAGCTGAGAGCACAAATGGAAGCCGATCGGGACTATTCCGAGCAGGTTCTGAACGCAATCCTGGAGCGTGCCCAGATCGAGTATCCACCCATCATGCTCGAAAGAACCCTGGACAGGGTGGTCGAGGACTTCGAGGGAACAGTGAAACGCGAGACCATGCTCTCGCTGGAAGACTACTTGCGCCTGCGAAATGAGACCAGGGAGACTCTGCGGGAAGAACTGACGCCCAACGCCGAGGCTCAACTCAAGCGCACCCTCATGCTGGGTGAGGTCGTGAGGCTAGAAGAACTCGAAGTAAGCGACGAGGAAGTGGACGCGCGGATCAGAGCCAGCAGCGCACCTTGGGGCGTGCGGGCCGACGAAGTGCGCGCCTCCCTCAGCTCAGATCGGGGCAAGGCCGCTGTCCGCAACCGCCTGCTGGGCAGCAAGGCCATGCTTCGGCTGGTCGCGATAGCCAAGGGCGAGGCCACGGACGAGCAGGGCTCGGAGAAGAAAGGGGCAGAGGAGGAAGAATAATGGATAGTGTTCCACCTTCGGCGCTGATCCCTATGGTCATCGAAACGACGGCGCGGGGCGAGCGAGCCTACGATATCTATTCGCTGCTGCTGCGGAACCGTATCGTTTTCGTAGGGTTGCCGATCACCGATCAGATTGCCAACCTGGTCGTGGCTCAGTTGCTGTACCTGGCGAACGAGGACCCCGACAAACCGATCCGCATGTACATCAACTGTCCCGGCGGTATCGTCTACCACGGCCTGGCGATCTACGACACGATGCAGCAGGTGCCGGCACCGGTCGAAACCTACGCCGTGGGTGTGACGGCCAGCATGGGCACGGTGCTGCTGGCAGCGGGAACGAAAGGCCGCCGGTACGCACTACCCCACGCAACGGTGCACATGCACCCCGCCGGTGGCAGCGCGCAGGGGTATGCCCCCGACGTCGCGATCCAGTACAAAGAACTGATGCGCATCGAAGACCTGATCCACAACATCCTGGCAAGTCACACCGGCCAAACGGTGGAACAGATCGCCGCCGACTTTGACCGCGATCGCTACATGACCGCTGAGGAAGCCGTCGAGTACGGGCTGGTGGATCAGGTTCTCAACCCATCAGAGTAGTTCTACAGCACGCCCAGGGCCGCCCTCAACGGGCGGCTTTCTGTTATTCTGCCTTCAGCACGATCACTTCGCCGTCGTACAGCTCGCGCAAGCGCTCGACGTCGGCACGGGTTCCGACGACACCTGCCCCCCAGTGCATCGGCACCACCGCTTTCGGCCCGATGGCAACGGCGGCCCGCGCAGCCTCCTCGGCGTCCATCGTGTACGTCCCCCCGACAGGCAGCAAGGCCACGTCGCAGCGAATGCCGGCCATCTCCGGAATGTGATCGGTATCGCCGGCAAAATAGATCCGTTCCCCGGCCACAGCCACGACAAAACCCGTGTGTTCGTCCTTCCGGGGATGGAAAGGCACGCCGGGGGAGCGGAACCTGCTCACATTGTAGGCCAGCACCGCCTCGATCTCCACCTCGCCCACCACCATCCTCTCTCCTGGCCGCAGCACACGCACATCGCCTCCCAGTTTCTTCGCCGCTCCAGGGCTGGCGATGATCACCGTCCCAGGCCCACTGATGTGTTCCACGTCCTGTGGAGAGCAGTGATCGGAGTGCTCGTGGCTGATCAGAACGATGTCGGCCTGGGGAAGCGCCCCTTTCAATCGCCACGGATCAAAGTAGATCGTCGGTGGGCCATCCAGGCGAAAGCTGGCGTGACCCAGCCAGTGCAAGCGTTCGAGCAACCCTATCGAAGCATCCATACCTATCCTCCTCCCGTATCGTACGTCACCTGCACCAACGCCGTGCCCTTGGTCGTGCTGAGTTGGTAGATCATTCCCTCCGGCACGACGGTGAAATCGCCAGGATGCAGGTGCACCATGCTATCGGACGTGCGCACGGTTGCCGTGCCGTCCAGAACAAAGATAAACGAATCGCGCGGGGACGGAATCCCGACCGGCCAGGTTCCCTCTCCCCACGTAACCTGCAAGACCGAGTCCTCGATCTGGGCGACGGTCTGGAACTGGAACGGCAGAGCGAGCGACCGCACCACGCTGCGCAGGCCGACGCGCTTCAGCTCCCTCTCACCATCGATGGCGTATAGACGTCGGCGACCGTTCTTCCGCTCAGGGACGACGCCGCAGCGCAAGAGCAACACGCTG
This sequence comes from Anaerolineae bacterium, assembly GCA_034430835.1. Classification (GTDB taxonomy): domain Bacteria; phylum Chloroflexota; class Anaerolineae; order B4-G1; family B4-G1; genus JAFGED01. The sequence goes on from DAOUDX010000174.1 coordinate 11,054, forward strand.
GATCGCAGCTCAGAGCCAGAGCGATGGCCTACCCCCTTCGGCACCACGGCCAACTCGCCTGGCCCCAGCCGAACCTCTCCCCACTCGCTCTCCAGCAGGATCGTCCCTTCGTAAACCCAGAACAGCTCGTCGAAGTCCATATGTTCGTGCCATTCCAGCGTTCCCTGGCAAATGTAGACGCTGACAACGATGTCGCCCATCAGGGCAACGTTCGCCATTGAGAACGGCTGATCGAGCTGTGCCGCGATCTGGGAGACACTGAATTTGAGTCCGGCCATCACTGCCATTATACTTTCCCACTCAGGGAGATGCAAGCACGAGGGCGGAGCCGAAACTTCTGTTGGGAAAAGTTGAAAAGTGAACTGGTTTAAAGTTCAAAAGTGAACTCTGAATCCGTGCAGAGGCAGCGAGACAGAGTGAACCATCTTCTTGCTCCACCAGATGCGGATACCCATGACTTGCTTCGCCGTGTCCGGGACCAAATGGATGTCGACGTCTTCATAGAGCTCTACGTTGGGGACCTCGATGGTATGATTAAACAGGGAGATGCGCCGGTAGCCATCGACGACCCGAGTTTCTCGCAGGCAAAAAACATCCTGCGGGGACGTGTAAGGTTCGGGTAGGGAAAAAGGTCGAAACAGGCTGTTCCCGGCTTTTCTGGCCTTTTCAAAACGAATACTGGGAATCTCTCCGGTGGTGGAGTGGACCTGACGATTGTTGTAGCGATCCACTTCCTCTCGCAGGACAGAGCGCACTTCTTCGAAAGTGGAGATATTCTCCAAGGCACAAGTGCGGACGATGCGATCTTGCATCCAACGGTAAGGTCGTTCGACTTTTCCTTTAGCTTGGGGAGATAGAGCGTAGGTCACATCCACACCCAAGGTGTGCATCATCTTTGACCATTGAGTGTCAACGTCGTCAGTTTCTAGAACATGCTTGCGCCAAACACTATCCCTGCCCTGGACGAAGCGGAACACGCGCAAGGAGTCAACATAATAGCGAAACGGGATGCCGTAAGCCTGCATGAGGGCCTGAGCGGCCTGAATATGAGCCCAGGTGGTCTCTTGTGGGAAGAAATCGGCGAACAGTAGCTTGCGGCTGAAGTCATCAATGGAGGTGATCAAGGCCCATTTCTCTTGGGCAAAAGGGGACCAGAGGTGCAGAGAAGAATCGTGTTGCACCAGGGCACCAATGGAAGCAGTAAGCACCTCGCGGTCGTGGACCCTGCGCTCCTTGCTGGGCTTGTAGCAGTCCAATTGCTTGGCACGCTCAATGATCGTGGTCACGGACACCTTGTAGCCTTGCTTCTTGAGGCGATCCTGTAAAGCAGAGTAGTTGTAACTTTAGTTTCCGGTAAATAGAGCGACAATTGGGCAAATCTGTGGCTATTTTGGGCACCCTATTTCGCCAGGAGATAACCAATTGTCATCACTTTCTACAATCGCTATCACTCAGACGATGGACATCCTGTGCGCAATCACACAGGATTTGCCCATCGGGACCAACTTGGCACTTTTACACTTTCTGTGGATGCAAATCAGCGGTGCTCTACTGCCCAG
>DAOUDX010000175.1:0-1942 GCA_034430835.1 Anaerolineae bacterium
GATGTGGCGCAGGTTGCCACCCAATTCGGCTTCCCGCTCGACCAGCGTCACCCCAAAGCCCTGCTCGGCGATGGAGAGCGCCGCCGTCATCCCCGCCAGCCCGCCGCCGATGACCAACGCGCGGTGATCTATCCCGAAGGTGGCGCGCTCGATGGAGCGCAGTTTCCGCGCCTTCGCCACCGCCATCGCCACCAGTTCCTTCGCCTTCTCCGTCGCCCTTCCGTGATCATCCTTGTGCACCCACCAGTCCTGCTCGCGGATATTGGCCATCTCGAACAGATGCGGGTTCAGCCCAGCCCCGCGAATTGTCTCCTGGAACAGCCCTTCGTGGATGCGTGGCGCACCCGAGGCCACCACTACTCGGTTGAGGCCGTGCTTCTCGATCTGCTCCTGCATCCTGGCCCGCCCATCCTCTGAGCAGGCGTAGAGACCGTCCTCGGCATAGAGTACACGTGGCAACATCGTGGCGTACCGGACCACCTGTGGCACATCCATCGCCTCGTCGGCGTCGAGGCCGCACCGGCAGATGAAGACCCCCACCCGCGGCGGCTCCCTGCTGACGTCGCGCTCCTCTGGCCAGACGCGCTCCTCCGTCAGCGTGCCGCGCACATCACCCAGCAATGCCGAGGCCTGGGCCGCCGCGCACGAAGCCTCAACCACCGTCTCCGGGATGTCCTTCGGCTCGCTGAACGCCCCCGCAACGAAGATGCCCGGCCGCGTCGTCCGCCCCGGCTCGAAGGGAGGTGGCTCGGCGAAGCCGTATTCGTTCAACTCCAACCCCAGCCGCTCCGCCAGTTCCTGAGTCCCCTCCGGCGGCCCCAGCCCCACCGACAGGACTACCAGATCAAACTCCTCCTCGACGCTCTTGCCGTCGGGGGTGGCGTACTTGAGCCGCATTCTTCCCGTCCCCGGCACCTCTGTGACCGCACTGACCATACTGCGCACATAGTGCACGCCCTGCTCCGCCTTGACCCGTTCAATGTATCGCTCGTATCCCTTGCCGGAGGAACGGACGTCCATACAGAAAACGGTCACGTCAAGGTCAGGCAAAAGATCCTTAGCCACGCCAGATTGCTTGGCTGTGTACATACAACAAACTGAGGAACAATAGCCCCGGCCGATGGACTCGTCCCGCGAGCCGACACACTGGATGAAAGCCAGACGTTCGGGCGTCTCGCCGTCAGAAGGGCGCACGATGGTGGCTTGAGTAGACCCAGATGGGCTGATCATCCGCTCAAACTGGATACTGGTCAGCACATTCGCGTACATACCGTAGCCGTATTCACTCTTGAGCCTGGCATCGAAAGGCTCAAAGCCTGGGCTGAGGATAAGCGCCCCCACCTCGATCTGTGAGTGGCTTTCCTCCATATCCAAGTCAATGGCCCTGCTGGGGCAGACCTCAACGCATTTGCCGCAGCGGGTGCAATAATCCATGTCAATCACGTAACCACCGGGCACAGCTCGCAACGGTGGACGGTAGATTGCCTTCTGCCTGGCCAGATCACCTTCGTACTGTCTCGGCCTCTCTTCTGGACAGACGTGGGTACAGAGAGTGCAGTTATTGCATTTCTCCAAATTCACGTAGCGCGGCTTGTGGCGGATTGATACGGTGAAGGCTCCAAGTTCCCCCTCCAGACCTTCCACTTCGGCATAGGAGAGGATCTCAATGTGCCGGTGCAGATCGCATTCGATGCTCGGACAATAGGCCGCCCGGCCGGGCAGCATGAGACAGAGGCCACAGGAATCGGTGGGGAAGGTGCAGTCCAGCAAGTGCATCGAGCCGCCGATGCCAGGAGCGCTGTCCAACAGATAGACCCTGTATCCCACCTCGGCCAGGAGCAGCGCCGACTGCATTCCACCGATGCCAGCACCGACCACGAGAACGCTGCTACTCCTCGCTAATCTGCTGTTGTCTGCCATGCAGTTCCTCACACTTTCGCGT
>DAOUDX010000176.1:0-21653 GCA_034430835.1 Anaerolineae bacterium
CGCGCTGCCAGCATATCAACTTGCATTACCTTTCTCCCGAGCTGCTTGGCGCGAGATGACGCTGTGCAACAGCCTGACTGATACGACTTTATGAGACTTTGCCCGGTATGAGTTTATGAGACTCGACAGTTCCTTGCAGTCGAGAAACACGATCCCGAGTTCGTGGAAAAAAGGGGAGCATCATCCAAGCCTACGTAGCGCCACCTTCTCGAACGCGCGTCATTTGTGTGGATGAAATGGGGCCAATGGCAGTCAAGACCTACCCTGGCGAGGAATGGAAAGTCGGACTCAACCGCGCTACATTCGAGCCGGACTATGGACGGCGAGGCAAGCTGTGGGTGCATGGAGCCTTCGAACCGGCTACAGGAGAAGCAGCCATCGTGATGAGTCCGGGCCGGGACAGTGCTAGCCACATCCAGCTGTTGGAGAAGGTGGTGACGGAGTTTCCGGCGGACCGGTGGCTGATTATCGAGGACAATTTGACTATTCATACCAGTCGTGAGACACGGCTTGCTTCGTCGGCCTGGCCAGAGATTCAGATCCAATTCATTCCCAAGTATGCGTGCTGGCTGAACCTGATCGAACCGTGGTGGAAGCAACTGCGCTCTTTGGCCTTGAAGGGCAGGTGTTTTGAGACCTTGGACGAATTGACGTCGACCTTGAATGCGGCCTTGGATTATTGGAATGCACATTGTTATCCATATCACTGGAAAAAGAAGCCCCAAGAGCAAGTGACTTTATTGGGCGGCTTCAGTGTTGTCAATGCTATTCAGATACCATAAATTTAGCGAGAGAACCAGTTAGAGTGACATTTTCCCTGAACAATAACAAAACCGGTTGTGCAGGCTTCCGCAAGTCAGAACCACACGGAATAACTGGACCGCCCAACGTGGCGATTGGCCGCAATCTCCTCCCAGATGTGGGGCAACCTCATTTGTGCTGCGTTTTCCTGCAGGTTGGCTCATCCAACCGCACCAGGCTCCCAAGGACAAAGTCGCGCCAGGCCACCCAAGAAACACGGGCCGGGCGCTCTGCAACTACGAACACCACCTCAGTGTCTCGCTGGAGTACACCGGTGACACTGAAGTCGACCAGACGGCCGCGCAGCACCTGCGTGCATTTCTTGTCTGGCTGTGCACCGACTACACACCCTACAGCCATCCTCCAAGGAAGATCTCGAATCTCTACTCAGGGCAAGTTCCCCCGTGAGGCAAGCAGCAGATACGGCTCCTCGATGAACTGCTTTATGCGCTGCAAGAAGCGCGCCGCTGGCACACCATCCATCAACCGATGGTCAAAGGTCAGGCTGAGCCACATCATCTTGCGCACAGCTATCTCGCTGTTCGCTACCGCTGCGCAATCCTTGATGCGCCCCACGCCCAGGATCGCCGCCTCCGGCAGGCTGATGATGGGGGTAAAGGCATCGATCCCAAACATTCCAAGATTCGTGATGGTAAAGGTGCTGCCGCTCAGCTCGTCCGGCAGCGCCGTGCCCGCCCGCGCCCGCTCGATCACCTGCCGCAGCTCGGTGGCGACCTCGGCCAGCTCTTTCCGGTCGGCGTTGCGGACCACGGGCACCAGCAGGCCCCGCTCCGTATCGACCGCCAGCGCGATGTGCACCTCGCTCAACTGAACGATTACGTTCCCGTCTAGCCGCGCGTTCACGTAGGGGAACTCGCGCAGCGCGCGGGCAACTAGCTTGATCAGCAAGTCATTGTAGCCGATGTCAAAACCCAACTCGTCGGCCAGGCTGGCCCTGAGCCGCTCGCGCAACGCGACGAACTCTGTGGCATCCACCTCCATCGTCAGTGTGACCGGCGCGGTCTCGCTGTGCCCGGCGTGCATCCGCCGGGCGATCACGGCGCGCACGCCGCTCATCGGCACCTCGGCGGCAGGCATAGGCGCGGCGGCGACTGCGGGTACAGGGGCTGCCGGGACCGCTGCCCCTTCCACGTCCACTTTAGTGATCCGCCCACCAGGGCCGGTACCCGTCACGGCGCGCAGATCGACACCCGCCCGCTCGGCCACGCGCCGCGCCACCGGCGTGACCTTTGGGGTAGATTCCAGGAAGGAGACGATGTCTCGTTCTACGATGCGCCCTTTGGGGCCGCTGCCGGCCACTAGTACCAGATCGACTCCCTTTTCGTGCGCCAGCTTGCGCGCCCGCGGTGAGGAAAAAATGCGTTCTCGTGAGATCTCGGAGGCCTTTTGGATCTCCGGGGTTTGCGCAGCTACGGCTTGCTCCGTTGGCGGCTTATCCTGTATGGCGACACGTGTTCCGGCCTCATATCCTGAGATATCCTCGTCCACTTCCTTGGTGATCAGCGCGACGGGGATGAGCACCGGCCGCTCCTCGCCTGCCAGGACGAGGATCTTGCGCAAGTAGCCCTTGGTCGGCGACTCGACCTCCAGCGTCGCCTTGTCCGATTCCACGGTGAACAGCACCTCGCCGCGCTGCACCGGGTCCCCCTCCTGTTTCAGCCACTCGATGATAGTGCCAAACTCCATCGTCTGGCCCAGCTTGGGCAGAATGACTTCTTTGATCGCCATAGCGCCTCCTACCTCAGCGCTTCGCGGATGCCGGCAGCGATCCGCTCGACGCTAGGGATCGCTGCATCCTCTAGCGGTTCGCTCATCGGCACCGGCACATCGGCGGCGCACACGCGCGCGATGGGGGCGTCCAACCAGTCGAATAACTGCTCCTGGATCACCATCGCCAGCTCGCTGACGAACGACCCGGTCTTGTATCCCTCGCTCACACCCACCACGCGCCCCGTCTTTTTCACCGACGCGGCGATGGTGTCCATGTCCAACGGCTTGAGCGTGCGCAGGTCGATCACCTCGACGCTGATGCCTTCCTCGGCCAGCTTCTCAGCGGCATCCAGAGCGTTGAACACCATGCGCGAGTAGGTGATCACCGTCACGTCGGTGCCCTCGCGCTTGACGTCGGCCACGCCGAAGGGGATGACGTAATCCTCCTCCGGCACGTACCCCTCGACGCCGTAGAGCATCTTGTGCTCGATGAACATCACCGGGTTGTCGTCGCGGATGGCCGCCTTGAGCAGTCCCTTGGCATCAAAGGGCGTGCTGGGCATGACGACGTAGATGCCGGGGAAGTGGGTCCACAGCGCCTCCAACGACTGGGAGTGATGCGCGGCGATGCAGCGCCCCGCGCCCCCCTCGGTGCGGATGACCATCGGCACGATCGTCTTGCCGCCGAACATGTAGCGGTTCTTGGCCCCCTGGTTGGCGATCTGGTCCATCGCCAGTGGGGTGAAATCGACGTACATGATCTCGGCGATGGGCCGCATGCCGGCCATGGCCGCGCCCACCGCCGCGCCGCCGATGGTCGCCTCGGAGATGGGTGTGTCGCGCACGCGCTCCACACCGAACTCGTCGAACAGCCCTTTCGTCGCGCCATAGGCCCCGCCGTAGAGGCCCACGTCCTCGCCCATGATGAACACACTAGGGTCACGCAGCATCTCCTCGCGCGCGGCCTCTTGCAACGCCTCGCGATAGAGCACCTTGCGCGTGCCCGGCCCGCCCTCGCGACATAGCTCGCGCAGCCGCCGCTCGCGGGCGTAATCCTCTTCCGTCCACCGGAACGGCGCGTAGACGTACAGCTCCAGCTCCTCCACCGGCGGCGTGGGAGAGTTGAGAGCAAAGTCGGTCGCCTCCTCGATAGCCTGCTCCACCTGCTCCTCGACCGCGTCCACCTCCGCCTGGGTGGCGATCCCGGCCTCGACCAACCGCGCGCCAAAGTTGGGGATGGGGTCGCGCGCCTTCCACTCAGCCTCCTCTTGCTTGGTGCGATACGCGCGCGGGTCGGAGCGGGAGTGGCCGTACCAGCGGTAGGCCTTGCACTCGATCAGCGATGGCCCCTCGCCTTTACGGGCGCGTTCGACGGCCCGGCCGACGGCCTCGCGCACGGCCAGCACATCCATCCCATCCACCACCTCGCCAGGCATGTCGTAGGCGCAGGCCCGGTCGGCCACGTCCAGCTTGGCGGCGGCGTTCTTGAGGGGCACAGACATGCCGTACAGGTTGTTCTCCACGACGTACACCACAGGCAACTGCCACAGGCCGGCCAGATTCAGCGCCTCGTGAAAGTTGCCCGTCTGCGACGCGCCGTCGCCGAAAAAGCACAACACCACCCGGCCTGTGTCCTGCATCTGCTGGGCCAGGGCCGCGCCTGCCGCGACCGGGATGTTACCGCCGACGATGCCGGTCGCGCCCAGGTTGCCGTGCTCCACGTCGGCGATGTGCATCGAGCCGCCGCGCCCGCCGCAGTAGCCGGTGGCGCGCCCACACAGCTCGGCCATCATCTTGTTATAGTGCTCCTGGCGCGCCTCCGCCGTCTTGGTCAGCGCGGCACCCCGCGCGTGGCAGTGACCGTGGCCACGGTGTGTGCTGGTGATCAGATCGTCATCGCTCAGGACGGAGATGGCACCCACCGCCACCGCCTCTTCACCGGCATACAGATGGGACGCGCCCTTGATCACGTTCTGTCCCAGCAGGTCGTATACCTTGTCCTCGAACATGCGGATCTCCCACATCTGCTGTAGAAGGTCGAGGGCCTCCTCTTTGCTTAGGCCAATCTTTGCACTTGTTTTCTTTTTCGTCATGCGTTTCCTCTCACTGATAGTCTAGATCGAACGCAGCTTTCTCTACTGCATTCCTTCAATCTCTCCCAAGACGGAGTCGAACCACCCCGCAAACCCTTCCTTGACCGAGATGGTCATACCGCTTTCGATCACTAGCCGACGGGCCATGTCGTTTTTCACTTCCTCGATGTCAATGTCCACCGCGGCGTGTGTCTCGTCTGTATCGAGACACCTCTTGGCGACCTGCGCCCGCCCTCGGATGCTCACAGAGATGTCCGGTGGAGCCAACACGGCAACCATCACGCGCCCGTCACGGCAGAGATTGGCGTAGGTGTCGTGGCCGTGCCAGGAGGTCAATCGCAACAGCTGGGGCGTGATCGCTCGCAGGCTGCCGAAGGGCGCGGTGCAGGGGAACCCATCCTCGTCCACAGCCGCCACGATGGCAACGGGGTTGAGCGCCTTGTCGGGTTTGTGCAGCATCGCAAACACCTCTGCGGGTAGCTCCGACGCTGTGGGCCAGTACTTTTTCTCTGGCGACACTTGTTCTTGATTCCTCGGTCCACCTCCAACAGTGTCCTCTTTTTCGCTGTTGATGAAGTCGGTAGTCCCCCTCACATTGAGTCATATATACGCGAAGCGGTAGTACCGCCCGTAGTCGTTGCACAGGAGATATAGCGGCGGCTCGTCCTCTTCGATCTCGGAAAAACGGCCTACCGGCTCGTGGAAGCGGTTGTCCGTCCGATCGTCGTTGACCATCGAGACCTCGCCCACCAGTACCCGGCTTTCGACGCCCCAAAACTTGTGATAGAGGCGCGTAGGCAGCGTGATGCTCTCGCCTGGGCTCAACACGACCGTGTCCCCAGCCCTTACGACGCACCCCACGCCGTCCATGCTCACCGTCACGTCGGTGTCGGCCAACTCCTCGTCCGGGGTGGCGTTGTAGAGCTGGATGACCAGCTTGCCACCACCCCGGTTGATGATGTCCTCCGATTTGCTCCAGTGAAAGTGCATCGGCGTCACCTGATCGACGCCTACGATCATGATCTTTTCGGCGTACAGCTTGCCCTGCATCGTCTTCCAGTTGTTGGGGTTGCCGTTGCGGATGGTGAATAGGAACAATCCGTACTTCTCATAGTCGCCTTTGCCAAAGTCGGTGATGTCCCAACCCAGGCCGTTCTCCACGATCTCGCGCACATCCTCCCCCTTGGTCCTCCATTCCTCGGGAGTCCAGTAAGCGAAGGGCGGAAGATAGAAACCTCGTTCACGGATGAAGCCATCTGCTTGGCGCATGATCACGTTGATCTCTGAACGTCTCATGTTCCTCTCTCTGGCTGGGTGTCAGCGCATCTCCTGGCCGCCGGTGACGTTGATCGCCTGGCCGGTCATGTAGCCGGCCTGATCCGACGCCAGAAAAACAACCACGTTGCACACGTCCTCGTAGGTGCATCCGCGCTTCATCGGCACCTGATCGATGTACCTCTGGCGCACCTCCTCCTCTGTGATGTCCCACTTGCGCGCGTACTGCTTGAAGAGGGCGTTAGGACCTTGCGTCCACAACGGCGAATCGAGCAAATTGCCCGGGCAGACGGCGTTGACACGCACGCCGTGCTCGGCCAGCTCCAGGGCTACGCTCTGCGTCAGGCCCACGCCGCCGAACTTGCTGGCGGCGTAAGCCGAGTTTTTGTAGCTGCCCTTCTTGCCCGATTTCGAGTTGATCTGGACGATGGCCCCGCTCCGCTGCGCCTTCATCACCCGCGCGGCGTGCTTGAGGCACAAAAAGTAGCCAACTAGGTTGACGTTCATCACGGCGCGCCACTTTTCGACTGGGAACTCATCTACCGCCTCAGCGATGAGGATACCGGCGTTGGAGACGAGAATATCAAGCTGCCCGAACTCGTCCACGGCGCGGTCGACCATCGCCGCGACCTGTGCTTCGTCGGTCACGTCCACTTTGGCGGCCAGGGTGCGCCGCCCGGTTTGGGCCGCAATGTCGGCCGCCGTCTGCTCCGCGCCCTCCAGGTTCAGGTCGGCGACGACGACGTGACAGCCCTCGTCGGCCAGCCGTCGGCAGATGGCCGCGCCTAATCCCTGCGCGCCGCCGGTCACGATGGCAATTTTATCTTGTAATGCACTCACCGTAATCTCCTATTGAAGCTCGTGTAGACAAAGGAGCGCTTGGCCTCAAAAAACACGCCTGGATTTAGGGCGAAACGCTCCATTGTCAACGCGAAGATCAATAATCTCAAATCTCTTTTCTACGGCAGCATCAGCCGCAGGAACTCTTCCTCCGCCTCAACCGTCCACTCGCGCCCATCCTTCAGCTTGGCGTAGACGCTGGGCAGCTTGTCCTTCAGATCGGGCACGGCGGTGAGGGAAAAGCCCTTGATGTTGGGGTAGATGACGATCTTGCCGGGATAGACGGTATCCTGCACCGCCTGCAGCCCCTCCTTGGCCGCGTCGAGTGAGCCGATGGCCGCCACCGACCGGTTGGGCGAAAGCACTCCCGTCTCCGCCTGGTGCAGCATCAGCCGCAGGTCGTCGATGGACGAGGCCGAGTGGCCGATCACGCGCGTGTCCTTCAAGTAGGCGTCGCTCAGGTCGATCTCGGCCATCGTGCCGCGCGCCACTCCGGCAAAGACGTTCATCACGCCTCGAGGCGCCAAGTGGGTCGCCGCGTCGGCAATGACGGGGGGCACAGGAGCCAGCACGATGATGTCGTCGAACCCAACCTGCCTAAAGGGGGCCATCGCGGCCGCGTAGACCTCCTTCTGCATCGGGTTGGAGCAGATGAAGGTGATCCCCTTGGCCTGCGCCTCGGCGGCGAAACTCTCGCGCAGGTCGCGCAGGCGCGGGTCGCTGACGTCGGTGCAGACGATGGTCGCGGGGTGGTCGGCGATCTGGATGGCGCGCTGGACGTGCATGCGGCCCATCGGCCCGCCCGCGCCCACGAACCAGGCCGCTCCGCCGGGTCTGAGTGTGGAGCGCACGGGCACGCGGCTGTAGGCCTGGGCGATGTCGGGGCCGGTCCCGCCCACGGTCACCCAGCGGTTGTAATGCACGCGTCCCACGTCGACGTTTACCTTGCGCGGGAGCGGCTCGTCGGCGATGATGGCCACGATGCCAAAATCGGCCAGGCGCGGGCTGACCGTCTCGATCAGGTCAGGGTCGGCGCCAAGGAGGACGATGTCGTCCACCTGTTCGACCGGCGGTGACGACACGTCCGCCACATCAACCATCTCCACACCCAGCGCCTCCGCCCGCGCCTTGAGCCAGGCGGCAAAGTCGGCGGGCACGTCCGTCAGCAGCAAGCGGGCAGGATGGGAAGCCTCGTCGAGGCTGGCGCCGATGGTGTACGGACCTTGCCCACCAGCGCCGATGATCCACGCCGCGCCGCCGGGCTTTAGCCCGGTGCGGTATTTCAGCTCGTAGGCGGCGATGACGCAGGCCCACGGCTCGGTGAGGGCGCTCTCGGCGTAGCCGGTACCGGGCTGCACAGGGATCAGATAGTTGCCGTCGTCGCCATTGAGCACGCGCTGGTCGATGACGTTGACCTGCGATAGCCCACCCTGGATCTCGTAACCGTAGGCCAGATTCACACCATCGACGTAGATGTCGGCCTGGATGATGAAGCGATCGCCCACCGCGTACTGATCGCGCAGGTTCTGGCCCACGCCGACGACGGTCATGCTCACCTCGTGGCCCTGCACCACCGGGTTCTCTTTCATGTTGCGGTAGATGCGGGGATGCTCCTCGCCCAGGCGGATGATCTTGATATCGGAGAAGCACAGGCCCACCGCGTCGTGGCGCACCAGCAGCTCATCCGGGCCGAAGTGGGGCATCGCCACCTCGACGGATTGCCCATCGCGCCCCAGATTCTCAAACCCGGCACCGTAAAGCGGCCAGAGGCGGTTAGTCTTGGGCAGCGGCGCTCTGGCGCGGCGGTATTGGTCTAGTTTACTGGTCATCGTTATTTGATCTCTAGCCGTCCAGTCAGCCGGATGTCTTCCGAAGAACTGCCGACCATGATCTCAAATTCGCCCGGCTCTACCGTGTACTGCATACTGGCGTCGTACAAGCCGAGTTGCTGCACGGCGACCTCGAACGTGACCCCCTGCGTCTCGTGCGGCTGGAGTGAGATGCGCCTAAAGCCTTTCAGGTCCTTCACCGGCCTTGCCACGCTCGCTACCACGTCGTGTATGTGCAGTTGCACTACCTCGTCCCCGCTGCGCTCGCCGGTGTTCTCCACCTCCAGGCTAACCTTGATCACCTTTTTTCGTTCCAGGCGGATGCGAAGGTTGCGGTAGACAAACGTCGTGTAACTGAGGCCGTGCCCGAACGGAAACAGCGGTTTTCCACTGAGGTCTACGTAGTCGTAGATGCGACCGGAAGGTTTGTGGTTGTAGTACAGCGGCAGTTGGCCCATCGTGCGCGGGAACGTGAGCGGCAGTTTCCCGCCTGGGTTCGTATCGCCGAACAGGACCTCGGCAATTGCCGTGCCTCCGGCCTCACCCGGGTACCAGGCTTCGATCACGGCGTCCACTCGGTCAATCCAGTCCAGCATAGTAACTGCGCTGCCGTTGATCAGCACGACGATGGTGGGCACGCCGGTGGCGGCGACCTGCTCGATCAGTTCGCCCTGCACGCCGGGTAGATCGAGATTGGCCCGATCGCGCTGCTCCCCCTCGGTCTGTCCGCTGTTGCCGACGAACAGCAGCGCGACCTGGGATTGGCGCGCGGCCTGGAGCGCCTCTGCAAAGCCGTCTTTCGAGTCTCCTGTGACCGTGCAGCCTTGCGCGAAATGGACTTGCAAGTCGCGGGCACGCTCGCGGATGCCCCGCAGGGGGGTGACGATGCGCCCCTGCGCGTAGCCGTTCCAGGTGTACCCTCCCAGGCGCGGCTCGTCGGCCTGTGGACCGATCACGGCGATGGATTTGACGTCTTTAGCGAGGGGCAGCGTCGCTCCGTCATTCTTCAGCAGCACGATCCCCTCGCGGGCCATCTGCAGGGCCAGCGCCCGGTGCTCCGCGGTGTTGCAGACCACCTCCGCTTGCTCCTCGTCCACGAAAGGCTCGTCGAACAGCCCCAGGCGGAACTTGATCGCCAGCACCCGGCGCACGGCCTCATCTACGGCCTCCGCCGAGATCGTGCCCTGCTTGAGGCCCTGGAGCAGCGGCTCGCCGTAGCAGTCGGTTTGGGGCAGTTCGACCTCCAGGCCGGCCTCGACCGCCTTCTTGGCCACTTCCTGCTTGTCGGCGGCGGCCGCGTGCTTGGTCAGGATGTGGATAACCGACTCATAATCCGAGACCACATAGCCCTCGAAGCCCCACTCGTCTCTGAGTACCTCGGTGAGCAGCCAGCGATTGCACGAGCACGGCACGCCGTCCAGTGAGTTGTAGGCCGCCATAATCGAGAGCGCCCCGCCTTCACGCACGCTGGCCTCGAAGGCCGGGAAGTAGACCTCCCGCAAGAGCCGCTCGGAAAAGTGAACGGCGTTGCTATCTCGGCCGCCGTCGCCGACAAAGTTGGCGGCATAATGCTTGGGGGTGGTCACGACCCCCTGACTCTGCACCCCGCGCACGAACGCCACCGCCATGCGCGAGGCCAGGTACGGATCCTCACCGTAGGTCTCCTCCGTCCGTCCACAGCGCGGATCGCGCGCGATGTTGATCGTCGGGCTGAGGAGTTGGCGGATACCCCTGGCTCTGGCTTCCTTGCCGATGGCGGTGGCCACCTCCTCCAAGAGCTCAGGATGCCAGGAGCTCGCCATGGCGATGGCCTGTGGGAAGCTGGTCGCATCGTTGCACAGCAGCCCGTGCAGCCCCTCGGCGTGGATGATCGGGGGGATGCCCAGGCGGGTGTTCTCGCGCGCATAGTGCTGGAGCTCGTTGGCCTTGGCCGCGGCTGCCTTGGGCGGCAGTTCTTTCAGGAATACGCTCAGCTGTCCCACACCTGCGCCGATTGCATCACCTGGGGGTACGGCGCGAGTGCGTGCAATCTTTTCCTCCAGCGTGCAGCGTATCCACTCATGCCAGTCCGTGAAGGGCAGGCGAGAACCCAGCTGTGCCACCTTCTCTTCCATCGTCATGCGAGCGAGCAGGTCGGCAACCCTGCGTTTGACGGACAGGGAAGGATTCTGGTAAAGCTTAAGTGTGCTCTTTTTCGATTGACTTTTCTTCGGTTGTGGAGACATTTTCTTATACCTCCAAGTTGATTACTGGCTCAGTTTCAAGATATTCGAGGGGGACATCGCCGCACTCAACCGCCGCAGCCGAGCCAGCCCGGCCTGCCCCGGCGGAACGAGACGGCCCACCTGTGTGTAAAAGTCATTGCGCTCGCGTCGAGATGGCAGGTGGCTTTGCGCCCACTCGCTCTGGTAGCCCAGGTCTAACGCCCGCTGCATCAGCGTGTGCCCATAGATAAAGTGTGCCCCATCCAGGAACACCTGGCGCACAGGCTCGAGCTCCGGCACATCGAAATCGTCCACCAGCTTGAGGCCGTACTTGTTCATCTCCGTGCCCACGTTCAGCGGCAGGTCGAGTTCCTGAGCCAGGCGGACGAAGGTGTACAGGTTTTGCACCTTGACGCGCCTGGTCTCGGGGTCCTTGATGTTCCAATTGCGATCCGGGATCACGTTGACGGCGACGGCGCCTTTTTCGACCATCAGATCCAGCAACTCCTCGATATCCTGCTCGCCGGCGCTGGTGCCATCCAGCCAGGCAAAGCAGGGCAGCGCCCCGCAGCGCGCGATCATCTCGTGGAACTCGTCCACGGTGGGAAAGCTCTCCGGGCTGGCCTCGACGTAGCCCACGCCGCCGCGCTTCATCAGCGCGGCGCGGATCACATTCTTGAACTCGGGCCCATCGTCGATCTGTGCCTCGACCTTGGCAGGCTCCATCGCCAGCTTCTCTGCCCAGAAGCGCACCCGCTCGGCGCGGCCTGGATAGGCCCGCTCCGCCGCCGCGACGTAGGCAGCGAGCATGTGGCGCTCGGTGGCGTTCCCCTTGGGCGTGAGGGGCAGGACGTCTCGCTTGTAGTCGACGGTCAAAGGGGCCAGGTGCGCGTTGATGCGCGCCAGCATCCCGCGGTTGCGGTCGGCCGCGCGCTGCCGCAGGTCGGCCAGGATTTCGGCTGCGCGGCCCTCGGCCTGGCCACTGGCAAAGCCGATGCCCATCTGGTAGCACACACCCGGCTCGCCGGGGGAGTTGATCTCGCGGGTGGCGAACTCGGGCACAAAGACGCGGGTCTCGATCCCGGCGCTGCCGCGCAGGTCGATCAGCTCGCAGGCGTCGAGAAACTCGTCCACGCCGTCGAGCACGTCGAAATCGACGATGCCCATCGCCCCGAACCCGTGCCGCCGTCCCAGCCACGCCAGTGCCGAGGGCGAGTGGCCATACCCGTTGAAGGAGAAGAAGGTGTGGCAGTGCATGTTGACCGCGTCGGCCGGCGGCGGCAGCTCCACAGCGCCCTGCTCGGCCAGAGTGACCAGCTCCCGCAGCGCGGCCTCCCTCACGCCCGGGTCGAAGTCGTTCAGGCGTTTCTCCAATTCAACTACCTGCAAGTCATCTCCCAAATCTAGCGCGATTCGGAAATCGCGGCTGCTAATAGGGTGGCAGCAAATGCATCGCTGGACTGAGATGCATTCAGCGCCGATCCGCGTCACATTCACTTAGCCTGGGCGACAGGCTAAAAGCCTGCCCTACAGCTCTTTTGAAGCCATCTGCGAAAATCTGCGTTTATCTGCGTTCAGTTTTAAATATGTATCGCCTGCCCAAACACGCCGTGCGCGGCCTCCATCAGCGCCTCGCTCAGGGTGGGATGGGCATGGACGGTGCGCGCGATCTCCTCCGGCGTCAGCTCCCAATGGCGGGCCAGTACCAGTTCCGGCAGCAACTCCGTCACCTCCGGGCCCACCAGAGAAGCGCCCAGGATCTCGCCGCTGGTTGCGTCGGCCACGATCTTGACGAAACCGTCGTAATCGCCCAAGCCCAGCGCCTTGCCGATGGCGCGGAAGGGAAATTGGCCCACCTTGACCTGGTGCCCGCGCTCGGCGGCCTGCGCCTCGGTGATGCCAAAGCTGGCCACCTGCGGCTGGCAGTAGGTGCAGCGCGGCAGCATCTCGTAATCCAGCGCCACCGTCTCGGTCCCGGCGATGGTCTCCACGGCGACGATGCCCTGGGCCGAAGCCACGTGAGCCAGCGCCAGCTTGCCCGTCACGTCGCCGATGGCGTACACACCGGGGACGTTGGTGCGCATCGCATCGTCGATGACCACGTAGCCGCGCTCGACCTGGACGCCGATCTCCTCCAGGCCCACCCCCTCGCTATTGGGCCGCACGCCGATGGCGAGCAGCGCCCGCTCAGCCTCCAATACCTGCTCGCCATCCTCACTGGATACGGTCACCTTCACGCCGTCGGCGGTCGTCTCGATCCCCTGCACGCGCGTGGCGGTGAGCACCTTGACCTTGCGCCGCTTGAAGGCTCGCTCGACCTCCTGGCTGACCTCCGCGTCCTCCAGCGGCAGCGCGCGGTCCAGCATCTCGACCACGGTAACCTGCGCGCCGTATGTGGACCACACGTGGGCGAACTCCATCCCGATCGGCCCAGCCCCGACGATGACGGCTGACGCGGGCAGCTCGCGCAGCACGATGGCCTCGCGGTAGGTCAGCACCCGCTCGCCGTCTATTTCGATGCCGGGGATGGCGCGCGCTCGCCCGCCGGTGGCGACGACGACGTTCTGCGTCTCCAACGTGCGCGTGCCGCCAGTATTCAACGCAACCTCGACGGCAGTAGGCGACTTGAGCACGCCGGTGCCCTCGATCACCTCGACCTCGTTCTTGCGCATCAGCGCGCCGATGCCCTTGACCAGCCGCTCGGAAACTTTGCGGCTGCGGTCGACCGCCGCGCCGAAATCGGCCTGGAACCCCTCGACGGTGAAGCCGAATTCCTTGCCGCGTCCCAGCAGGGAGACGACCTCGGCGTTGCGCAGCAGCGCCTTGGTGGGGATGCAGCCCCAGTTGAGACATACCCCGCCCAGGTATTCTTTTTCGACCAGGGCCACCTTGAGCCCTAGCTGCGCGGCGCGGATGGCGGCCACGTACCCGCCCGGACCTGCACCGACGATGGTGACGTCAACCTTGTCATTCATGCGTTCCCTCCGTCACTTGTAGAAATCTGCCATAAGCCTCTTCCCATTCATCGTCGCCCTGCGGCTCGTAGGTCTCGACGCCGAAAGAACCACACACAATCTGTCGTCCTTCCGCCAGCGAGGCTACGTGGCCCAGGGCCATCATCTGCACCAGGACATTGCCGATGGCCGTGGCCTCGATGGGGCCGGTCACTACGCGGCGGCCGGTGGCGCCGGCAGCGAGCTGGTTGAGCAGCCGGTTCTGCGTCCCGCCGCCGATGATGTGGATCGGCTCCAGACGGCGGCCCAGCATCTCCTCCAGCCGCTCCAGCGTCCAGCGGTACTTGAGGGCCAGGCTCTCCAGCGCGCAGCGCACCACGGCTCCCTTGCTCTCCGGCACCGGCTGGCCGGTCCGCTCGCAGAAGGTGCGGATGCGTGCAGGCATGTCGCCGGGCTTCAGAAAGTCGCCGTCGTCGGGATCGACGATGGCGCGCAGCGGCTCTGCCTCGGCAGCCATCTGCGTCAACTCGTCGTACGAGAGCGACTCCCCCTGGCCAGCCCACGTGCGGCGAGATTCTTGCACCAGCCACAGCCCCATAATATTCTTCAAGAAGCGGAACGTCCCGCTCACGCCACCCTCGTTGGTAAAGTTGTAGGCCAGGCTGTCAGCATTGATAACCGGCTGCTTCAGCTCGGCTCCCATCAGCGACCAGGTGCCGGAGCTGATGTAGGCGAAATCGGCGCCTTCCGCCGGCACTGCTGCCACTGCGCTGCCGGTATCGTGGCAGGCCGGGGCGATGACGGGCACGCGCGCGCCGACCTCCTCGGCCACCTGCGGCAGCAGGTCGCCCAGCACGGTGCCGGGAGGCACAATCTCGGGGAAGATGCGCGTGGGGATTCCCAGCTTCTCCAGCATCGGCCTGGCCCAGTCTCCCGCGCGCGGATCGTAGCACTGCGTCGTCGTGGCGTTGGAGAACTCGCACACCTTTCGCCCGGTGAGCCAGTAGTTGAACAGATCGGGCATGGTCAAGAATGTCTCGGCTACCTCCAGCAACGGCGACTCGCCGACGACCATCGAGAGCAACTGGTACAGACTGTTGAGCTGCATGAACTGGATGCCCGTCCGCTCAAAGATCTCCTCGCGGCCCACGCGGCGGAACGCCTCGTCCAGCATGCCGTCGGTGCGGCTGTCGCGGTAGTGGTAGGGGTTGCCCAGCAGCGCGCCGCTGCGATCAAGCAGCCCAAAATCCACGCCCCAGGTATCGAGGCCGACGCTGGTCAGCCCTCCCTCACATTCCCGAGCGGCCAGGGCGATGCCGCACTTGATCTCGCTCCACAGGCGCAGCACGTCCCAGTGCAGGCCGCTGGGCAGGCACACGGGTCCATGGGGGAAGCGGTGGGCCTGCGAAAGCTGGATCTGCTGGCCGTCGAATTGCCCCAGCATGGCGCGGCCACTCTCGGCGCCCAGGTCGAGGGCTAGAAAGCTGAGTTTGTTCTCCGGCATCGCTCCCTCCTGTGACCGGTCAGAAGTAAAGCTCCTCCAGGGACGTATTGACCCCCGGTGCGCCACACAGTGCGAGATCGCGCGTCCGCATCACGTTGCCCAGGTTGACCACGTCCTGGCGCGAGAGCTCCTTGATCTCACCCACCTGGAGCGCCGTCAGAATCGTCCGTGCCGCCCCCTCCAATTCCTCCACCAGCAGCATGGTCCAGCGGATGTCGCCGCACGTCATCATCACCAGGCCGTGATTCTCCATGATGAAGGCGTTGTGCTTTTGGAGAAACGGCGCAAAGTTCTGCGCCAGTTGCTCGGTCAGCGGCTCGGCGTAGGGCACCAGCGGCACCGGGCCGATCTCGATGATGGCCTCGGGAAAGATGGGGCGCATCAGCCAGTTCTTTCCCTTCAGGATGGCCAGCGCGCCCACGGCAGGGGAGTGACAGTGGATGACCGAGACGATGTCGGGCCGCTCGGTGAAGAACTTCAAGTACATCGGTCGCTCGCCCGTCGGGCGGTGCGTCCCTTCGACGACGCTTCCTTCCAGGTTGATAAAGACCACATCCTCCGCCTTGATATCGCCCTTGTACATCTTGGTCGGCGTGATCAGGATCAGGTCATCCTCCAGCTTCCAGGCCAGGTTACCGCCGTGGGATGCGACATACCCCTTGCACGTCAGGTGGTGGCACACGTCCACGAACGCGATCACCTGCTCTCTGTATTTCTCGACCAGTTTCATCTCATTCTCCGGGTCAACACCTCTGCGCAAGCACCTGCTTTTCATAGGTGCGGATTTCGTCCAGGAAGCTCATACCCACGGGAACCCCCTGCTTCAGGCAGTAGGCATCCCACACCGCGCCGAAGGGCAATCCCTTGAGTTCCTCCAACAGCGCCAGCCGTCCGGTAAAGTCGCCTGCGACCTCCATCTCCCGCAGTTGATCGATAGGCTCAAGCAGCGCCATCAGCAGGGCCTTGAGCGCGTTGCGCGTGCCGATGACCCACGCCGCCACGCGGTTGATGCTGGCGTCGAAATAGTCCAGGCCGATGTGCACGCGCTCCAGGTAGCCGCCGCGCACGATCTCTTGCGCGATGGCCTGCAGCTCGTCGGAAAGGACGACCACGTGATCGCTATCCCAGCGCACCCCCCGGCTGACGTGCAGCAAGATCTCGGGCAGAAAGGTCATGACCGAAGAAATTTTGTCCGAGATCACCTCAGTTGGGTGAAAGTGACCGCTATCCAGGCACAGGAGTATCTGGTTAGTCACTGCGTAGCCTAGATAGAACTCGTGCGAGCCGACGACGTAACTCTCCGATCCCAGGCCAAACAGCTTGGACTCGACTGCATCCAGGTTATATTTGGGATCGATCTCCTCCGCCAGCACCTGATCCAGCGAATCCTTGAGTAGCAGGCGCGGCGTCTTGCGGTCGGCGGGGACGTCCTTGTAGCCATCGGGGATCCAGATGTTGGTCACGCACGGCGTGCCCAGCTCGCGCCCGAAATGGGCGCCGATCTTGCGGCAGGCGATGCAGTGCTCGATCCAGAACCGGCGGACGCCCTCGTCGTAGCTGGCAAGCGTAAAGCCGCTCTCCGCCAGCGGGTGGGAGAAGCAGGTGGGGTTAAAGTCGATGCCGTGATCCTTCTCCTTGGCCCAGTCGACCCAAGCGGCAAAGTGCTCGGGCAGCAGAGCGTTGCGCTCGACCTTGCTTTCCGGCTCGCCGTAGATGGCGTGCAGGTTCAGCCGATGCGTGCCGGGGATCAGGCTGTAGGCCTGGTTCAGGTCGCCGCGCAGCTCGTCGGCGGTGCGGGCCTTGCCGGGATAATTGCCCGTCGCGGCGATCCCCCCACCCAACTCGGCATCAGGGTTCTCAAAACCGCCCACATCGTCCCCCTGCCAACAATGCAAGCTGATGGAGATTCCCGCGAGGGTGCTCATCGCCGCGTCGGTGTCCACACCCAATACAGCGTATCGCTCCTGCGCCAACACGTAGGCGTCCCGTATCTGCTTTTCTGTCAACCGATCGTCCATTGTCTGTTCTCCTTCCAGCACTCAATTGAGGTGAAACACCTCCTCTAATTCCGTCATCATCCTGTCGGCGTGGTCACCCGTGCCCTCGAAGAAAGGTGCCATGGTGTCCTGCCACCTGGCATTGATCTCCTCCTGGGCCATACCATCCAGGGCGGACTGAAAGCCCTCGGGAGTCTCGAAATAGCCAAAGAGAAGCCCGTCATCCCGCAAAAAAAGCGAGTAATTGTGCCACCCGGTCCGCCGCAGGGCATTGAGCATCTCGGGCCACACAGCCTTGTGGCGCTTTCTGTACTCCTCCAGCATATCCTCTCTCACTTTGAGCAGAAATCCGACGCGCTTCATAGCACACCTCCAAAGTGTGAACTTACTCCCTCAAGCGATCACCACATTGACGCCAGCCGCTCGCAAGGCAGAGACCATATTGGCAGGCGCACTCTCGTCAGTGATAACACAATCTATTTGGTCCGTTGAAGCAAATGAGGCAAATCCGACCCGTCCCCATTTGCTGCTATCGACGATAGCGATGACCTGCCTGGCCCGCGCGACCAAGTCCTTCTTGATAACTACCTCAGCACTATTGACGTCGGTCAGCCCTTCCTCGATGGTGAATCCCTTGGCGCCAAAGAACCCCCTCTGAAAGTTGAAACGTTCGATAAAGTCGCGCCCCTCATCGCCGACCATTGAGGCAGAGTCACGACGCAAGAATCCCCCGGGCATCACAACGGTGACACCCGGTGAGTCGATCAAGGCTAGGGCAATGAGGATACCGTTGGTGAGGACTGTGAGTTCGCGGCGATCTTTGACGTGAGTGGCTACTGCCAGAGCCGTGGTACTAGCATCGAGAATAATGGCTTCGCCATCTTCGATCATCTCAGCGGCGGCGGCGCCGATCCGGCCTTTCTGCGCAGTGTGCACACGATGGCGGAAATCGAAAGAAAGCTCAAGGCGCTCTTCGTCAAGGGCAAGGGCGCCCCCATGCGCTCGGATCAGTAGATGCTCTGCAGCAAGAGCATCAAGATCGGCACGGATGGTAGCTTGTGTCACACCAAACTGCTCGCTGAGCTCAGCAACGGACACACGACCTGTCTCCTTTACTAGCACTTCGATCCGCTCTCGTCGCTCCTGCTGAAACAGCTCACGGCTCATCTGCGGCCTCCCAGTCTCTTACAGCAGACTCCAGTCTTTGCCCAGATTATATCGTTTTCGCTTTCACCTGTCAATAATAAAAGTAAGTAAAGGAAATGAAAAGAAAATTATAGACAATTCTTGATCCTCCATCGCCATGCTGGCTTGCACCGATCGAAAATGTAGGGATGCCGCAATAAGTCCACTGTAAAAAGTCAACCCAACTGACACGCCCCAATCGAAGACAATTCAACCCAAGAAAACCGACACCTTCTGGCAAGTTGTGGACAATAGGTTAAGCAAAACCAATCCCAATTTAGTCAAGGAGGTGTCTTATGTCCATCGTGTACCCATTCCCCCTGAGTGGGCCAGCCGCCTTTGCTTGCGCTCAAGCAGGATGCCAGGCCTGTCAGGATGATCTGGTACGCCAGCACGAAGGTCTGGTGCACTTCATCCTGCGGCAGCGAGTTCGTGGTGACGTGCCCTACGAAGACCTGCTGCAAGAGGGACGTATCGCCTTGTGGCAAGCCATTCTGCACTTCGATCCCCATCGTGGCATCGCCTTTTCTACCTATGCGGGGGCTACGATTCGCAACCAAATGTGGCGCGCCGTGAAGATAGCTAATCGTCCCCAAGTCTGGCTGCCTCCCCCGGCCCCTGTCAACCTCCGAGAGATAATCGAGGAGAACCTGCGACAAGCTGAGATCCACGCGGCCTTGCTTGAAGCCGTCTCTCGCCTCCCCAGACGTTTGCGCCAGGTCATCACAGCTGCTTATGGCCTGGACGGAAAACTGCCGCGCACACTGGCCGCCATTGGTGACCGCTTCGGCGTCACCGGCAAGATGGCGCGCTACTGGCGCAACAACGGTTTGGTGCTCCTGCGCCTGCCCGCCATCTCAGGGCAACTGCGTTATCTGTGTGGGCAAGATAGCCACGCGGCATATCTGCGCATGCAGGCGCTGAGTCGGGCCTGGCTGCGGAAGAGACAGGGTTCCCGCCGACGGCAAGGGAGGGAGCAGCGATGAGTATCTTGATCCCGACCTACCAAGACCCTGGCCCGTTGGTGGTACTGCAGAGCCCGTTCCATCGCCTGACGACGGTCTCACAGCCGGAACTGGCCCGCACGCAAGACATACCGGCCGAAGACCGCCGTTTGTTGACAGAGCACTTTGTCGACACATTTCAGTGGGAGACGGTGCGTCCTCACCTGCCCATTCGCCTCGAGCTTCCGCCTGGCGTACCCCCCTGGAAAGCGCGTACCTGCCGTTCTTTCTACGAGCGGCTTCCACCAGAAGATGTTCTCTCTGCCGATGACTTGGTCGGCCTGGACAACTTTGACCTGGTGCTGCGTCTCGTCGATTTCTCACCTTGGCGCTCTATCCTGGGCCGGCGCTTCAGCAGTGCCTTCGGGCCTCCACCCTTCGATCCTGCCAGCATCGGTCTATGCTGGTTGCTCGTTCGATGGCGCAATTGGACGTGGCCCAAACTGGTCTTCGGAACTCCACTCCCGAGAACGCGGGCTGGGCTACTGCCTGCGTTTTGGGTTTGACCCCGACGACTTGCCAGCCGAATCCACCTTCCGCATGGCGCTTGGAAACACAGCGCCTGCCTGGCTGCTCCAGTGTGAGGACAGTCTGAGCCTGGGCCTGATGGCCTACGGCACCATTCCCACATCCTCTACGTTCCCAGGCGACCCGCCGGGACGGGGGGTGAGTATCGCCACCGACAGCCAGTTGGTGGAAGCCCGTTCCCAGATGCGTTGTCGCTATCAACGTGCAGCCTGTTTTCTCCCGCCCAGGCAGCGCGCCTGCGCCGCCAAGGAGGATGGCAAGCAGGGGTGCAACTGTGACACCCAGGCTTGTGTGCACCATTGTCGCTTCGTCACTCCGCGAGATCCTGAAGCCGCCTACGTTTTCTACGTCGGTTCCAATCAGCCTACTCCAGATGCGTCGCCCGCAATCAATTCTGACGACGACAAACCCGTGCGTGGCACACACCACTTTGGCTACAAATCCAAAGGCTTCAACATCGTCGACGACCGCATCTTCACCGTGTGGCCTATCTCCGGCCCTTTCGTCCCCGCCAATCGCAATGATCATCTGCAGACCATCCCTGGCTTCGATGACCTGCTCCGCCGTTTCCCCCATCTGAAGGTCGGCGAAGTGATCGGCGATGCCGGTGAGGGCTTCGACGACATTCTCCTTTTCGTTCACAATGACTTGAAAGCTTTGCGCTCTATCAAGCTTCGCTACCATACTATCGACAAAGACCCCCTCACTTGCTTGAAGCGCGGCTACGATGCCACCGGCAACCCCCTCTGTGCCTCCGGCTATCGCCTCTCCTTCAACGGCCACGACTACCGGCGCGGTGACAGCAAGTGGGTCTGTCGTCAGCGCCGCCTGCGCCATCCTCTCCCCGATACCCTCGTCGGCGATCCACCATCTGATCCTGAGGCTATTCTTGCCCGCGTTCCTCCCCACTGCCCCTACCAACAACCCGACGTACCTCTTGGCTGTACCGTCGTCGTCAATCGTACCTTACCCGATGGCGACATCCGCCTCGCCCGCGACCTCAAGGTCGATTCCCCTTCCTGGAAACTGCGCGTCGGGCGGCTGAGTTATGCCGAAAGCCGCAACGCCGACCAATGGCGACGGGGTGTGAAACGCTCCCCTTGGCACGGCCAGCACAACAGCGCCAAGGCCTCCATCCTCGCCGACATCCTCACCTGCGTCTGCAACGGCCTGCCCTGAGCTTGCCGAAGGGTCGCCCGTCTGGTTCGTGAGGCGACCACTGCTGCTGCTCGCGCCTCTCCAACCGATACCTGACTCTGGGGGCAGCACAGCCTACGTGCTCGTGCTGCCCCCGATCCTCGAACGAGACAGCCCTCCCGTTTTGTCATCGCCTTTCGGTTGATGAGCTATCCACGTGCGCCTATTCGCCGCCGCGTGGCCCCTGCGCGCGTCCACGCGCCCCTGTTCTTGCCTGTCGTCTCCTTCTTCGCCGCTCGCAGCACTGCCCCCACGCCGACTTATTGCGCTCTCACCCAGGCCCCCCTGCGCCGCTTCGGCACAGCGTTCTTCCTTGGTATGACTTCTTCCGTGACTGTTCCCACCGCTCGGGTCACATTGCACCTCACTGCATTATTGATTTGGGTGTGACTAAAATCAGTTGATCGCTCCCGAACTACATGGAAGGAGTTGAAAGAAAGGTGATCTTCTGGGATGATTGTTTTGACCGAAACTCTTATCCCTTGGAGGTGCACCGTGTCTTCCAACTCCA
>DAOUDX010000177.1:0-21560 GCA_034430835.1 Anaerolineae bacterium
AGTCCCCCCCCGCGGGCGGGGGGGATGCCCCGGAGGGGCAGGGGGGGCAAACCGCCAGCCCGCTGTGCAGCAGCGCGCCGCCCTGGGGGTGCGTCTCGCGGGCGATGCAGGCAGAAAGGCGCACGAGTTGTACCCAGAGCCATTGCTCCTCGGTGAGGGTTTCGGAAATGTGGCTCAGGGTGCCGCGCCCGTCTACCTGCCGGCGGCGGGGCCTCTGCACGTCCCTGGGCTCCAGCACGCAGACGACGTCGGCGTCGGCCCCCGCATCAGTGCCGGGTTCGTCGCTGACGTGGGGGAATACGCCATCTTGCCCCGCGCCGGTCACGGCCAGCAGGCGGCGCGCCCTCGCCCCAACCCCTCTCCCATTGGGAGAGGGGCAAGGGGAGAGGGAAATTGGCGACAACTGAGCAGCGCGGGCCAAAAAGGTCACGACGCGCGCCGCGCTCGCGTCGCTGGCGCGCAGGGCCAAGCGGGTGCCATCGACCAGAGACAAGATGAAGGACAACGATTGATGTTCATCCTTCATCTTTCATCTTTCATACTCAACAACCGCCTCTCAGGTCCACCAAAGGCCGGTGCGCCTTCCGAGGCCGTCGCGCGCGTCCGTGCACCAGGCCTACGCCCCGGCGGCGTCCTCGGCGAGGGCACGCTGCCTTGCGGCTGGGGATCGGCCTGCCGAAGGGCGCCGCTAGCCGACGGCTGGTCCCGACGTGCATGAGCCAGAGAACCCAGCGCCCCCGCCGTTCGCACACGTCGCGTTCGGCCCGGCACTCCCCCCGGAAAGGCAGTCGTCCGGCGAGGAGGTTCCTCCTGTCCCACTGTTGCAGACGCCATCACCCGGCGAGTCCCCGTCTACACATGCCAGAGGGTCCTGGCCGCTCGCGGCGCGGGCGCCCAGGTTCATAACGACAGGTTTTTCATAGTGCATTTCGTTCTTCTCTCCAATATCACCAGTATCACGGCCGCAAACGAGAAGCCGGGAACAACCCCTCTGCCTCGGCCTGCTCGCAGAACCAGAAGGGTGCCAGCAGGTCGCCCGTACGGTAATAGTTCTGGGCGATGCACGATCCCAGACAGCGGTGCTTCATCAGGCAACCGGCGCACACCCCGCCCAATTCGTCCGGCAATCCGGCCCGGATCGCACCCAGCACCTCGTTCTCCCGCCAGACGGCCTCCAGCGAGTCCACCCCCACCACACCAAAGATCAGCTCCTCCACCTGCTCGCCGATGCCGCACAGGGCATAGTGGCCGCTGGGGATGATGCCCAGGATGCCGAATATGCCGCACACGCTGCATCCATCCCCGTTGGCTATGCGGCTCAAAGGGCGGAAGGCCATCGGGTAATCGAACACGAGTCGCAGGGATGTGGTAGCGGCCAGTTCCAGATCGATCTGCCGTCCCAACGCGATCAGCTCGCTCACCTCCAGAGCTCCATCGTCCTGGTGCAGCTTCTCACCGCGGGCGGTGGGTTGCACCACATTGAACTTGACCGACGCCGCGCCCAGTTCCTCGGCCATGCGCACCACGGCCTCCACCTGATCGGCGTTGCCGCGCATCACCGAGAAGATGACCTGGGGTCGGGTGGAGGCCGCGACCAGGTTCCGCACTGCCTGGCAGGCCGCCTCGAAGCAGCCAGCCACGCCGCGTACCCACTCGTGGGTAGCCGCGTCCGCCCCGTCGATGCTGACCGAGACGAAGCGCCGGGGCGATTTGGCGATCTCGGCGGCGACCTCCGGCGTGCACAACAGGCCGTTTGTCTCCACGGTCAGGCCCAGCTCCTCGCGCCGCACGATCTCTAGCAGGTGCAGGAACTGAGGGTGCATGAGCGGCTCGCCGCCGGTGAGCTTGACGCCGCTCAGGCCCAATGGCTTGGCCTCGCGGATGGCGGTCTCGAACAGTTCCACCGGCAGGGTGGCGTAGCGGTCAGCCTGGGGATCGAACTTGGGCGCCAGCCAACAGTGGCGGCAGGCCAGGTTGCAGCCTTCGGTGAGGTAGAAGTAGATTTGGTTCAAGGGGGGAGCGGATGTGGAAGACATGGACTACCTTTGAGATTGTGTTTCGCGCTGCGCGCGGCGCGTGACGCGATGGAACGCGTCACGGATGTGCTCGCGAATCCCGTCGCGGCGGGATTCTTTCTTTTTCTCACCTGATTCGGTGTAGCGATAGTGTCGATAGTAGTAATAGTCATAGCTCCCGCGCCGCCCTACCGGGATCTTGTTGAGCACCGCGCCCAGGATTGGAGCGTCTACCTTTGCCAGCGCTTCCATCGCCCGGCGGGCTTCTCTTTCTCGCGTGCTACCGGCCTCGACGACGAGGATCACGCCATCCACCTGCCGCGATAGCGCCGCCGCGTCGGTGACGGCCAGCACCGGAGGGCTATCGAGAACGACCACGTCGAACTGCTCGTTCAAGTGCTCCGCGATCTGCCACATACGCCGAGAGCCAACCAGCTCGGCGGGATTGGGCGGCAGCGAACCACTGGACAGGAGATGCAGACTCTCTACCGACGTGGACTGCAGCCGCTTGTCCGCGCCGGGGTTAGCTCCATCCAGCAGGCTGTCGGTGAGCCCGGACCCATTGGACACGCCGAAGAACTTGTGTTGAGTGGGACGGCGCAGGTCGGCATCAACCAGCACCACCGAGTGACCGTCCTGGGCAAAAGCAACGGCTAGGTTCGCAGCCACCAAGCTCTTGCCGTTAGAGGGAGCAGGACTGGTCACCAGCAGGCGGCCTAGGGGCCGATCCACGCTGGAGAACTTGACGTTGGTGCGCAGGTCGCGAAAGGCCTCCGAATCCGGCGACAGGGGATCCGTGATCGTCACCAGCGGGTCCGCGCCGTCCCTCTGCCGGCTGGACAGGCGCGCGATGTTGCCCAGAGTTATCAGACCCATCGCACGCGTCACGTCCTCCGGGGTCTTGAGCGTGTCGTCCAGATACTCGACGAGAAACGCGACGCCCGTGGCCAGCATGGCCCCAACCACCGCCGCCAGCAGCGTGTTCTGCCCCGTCTTGGGGAACACCGGGCGCGTGGGCACAGTCGCCGACTTGAAAACGACCAGATTGCCCTTGGCCTGCATCTCGGCCAGGCGCATCGTCTCGTAGGCGGTCAGCAGTTGGCCATAGTTGTAGCGCTGCTGGGTCAGGGTTTCCTCCAGGCGCGTTAATTCCGTTTTCTCGGTTGCGTCGGTGGCCTCCCCGAGATCCTCCATGCGCTCTTGCGTGACTGCGATCTCGACCTCCAATCGGTCCAGCTCCGCGCGCAGCGCGACCTTGGATTCGGTGTAGCGGCTCAGCCGCAGTGATTCTGTGTAATCAGAGAAAACCTCCGGTATGGCGTTGGCGATCTCGGCCGCCAGGTCCGGGTTCGGGTCGCGCACCCGCACCTGGACGACGCGTGTGTCCCGGATCGCGTCCACCGAGACGTCCCTTGCGTCGATCTCGTCCAGGCCCAGCCGGGCGGCGGTCTCTGGCAGCAAGCGGGGGATCAACTCGACGTAGGTGAAGGCCTCCCACTGATTGTTGCCCCATATCCAGTTGGAAGGGGATAACCCCCCTTGCTCGAGCAGCATCGTGGCTGTGGCTTCGTAGATCGGCGTCATGTTGCTGCTGACGACGTAGGCTGCGCCGCCGGCCAGCAGCGTGCAGGCCACGATGAGCCAGAGCCATTTCCTGAGCACGGCCAGGTAGCGTGCCAGGTCTAGTTCCTGCAATTCGTTCATATCGCTTTCAGTGTTCCTCCGTCTGCCAAAAAGCGCCGCAGGCATGCATCGGGGCTGGGATGGTTCACCTGCCCGGTCAGTGTGTAGGCCAGGGCCGGGCAGTTGCCCGTGCAGTAGGGAACGTACTCACACCCGGCGCAGAACTCGAACTCGGCCAGCGGGATGGCGTGCCGCACACGCAGCTCGTTCAGGGCCGGGTGGCGCTGCCACACCTCGGCCAGCGAGTCCTGGTTGATGCGGCCCAACTCGATGTGGGTCAGCATGTTACAGGGCACGATGGCGCCGTCGGCGCGGACGGCGATCTTGCTGCTGTGGCAGCCGCAGGCAGTCAGGCGGCCCCCGTTGGGGAAGGGAGGCGCCCCTGCGGCCCGCGCTTCCTCCATGCGCGCCCAAGTCCGCGCCTCGGACAGCGGCCCGGCGGAGGCCTGGACGCGCCCATCGTACTTTTCGGCCAGGTGCAGCAGCGTTTCCATAGCCGCCATGCGCTCCTGCGTGGTGAGCATCACGTCGTCGGCGTGGACGCGGCAGGAGCCCAGGTAGCCAGCCGAGTTGGTGCCGAAGGAGTCCAGTCCCAGTTCATCCAGCAGCAAGCGGGCTGTGGCCTCCAGATCGTGGACGTTGTGCCGATGGATCGTCACCCGCACCGCCACCTTGACCCCGTGCCGCTGCAGTGTGCGGATGCCGCGGAGCGCGCCCTCGAAAGCGCCCTTGCCCCGGCAGGCGTCGTGTGTCTCCGGGCCGGAGCCATCCACCGATACCTGCACGTAATTGCAGCGCCCGGTGGCGGCGATGAAGGCAGCGATTTCGTCGTCGATGAGCACGCCGTTGGAGAGCAGCGCAAACCGCATGCGGTTGTGCGCGATTCCCTCCAGCAGTTGGGGCAGGTCTTCGCGGATGAAAGGCTCGCCGCCCGCCAGACAGACGTCCATCACCGCGCAGCGTCCCAGCTCGTCGAAGAAGCGAAGCCACTCTTCGGTGGGCAGGTCCTCGTACGGCACGGCGGGGTTATCGAAAAAGTAGCAGTAGCGGCAGCGCAGGTTGCAGCGCGCGGTGAGGTCGATATCGACCGTGCGCGGGGTGCGCATCACGTGCATGTCATCCCTCATCCTTTTCCTCGACGAGGACGAACAAGCGCCGCTCCAGGTCCTCGGCGAAGGCGACCGTGTCCTCCAGGACGGTGTCGGGCGCGTCCTCGCACTGGGCCTCGATCTCGGCGGCGATCTCGGTCAGGGTGCGCTGGCCGTCCAGCGCCTTCCAGATGGCCACGCCCACCGGGCCGGTACCGACCGCCTCGGCGGTGAGGGGATGGAACAGCACGGCCCAGTCGTCGAACTCTTCGCGGAGGACGACCTGGGGGTCGGCGACGGGTTTAGCAGTTGGTTTCACAGGTGGACTTCCGGTCCAATGTCATTGGGCCAAGCAGCCGCCACGACGAGACCCAGCCACAAAACAAAGTCCGCCCGATCCGGGATGATGGGAGTGCTGGGCTGGCCAACACCATGGTGCGCCTGCCAGTCTATCGACTCTGAGTGCAGTGTCAGGATCGATCATGGGCCTGCGAGGTCGTTTTTTCTTTCCCTTGGGGAGATTGTCTGGAACGCTCGTAAGTTTATATTGGTCGCGGGAAATTGTCAAACCATTCAGAAGGCTTCCCGCTGCACAGGGAGCGGTGACACAGTTCGTAGGCCGGACGTAAGAGCGCAAGCAGCCCGGAATTGAGCCGGGCCGTTCTTCTGTGGCGACGCCCAGATTTGAACTGGGAACCAAGGGCTTATGAGTCCCCTGCTCTGCCATTGAGCTACGTCGCCGTGTGGGTTTGCGCTGAGTATTATACGCAGGATGCGGCGTCTGTCAAACTGCGCGGTCTTCTCTGGCAGCCTCTCCCTGCGTCCGCTCGATGGCGCAGCGGATGGTGCGCACCAGCAGGCTGGTGGTCACCTCCCCCTTGACCAGGTAGTCCTGCGCGCCGTCGCGCACCAGCTTTAGCGCCAATATCTCGTCAGAGATGCCACTCAGGATGACGACCGGTATATCCGGCACCTCTACCCGCAGATCGGCGAATGCGTCAAACCCCCTGCTGTCCGGCAGGAGGATGTCCAGCAGGATGACGTCGATGCCGCCGCTCGCCAAACGCTCTATTCCTGAAGCGAGGGTGTTGGCGCCCTCCAGCTCAATTGAGATGTCTTTTTCCTCTTCTAGCAGGTATTGCATCAGGTTGATGGCGGCTGGATTGTCGTCGATCATCAGAACTCGGATTGTCTCGTTGCTCACGTTCACCTACCCCTTGCTTTCCATTTTATACCGGATGCCCGAAAAGCGCCAAATGCGATGCATCGTGGAGCGCGTCCGCCATGCGAGTTGACAGCCCCCCGAATCTACGCCATAATACCGCAACTTTCAGAACGCAGGAGGAGCCATGCAAATCGCCCAACGCATCTCGCAGTTCCAGGAGTCCATCATCCGCATGATGACCCGGCTGGCCATGGAGCACGAAGCCATCAACCTGAGCCAGGGGTTCCCCGATTTCGACACGCCAGAGCCTGTGAAAGAGGCGGCAGCCCGGGCCATCAGGGACGGCAACAACCAGTACTCACCCACGTGGGGCATCGCGCCGCTGCGCCAGAAGCTGGCCGAGCTGTACACGGGGTGGCTGGGTTGGGAGGTGAACGCAGCCGAGCACGTCACCGTCACCTGTGGCGTGACGGAGGCGATCAACGCGGCGATGCTGGCGATGCTGAACCCCGGCGACGAGATCGTCATCGTCGAGCCGGCCCACGAGAACTACGTCCCCTCCGCCATCTTTGCCGGAGCGACGCCGGTGGCCGTGTCGCTGGAGGAACCCGGCTATCGCTTGAGCAAGGAGCGGCTGGCCGAAGCGATCACCCCCCACACCAGGGCGCTGCTACTGAACACGCCCCACAACCCCACGGGGCGGGTCTTTGATGATGGAGAGATCGCCGGTGTGATCGAACTGGTGGTGAAGCACGACCTGGTGCTGATCACCGACGAGATTTACGACCGCATCCTCTACGACGGGCGACAGCACCTCTTTCCCGGCAGTCTGGAGGAACTGAAGGAACGCACCATCACTGTCGGCGGCTTGGGCAAGACCTTTGCCGTCACCGGCTGGCGCTTGGGCTACGTGGTCGCGCCGACACAGCTCTCGGCGGCGGTGCGGCCCGTGCACGACTTTCTCACCGTGTGCGCGCCCACGCCGCTTCAGCACGCGGCGGTCGCTGCGCTCGATCTTTCGCAGAGTTACTACGATCGGATGACGGCCGACTACCATCGACGGCGCGAGGTGATGATGTCCATCCTGGACGAGATCGGCTTCGCCGCGCCGGTGCCAGAGGGGGCCTACTACGTCCTGGCCGACTACAGCGCGGTGCCGATCCCCCAGGCGGAGTTGGGCTCGATGCAGTTCGCCGTGTGGATGGTGGAGGAGGTCGGCGTCGCCGTGGTGCCGGGCATCGTGTTTTACTCGCAGGAAGGCTACGGCGACCGCAGCGTGCGCTTTGCCTTCCCCAAGAAGATCGAAACGCTGCAGGCTGCCGGAGAAAGAATGCAGCGTGCCTTTGGTGTGCTGCCCCGGCGATGAATCGTCGGCTGCGAACCGTTTAGCCCTCAGCCTGCGATGCCCCCCCATACCGGAAGGCCAGGTAGGTGTGCTGCTCCTCTCCTTCGCCGCGCTCGATAAAGACCACCTGCACCGGCTGGCCGATCGCGATGTCCTCCGGCCGCGTGGCGTCCACGCCCACGATCTGGGCGCTGATGGATGGCCCTTCCGTCAGTTGCACGATGCCCACGCAGTAGGGGTTGTCTCGCCCGTGGCCGGCTTCCATCATCGCCGTGGGCGCGACGTGGATAGTGGTAAAGGCTCGCAGCGTGCCCTGGCCGGATGTTTCGATCCATTCGATCTCCTCGCCGTGACAATTGGTGCAAATGGGACGCGGCGGCAGGTGAAGCGTCCCACACGCCCGGCAGCGGCAGGCCATCAGCTTGTGCTCCTCCAGGAATCGGTAGAACGCTGCGCTCGTGAAAGTCTCCTCGCTCATCGAGCCCTATCTCCTCTCGTAGATGTGGACGACGCACGTCTGGCCTGTCGCGCCGACGTTGTGGGTCAGGGCTAGATTCACGTCGCCGGCCACCTGGCGCGCGCCAGCGCTGCCACGCATTTGCTTCCAGATCTCGACGACCTGTGCGACCCCCGAAGCGCCGACGGGGTGGCCCTTGGCCTTTAGCCCGCCGGACGTGTTGATGGGGCGCGGGCCATCGCGGGCCGTCGCGCCTTCCTCCGCCGCCTTGTACCCCTGGCCCGACGGGAAAAAACCCAGGTCCTCCGAGGCGATGATCTCGGCGATGGTGAAGCAATCGTGCACCTCGGCCAGCCTGACGTCGGCTGGCGCGATGCCCGCCATGTCATACGCCTGACGGCTCGCCAGCCGGGCCGCGCCGATGGTCGTCAGGTCGGCCCGGTCGTGCAGCGCTCTATCGCTGGCCTGGCCGGAGCCGATGACGTAGATGGGGTCGTCGGTGAAGGAGCGGGCGTGCTCCTCGGCCACGAGCAAGACCGCCGCCGCGCCGTCGGAGACCGGGGAGCAGTCGAAGAGGCGCAGCGGCCAGGCGATGACGGGATTGGCCTGGTCGTCGTGGAGGAACGCCATCTCGTCGGCCCAGTCGGGGATGGGCTGGCCTTTTTCCTCCGCGCGGGCTTTCTTGCGCGCCATAATGTCGGCGATGCGTGCGTTAAAATGCGCTTTGTCGTTGAGCGCGCCGTTCTCGTGGTTCTTGATGCCCACGTGCATCAAGGCCTCCGGCGCCGCGCCGTAGCGCGCCATGTACGCGGTGGCCATCGCCGCGTAAAAGCCGGGGAAGGTAAAACCGGCGGGGATCTCGTAGAGCACGTCGCCGGCAGCGGCCAGCGTGTCGGTGACGCACTCGATGGGCAGATCGGTCATCTTCTCGACCCCGCCCACCAGGACGACGTCGTACAGGCCGGAGGCGATGGCGATGATCCCCTGGCGCAGCGCGACGCCGCCGCTGGCGCAAGCGCCCTCTACGCGGGTGGCGGGGCACGGCGTGAGCCCTGCCCAGTCGGCTATGATGGGGGCGATATGTCCCTGCCCTTCGAACAGCTCGCTGCTGAAATTGCCGACGTAGAGCGCCTCGATCCCGTCGGGGTCGAGGCTCTTGTCCACCGAGTTGCGCATCGCGCTGAACGCCTCGACAAACAGGTCCCGCGACGATTTCTCCGGGAACGCGCCGAACTTGCTCATCCCTGCCCCGACGATGGCGACGCCTCGGCCCAGCTTTCTTGTCTGCATCACAAGTCCTTTCAGGTTCGTGGTGCGCGCTTGAGCGCGCTTTTTCGGTGACTATGAGCTTAAAACCCTTTCTCGCTCTACCATCTTTTTGACGATGAAAGAGGCGACGTGCTCTGGATACGTGCCCCGCCCGAACCCGGCGTCGAATCCCAACTCCAGCGCCAGCTCGTGTGTGATCCTGGGGCCGCCGACGCACAGGACGAATCGGCTGCGCAGCCCCTCGGCCTCCACCAGTTCGACGAAGTGGGTGAGGTTGTAGATGTGTGTGTCCTTCTGCGTCACGACCTGGGAGAGCAGCACTGCGTCGGCGTTCAAATCCACGGCCTTCTGGATCAAAAGCTCGTTGGACACCTGCGCGCCCAGGTTGTGGGCATCGATCATTGGATATCGCTCCAGGCCATAGTGATGGTCATAGCCCTTCATATTCATGATCGCGTCGATCCCCACGGTGTGGGCATCAAAGCCCGTGCAAGCCCCGACGACGACGATCCGGCGCCTGATTCGGTCCCGGATGAACTCGTTCACCGCATGATAGTCCATGCCCTCTTCCTGGACGTGAACCTGGATCTGGTCCACGTCCACGGCAGCGGTAGTCTTGCCATAAACGATGAAGAAGGTAAAGTCGTCCGCCAGGCTGGCTGCGTGCACGACCTCGCATGCCCCCAGGCCCATCTTTTGTGCCAGCAGCCGGGCTGCCTTCCGCGCCTTGGGCGAGTGGGCCATAGGCAGCGTAAACGAAAGCTGCACCGCGCCGTCATCCATCGTGTCGCCATAAGCTCTCACGTGCACTGTTGCACCTCGTTAGCCGACGTTTAGTTCCTTCCGCAAAAAACCCTCAAAAGGGTTCCAGTATTCCGGGGATTTGGGATGCACCCCCTCCATTCCTCTCCCGCCGCCTTTGGGCCGCCTGACGTCCGCAAAGAGCCCCTGCTCGATGGCGTCGAACAGCCCCATCTCGGCGACCTGCTCCAGGAACATCACCGCCTGGCTCAGCACCTCCTCGGCCCTCCGCGCGATCTTGCCTCCGGGCTTGAAAGCGATCTCTGCGCCCAGGTCCCTGACGTTGTTGAGCACGTACCGGGCATTGGCCAGCGCCAGGTAGCGATCCTGCAAGAAGGGGGTGTGGATGGCCTCGGTCAGCATCCCCAGCAGCAGGATGGACTGGCCCGTGACCCGTCCGACGAGATTGAACAGCGTGTTCATCGCGTATCCCTTAAAGATGTCCCCGGTCATGTATTTGGTGGGAGGCATGTATTTGAGGGGGCAGTCTGGGAAAATCTCGCGGATGAGTTGGGCTTGAGCCAGTTCGTAGAGGAAGCCGTTTTCCATGCCAGGGTCCATCTCGAAGGCGTGGCCCAGCCCCATCAGCCGGTGGGGTAGCCCGGCGTTCAGGGCAAAGCGCTCGTTGATGAACTGGGATGCCAGCACGGTATAGCCCTTTTCGTAGGCGTCGGCGGTGGTGAGATAGTTGTCCTCCCCTGTGTTGATGACGATGTCGGCGTAGGCGTGGAGCATCCGGGAAAAGCTCTGGTCCACGAAGGTGCGGGCCATGTTGATGTTTCGGAACAGGATGCCGTACATCGAGTCGTTCAACATCATGTCCAGTCGCTCCAGCGCGCCCATGGCCGCGATCTCGGGCATGCACAGGCCGGAGGCATAGTTGACCAGCCGGACGTACTTTTCGATCTGTTCCCCGGTCTCGTCCAGGGCCGCGCGCATGATGCGGAAATTCTCCCGAGTGGCGTAGGTGCCGCCGAACCCCTCGGTGGTGGCCCCGTAGGGCACATAGTCCAGCAGGCTCTGCGCCGTGGAGCGGATAACGGCGATGGCATCGGCCCCCTGCATCGCGGCGGCCTGGGCCTGCTTTACGTCCTCGTAGATGTTGCCCGTGGCGACGATCACGTAGAGCAGAGGGCTATTCTCGTGGGCTTTGTATCGGGCGACGGCTTCTCGGCGGTGGGTCACGTGACTTTGTATCCTGGCCTCGAACTGACCGACCAGATCTCGCCCCTTCTCCTCGATATGGGCGAAATCGACTAGCGGGAGCGCGCCTATGTCAAACCCGTCGGCAATGGCCCGGTTCAGCTCGTCCACGCCAAACCCCTTGGCCAGGAGCGCATTGATGTAGTAGCGTGCGGCGCCATAATCCAGGTGCTGCCCCAAGCTATGGACGGCGAGGTTGGGGACGGGCACATCGTCACCGTTCACACCGTCGGCCCCCATCAACCTGAGCGTAGCCCGCTCCACCGAGACCGTCGTGTGGGCCTCGATGTGGGCCTGCACCGGGGCGACGATGGTCTGCGCCAGCTCCCTGGCCCGCTCTGCGGGCCGCAGGTCGATGCCGAGTTTACTCCCCATTCACTTCCCCCAGGGACTCTAGGGCACTTTCGATGATTCCCTTGTCCAATCCCAGGATCGCCGCGATCTTGAGCGCGTCGTAGGTTGTCGTCTGGTTCGGGTCCTCTTCCACGCTGTAGGCCATGAACTGGCTGATGAGCTTGATGCGCTCCGAGATGTCCAATTCCTCGTGAGACGCGTGGTACGCTTTATATTTCTCCTCGTCCAGCCCCTTCATCCGCATGGTCGCCACGTGGGGCAGGGTGGGCAGCGCCGTGTAGTGGGTCGCCAGAAGGGCGTAGCGGTCGTCGCGCCCGTCCAGATGGTGCAGCACGGCGGAGATCAACGCCTGCGCCTCGCGGGAGTTGGTGGTACGGGCAAACTCGTCGATGAGATAGAGCAAGTTCCGATCTTGCTGCGCCTGGGAGAAGGCATAGATCTCCAGGCCAAAGCTGCTCAGGCCGCCGACCGGTTCGGGGGTCGTGCTCCCCAGGCAGTGAATTCCCTCGAACACGACCGTGTGGAACGCCCGGCAGGGGACGAAGAAACCCATTTGGGCCAGCGCCTGGAAAAAGGCCAGTGACTTGAGCAACACGGTCTTGCCGCCCATATTGGCGCCGTGGATCACGGTGATGCGCCGGTCGAAACAGGCGTCCACCGGTGTGTAGGGCAGATCGAGCGCACGGCATTGCTCGACCTGGGGGATGAACCGCCCGTCCTGAACGGTGATAGGTGCGCCCCAGTCTTGGAGGTGAGGGCGCGTCATCTCGAAGGCCAGGCTCAGGCGGGCGCGGGCCATATAGTCGTCCAACCGGGTCGCGGCTTGGATGTAACCCGCCAGCGCATCCTGCTCCCGGACGATCTCGCGCGAGATGTTTCGCAGCACATCGCGCTCCAAGGTCTTTTCCGCCGCGATCAGCGATGCCTTCTCCTGTATCAGATCGAGGTAGGAGCCGGGGAAAACGGGTTTAGCCATCAAGCGGCAGGCGTCGTAGGTCTCGAGAAAGACCAAGTGTCGATCCACGCTCTCCGCTTCAAGGTTGGGGATCAGGGCAAAATCCTGGTGCTGGAAATCGAGGCCGCAGCAGGCGCGTATCTCATCGAGCCTGCCTCGTCTTGCGTCATCGACCTGGGTCTCCAGCGCCCGGATGCGTTCACGCACTTGCTTCAAACCATCGGCATAGGCGTCGCTCAGGAAAAAACTCTCACCGTCCTGATTGCCTGCGTTCAGCAGGTCCAGGAGGGCCGACGACGAGAAGCGAAACCCCATCTCCTGTCTCAAATCGTCCGACAGGACTGCGCGGATCGCCTGGTAGTTGACCAGGAACCTCTTGATCAAGAATGCCTCTGGCCCGTCCCATTCGAGCTGGTCCAGGCAATCAAGGAGGGGGAGACGCCCCAGGTGGTACGCTACCCTATCTGCTGCCTCGGGGTGGCGCTCGATGAAGCGGATCGCCAGATCGACGCGCTTGTAGTCCTGCTCCAATTCCTCTCGCGAGGCCGAGAGAGCCAGGTGCTGCTTCCTGTGCCGGCCGTAAGGGGTAAGAGGTTCATAGCGCTGCAAGAACCCGTCGATCTCTGCGAACTCGAAGAGCCGTTCAGTTCTCATAGGGATTGAACACGATTCTTTCTCTGAGCTGCTTATCCTTGATCTGATCCAGGACGGTCTCCCGATCCAGGTCGAACAGGTTCACCACAAAGAAACGCAGAGGCAGTCTGTCTCGGAAGAAGAGCCTGCATCTTTCCTGAAGGTGGGCGATCTGCCGGTGGGAGAGAAACACCTTGGTGAAGTCTTGGACCAGGATCTCGTCGCACGTTTCAGGGAGGTCTCTCAGCTTGCGCTCTGTCAGTGCGCCGTGTACCTGGAAGCAGTTCTCCGGGCAAGGCCCCTCTCGCTGCAGGAGGGCATCCAGGGCAAAGAGCCGTTTCATCTCCGAGATCGTTTGCTCCAGATTGCGCCGTCCCGCCCGCACCACGTAGACGTAGCCTGCGTTGGGGATGGTGGCGATCTGGGTGAGCCGATTGACGGCCCCATCGATCAGGATGGTGTGGATGCCCTCTTGTTTCTGGATGTACTGGAGGACAGTCGTCACCTGGCGATTGGTCTCAGGCCCCACCAGCTCGACGAACCCGTCACGGCGCATCACGGCCAGCACCAGCCGTCCCAGCACAGTCCTGTAGGGAAAGACTTGGCGGATCTCGTACAGCCCGTCGGTCCTGGCCAGCGCTGCCTGAGCGGTCAGCAGTGTGTCGCCGGGCCGGGCCATGACTTGGGGTTTAACCTGTCCAGAGACCAGGTCCTGTTTTTCCCCATCTATCCCGACGGTCAGGTAGGCCACGGGGTCTTTTGCCCGCAGTGGCCCAAGCACGCAGTTCAGGAACGTCGTCTTCCCGGCGTTCTTGCGGTTGCCGGCGATGAACGTCACGCGGTGTTTTAGGGCTGCCGAAATATCAATCATGGTGCCTCTCCACACGCTTCAACCCGATGGGTTCCAGGACCAGCCTTTCGCCGTTCAGAAGCTTGGCGACGCCGTCCAGCGGCTTGTAGCGCGGATCTTCACAGATCTTGCACTGCCCGCAGTCGGAGAACACGTCGTCGGGCTGGGTGTACGTGGTGATGACTCCCTCATAGTTGCGCAGGATGAAGCGCCGATCCGATTGGGCCAGCAGATAGTTTGGCATGAGCGGGATCTTGCCGCCGCCGCCCGGCGCGTCCACGACGAAGGTGGGGACGCCCATTCCGGTGGTGTGGCCGCGCAGATTCTCGATAATCTCTATCCCCTTAGCCACCGAGGTGCGGAAGTGAGAGATGCCCATCGACATGTCGCACTGGTAGATGTAATAGGGCTTGACCCGCACCATCAGTAACTCGTGCACCAGCTTCTTCATGATATTGGGACAGTCGTTCACGTCCCTCAACAGCACCGACTGGTTGCCCAGGGGGATGCCTGCGTCTGCCAGTTTTTCCAACGCGACTTTGGCCTCCCACGTGACCTCCTTCGGCGTGTTGAAGTGGGTGTTGACGTACAGGGGGTGGTAATTGCGCAGCATCTCCACCAACTCGTCGGTGATGCGCTGGGGCAGGACAACGGGCGCGCGGGTGCCGATGCGGATGATCTCGACGTGGTCGATCTTCCGCAGCGCCTTGAGGACGTATTCCAGCTTTTGCTCGCCCAGCACGAGGGGATCGCCGCCGGAGACGAGCACGTCTCGCACGCTCCGATTTCCCCGGATGTAGGCGATGGCGGCGTCCACGTTCTCCTTGGAGAATGTCACGTCCTCGACGCCCACCAACCGGCGGCGGGTGCAGTGACGGCAGTACATCGAGCACGCGTTGGTGACCAGGAAGAGCACCCGGTCCGGGTAGCGATGGGTCAGGCCGGGGGTGGGGGAGTCCACGTCCTCGTGGAGCGGGTCCGCCAGGTCGAATTCGGAGACGTCAAGCTCCTCGATCCTGGGCACCGCCTGGAGCCTCACCGGGCAGCGGGGATAGGAGCGGTCCATCAGTGCGGCATAGTACGGTGTGATGGCCATGCGGAACTTGCGCAGGGTCTTGGGCAGGTTCTCCCGGTCCTCGTCGGTCAGCTCGATCACCTGCTCCAGCGTTTCAACGTCGCGGATGGCGTTGCGGATCTGCCAATGCCAGTCGTTCCACTGCGCCTCCGTCACGTCCTTGAATAGAGGGATGGATTTGTATTCGACTCTTCGATACACCTTGCTCATCCGTACAACTCCTCGTAGAGCGACCGTATCCTGAGCGATTGCCGCAGGATGTCGAGGGTGATCTCGGCGTGGTTTTTGGCATAGCCGTTGCCGATGATCATTGTGATGTCCTTGCCCACTCCCTCGGCTCCCAGGGCGGCCTTGGTGAAGGAGGTCGCCATACTGAAAAAGTAGAGAATGCCGCCCTCGCGCGTCATCAGGATGGAGCTCATCTCTGTGTTGGGGACGTTGACGCAGTTGATGACCACGTCGGCCAGACGGCCGTCGGTCATGGCGTGGATCGCTTCGTAGCAGGCCAGCGCGTCGGTACCATCCAGGATGATGGCGTCGTCGCAGATGCCCACGGTTTCGAGCCGCGCCAGGCCACGCTCTGAGCTGGCGATGCCAATGACGCGGCCTGTAGCTCCCGCTCTCTCCTTGGCCACGTGCGCGCACAGGATGCCCGACTTCCCGCTGCCGCCGAGGATGGCGACGGTATCTCCCGGCTTGACCAGGCGCGCGGTCTGAGCTGGCGCGCCGCACACGTCCAGGACGGCCAGCGCCAGGCCGGCCGGCATGTCATCCGGCAGCTTGGCGTAGATGCCGCTCTCGAACAGAATCGCCTGGCCCCTGATCCGCACCTGGTCGATCTCCTGGCGCACCTCCAGGATCTCGTCGATGCACAGCGGGGTCAGCGAGAGGGAGACCAGACTGGCGATCCTGTCGCCTTCTTTCAGATCTCGCTTGTCCCGGAGCGCCTCGCCGATGGCATCCACCGCGCCGATGAACATCCCGCCGGAGCCGGTGACCGGGTTGTGTTGCTTGCCCCGCTCGCGCACAGTGTTCAGGATGATCGCTTTGATCTGTTCCACATCGCCGCCGGCCTGTTCCTTGATCTGGGTAAAGCTGGCCGAGTCGATGTTCAGGGTATCGACTTTGACCCTGATCTCGTTGTCGTAGAGCACGTCCATGGTGTTATCGATCCTGTACGCAGGTTGCGGCAAGACGCCTTGGGGTTCGATGACCCTGTGTGCTCCGAAGGGATTTCCGGTCCTTGCCATACGTCTCTATTCCCTCAGCCTGAACATCTCGCGCACGTCTGCAGGCGTGGCGATCTCGCGTCCGGCCTCCCCGGCCAGCCGCGCGGCCCGTTCCACCAATTGCGCATTACTCTCGGCCAGGATATCTTTGCTGTAGTACACGTTGTCTTCCAGCCCCACCCGGATGAACCCGCCCAGTGCCAGCGCGCCAAAATGGGACTGGAACGATGCCCTCCCGCCGATGCCCATCACCGTCCAGTAGCTGTCCGGCGGCAATCGGCGGACGAGGAAGTCGAGCGTCTCCACGTCATACTTGACCCCGGCGGGGGCGTTCATCACCAAGCCGTAGTGGAAGGGGGGCTTGACCAGCCCTTCCTCGATCAGCACGTGGGAGGCGTAGATGTGGGAGAGATCGAAGCACTCCAGGGTGGGGCGAATCCCACGCACCAACATCTCCCGCGCGAACTCCCGCATCATGGGCAGCGTGTTCACGATGTAGTCGTCGCCAAAGTTGACCGTGCCGCAGTCAAGGGAAGCCATCTCCGGCTCCAGCGCGATGGGTTGCAGCCGCTCC
Organism: Anaerolineae bacterium; assembly: GCA_034430835.1. Taxonomy (GTDB): domain Bacteria; phylum Chloroflexota; class Anaerolineae; order B4-G1; family B4-G1; genus JAFGED01. The sequence continues at coordinate 16,697 of DAOUDX010000177.1, forward strand.
TCCGGCGTCATGCCCACTGCGCCGCCCGTGGTGACCTCGATCACCGCGTCGCACTTGCGCCGGATCAGGTCCATGGTCGTCTTAAAGACCTCGACGTCCTGGGTGGGCTGCCCCCGCTCGTCGCGGACGTGGAGGTGGATGATGGACACGCCAGCCAGATAGGCCTCGTATGAGGCGTCCGCGATCTCTTCCGGCGTCAGGGGGAGGTTGGGGTTTTGCTCGTGCGTTGTCTCAGCTCCACAGACCGCGCACGTGATGACCATCTTGACCATATCGATCCTCAACTCCTGCCGATGATGTAGCGGAAGGGATCCACCTCTTCCCGCAGGATTTGCAGCTCCTCTTCCGCTGGCGGCTCGGTCACATCGTACTGCTCCGGGATCAACATCTCGAACCCCGTGTTGGTCTTGACATCCTCTACCGTGACGTCCGGATGAATGGACAGCAGCATCATCTCCTTGCTCTCCGGGTGATAGCCGTAGACCCCCAGGTCAGTGATGACCCGATAGGGGCCTGTATCCAGGGGCAGCCCTGCCTCGTAGCGGGAGTCGCCGCCGCTCAGGTAGCCCGGCGTGGTGCAAAAGTCGAGCTTTTCCGTGAAGCGACGCGGGTCCTGAGGCGTCATCACGATGGTGCGCCAGCACAGGGAGGCCAGGTCGTTGGCGCCCCCGCTGCCGGGGAACCGGACCTTGGGCTTGTGGTAATCGCCGATAACGGTCGAGTTCAGGTTGCCGTACTTGTCGATCTGCGCGCCGCCCAGGAAACAATAGTCCACCATCCCGGCTTGGCAGTATCCCATGATCTCATCCATCGTGGTGGCCTTCAGCGCCTTATGGACGGTGCGGGAGTCGCCGACGGAGATGGGCATCGAGGGCAGGATGGGGGCGACCCCGCCCGCCTCGAACATGACGATCAGGTTGGGCGCGTGGGTCTTTTGGGCCAGCATTGCCGCCGCGCACGGCCCGCCCGTCCCCACCACGACCGTCGCGCCGTCCTCCAGGTTACGGGCCGCGATGGTGATCATCAATTCCGCTGGATTGTATTTGGCCATATCCGCCTCCTCACTCCTCGGCCCTTTCCTGTTCCCGCAGGGCCTGCAGCTTGGCCAGGCCGCCGTTCTTTTCGATATACTCGAAAAAGCTTTGGCACGAGTAAATGTTGCGCTCCAGAAACGCTGCAAATGCCTGGGGATCCTTTTCCACCTCAAGCCACTCCCGCAGGTGCTCTTCGTCAGAAAAGTACTCGCCGGGCATGTTGCCCGGATAGGAGCCGTAGGGCACCTCGATCACTGCGTCAACGAGCCAATAGGGGATGACGGTCCTGTTGGGGTCGCGGCGGATCTCCTCGGTGGAGATCAGCCGCTCGGTGGTGACGATAACCCTGCGGGATGCCTTGGCGATGTCGTCGTCGGCGATGATGATGCCGTCGATCTGGCAGTTGCCGTAGACGTCGGCCCGGTGCACGTGGAGCAGCGCCACGTCGGGATACAGAGCCGGCAGAGCCAGGAGCTTTTTGCCCGTGAACGGGCACGTGATCTCCTTGGCCGCCGAGTACTCGAAGGTGTCCGTCCCCAGCATCACACGGGTAGGCAGGAACGGCAGCCCCATCGCTGCGGCCTTCAAGCGCCAAGCCAGCGCGGCGTTGGACCACTCGGCGACCTTGAGGTTGCCGGATTCAAAAATGCGCCGCGCGTTCTTGCTCAGCCCTCGCGCCTCCAGCCCGACCACGTAGGCGGCGTCGCACCGGTCGAAGCAGTTACCTGCCGCCAGGAGCTGGCAATCGTGAGTGGCGACGTGCCCGGAAAAGCCCAGATTCCTCTTCCGTTGCCGGATGATCTCGTGCAGCAGTGCGGCGGGAATGCGTACTCCGCCAAAGCCGCCGACGGCGATATAGTCCCCATCGTGTACGTGCTGGGAGATCGCTTCTTTGACCGTCGTGACCTTGTTCTCGAACCGCTTGCTCTTCTGCCTGAAAAAAGCGCGCATCTGGTCCGGATCTATGAGGGTAAAGAGTTCCCCTTTGCCCTGTTTCAAGACTTGTTTTTCCATAGTGCCCTCTCACTTTCCATACTTTACGGCGACGTACGCCAGGGCCTTTTCCACGGCCCCTATCGTGTATGCCAGGTCCTCCTGCGTGTGGCGGTAGCAGACGTAGCCGTGGTGGTAGGGCTGCAGGAACACGCCCTGCCGGATGAGCTGGGTGTAGAAATCCTTTCTCTTGTCCCGGTATGCCTTGTGCGGGTCCTGTCGAAAGGTGATGAAAAACATCGGCGGGATGCCGGAAAGCACTGCGCCGACGGGGTGTCTGTCCAAGGCTCTCTGGATGCCGTCCATCAGGAAACGCCCTTTCTCCCACACGGCGTCCAGCACGTTGTCCCGCTCCAGGATTTCGATGGTCTTGAGGGCCGCGACGTAGCCCAGGCTGTTGGGGAAAAAGGTCGAGGAGATGAATACCTGCTTCTCCCCCTGCTTCATAATGTCCCTCTTCCCACACACGGCGCTGATGGCGTACCCGTTGGCCATCGCCTTGCCGAACGCTGCCAGGTCGGGCGTCACACCGTAATAGCTCTGCGCGCCGCCCATCGCCAAGCGAAAGCCGGTGCGGACCTCGTCGAAAATCAGGACAGCGCCGTATCGGTCGGCCAGCGCCCGCACGCCCTCCAGGAAGCCCACCTGGGGTGACTGCATCTCGTGCGCCAGGGGATGGCCGAAGGGGGTGATGATGATGGCAGCCGTCTCCGGCCCGTGCTGTTCCAGCAGTGATTGCAGCCCGTTCAGGTCGTTGTACTCGAACTCGAACACGTCCTCGTAAAGCTTTTGCGGGATGCCGCCCTTGACCTCCACGCACCAGTCGTGCCAGCCGTGGTACCCGCAGCGCATCACCTTGACGCGGTCGGTGTGGGCGCGGGCGAGTCGCACGGCGCAGGTCGTGGCGTCGGAGCCGGTCTTGACAAATAACGACATCTCCGCACAGGGGATCAGCTCCCGCAGCTTCTGTGCCAGCGGGTTCTGGTGGACCTGGGCCAGCGAGAAGCAGAACCCCTTTTCCCGAATCTGCTCGATGACGGCGTTATCGACCTCTTCCTCCCGGTACCCCAGGATGATGGGGCCGTAGGCGCAGAGGTAATCGATGTACTCGTTGCCGTCCACGTCCACGACGCGCGCGCCTTTGCCGCGCTCGAAAAAGATGGGGTACTCCCCCTCGACAAAGTTGTAGGGCCGGCGGATGCCCAGCACGCCGCCGGGGGTCAGCTCTTGGGCCTGCTCGAAGGCCTCGAAAGATTTCCCCAGATTCAACGGTGCCGTCTCTTGCATATGCCACCTCTCATTCAACGTCCAGCGCAGGGGCCCAGCGGTAGCTCAGCTTGTAGCTGTGGGCGATGACCAGCGTCTCTGTGGAGCGGACGCCGGGGATGGAGCGGATCTTGATGACCAGGTCGGTGAGGTGGGGCATGTCGCGGCCAAAGACCTCGGCGATCAGATCGAACGTCCCCAGAGTCATGACCAGGTAGCTCACCTCCGGCATCTCGGTGAGCGCCTCGGCGACCTGGTCGATGGTGCCCGGATCGGTGGACAGGCCGATGATGGCCGGGGCATGAAAGTCCAGGGCGTAGGGGTCTACGACGCCCACCGTGCGGATGACGCCCTGCTCGACGAGGGTGCGGTAGCGGCCACGGATGGTCGTCTCGGAAACGCCTGCCTGCTTGGCGATCGTGGTGAAAGGCGTCCGCCCATCTTCCTGCAGGGTCTGAAGGATCAGTCTATCCAACTCGTCCACAGTCACCTCCCTGTCAACAACAAACCTGAGTGTTTTCCTGATTTGAATTTCGGCCCTCTGACAAAATTATAGCACACTTTTCGACGCCAATCAACAATTATGGTTCGTTTATCGTCATTCTGACACTTTCTGGCTTCGATATGCGCAGAGCGGTTGTTGTGGGCGGATGGGGACTGGCAGGGGTTTGAGTGGGGTGTGGACTTGGAACGAGGCGGTTGACTTGCGAGGAGCCACGCTCTATGCTACCGGTGGCTACGAAGATGTAAGCCAATGAGCAGGCGAATCTGGGGATGACGCGTGAGGTTCCTAATCTACGTCTGGTATCAGCGGCTGTTTCTTGCGATAGGCCGTCCCGTGACATAGGGCGACGAGAGTGCCGTCCTCGGTCGTGACGGCCAGCCGGTAGAGGCCGGTGCGGCCTCCCACGTGCTCTTCTGTCCCCTCGGCGATGAGGCGCGCGCCGACCTCGACGGCGGCCAGGAAGCTGATGTTCACGTTGAGGGCGACGGTGGCCTGGCCGTAAGAGTTGCAGGCGGCGGCGAAGGCTGCGTCGGCCAGGGAAAAGATGACGCCGCCGTGGGGGAGGCCGTGAAAGTTCAGCATGTGCTCCCCAACAGTGAGCGCCATCTTGCTGTATCCCTCACGCAACTCCAGTAGCTCAATGCCCAGGAAGCGGGCGAAGGGATCTTGGCTGATGTATTGGCGAATTTGATCCTGGCTCATTTGATCTTTCCACTCCATTCGGCGATCCTGGCCCGAATGTCCTCCACTTCAGGATGGTCGGGGGTAAGCCGGAGCGCTTCTTGGAGGTCAGCGACGGCGCCGGCATAGTCGCCCTTCGCGCCACGGGCTTGCCCACGGTTGTGGTAAGAGTAGCCGTGCGGCCGCAGGTGGATGGCGACGTCGCAGTCGGCGGGCGATCTCTTCCAACTCACCGCTACCGATAGTCTTCATAGAAGTGTCGAGTCTCATAAACTCATACCGGGCAAAGTCTCATAAAGTCGTATCAGTCAGGCTGTTGCACAGCGTCATCTCGCGCCAAGCAGCTCGGGAGAAAGGTAATGCAAGTTGATATGCTGGCAGCGCG
>DAOUDX010000178.1:0-5303 GCA_034430835.1 Anaerolineae bacterium
CGGTTGACCAAAACGCGACAATCAACGACAATATGATTAGGCATGCTATCAGCTTCATTCTCACCTCCAAGGGAGATGTAATCCACTGATAGTATGCCAGCAATTATCTCAGTTGTCCAAGGACACTACCGAAAAACCAATCACTCAGCCCCCACGCCAGGACCAGCAACACAAGCAGTGTACAAACCCAGAACAACCAGCGCGCCTCGCGATGTAGCATGCGCAGCCCGGCGACCGCTAGCAGGTAAAAGGCCGGCGCTGCCACGATCAGGTACTTGGGCGAGAAGTAGACCGCTGTGCGCGGCAGGAATAACAGCCCTACCACCGGCAGTCCCAGTAACAGCAACAGGAAATGCCGCGCCTGCGATGATGTGTGCGGCGACATCGCCCCCAGAACGATCAGGAACAGAAACAGCAGCGCCGCGCCGTCGGCCACAGGCCAGCCGAGCGTGCGTCCTGCGCTGAACTCGGCAAGCGTCGTCCACGCCAAGTGCGCCGTGTGGTGCATAGGGCTCACTGGTGCCAAACTGCCCCCCGGCGCGACCAACTCCGGCAGATTGCGCCAGACGTGGAGCGGCCAAGATAGAAAGAGCAGGCCAACCACCGCCTGCACCGTCACGCAATGCAAGACATATCTCCATTCCATCCGCCGCGCCGACAAAAGAACAAAGGTTGCCTGCACCAGAGGAAGCAAGAGTGCCGCATAGTGGGTGTAGAGGCAGATCAAAGTAGTTGCCGTGTATAGCGCCAACAAACACCACCGCCCCCTTCGACGACGGACATCCTGTCCGCGCTCAGGGCAAGCCTCATCCAACCACGCCAACAGCGCCCAATTCGAACCCAGCGCCAACGCCAGAGTCAGTGCATAGGTGCGCGCCTCCTGAGCGTAATAGACGTAGAAGGGGGAAAGGACTGCCAGCAGTAAAGCCCACGCGCCCACCCGGCGCCCCATCAACCGTTGACCGAGCCGATAGGTCAGGGGCAACGCAAGTACGGCCCACCAGGCAGAAAAGAAACGAAAGGCAAAGGGGGTGTTCCCGGCAGCGCTTATCCAAGCGTGCACGAGCAGATAGTAAAGCGGCGGGCGGTCAATCGTTTCCAGCACGTAGAGAGGCGACGCCAGGGCCAGATCCACCGTCAACCCCTCATCGAACCAGAAAGGCTGCAACTCAAGCCGAAAAACGCGCAGCGCGAACCCCAGCCAACAAGCCAGTAACAGAAAGGATGCCCGGCGCAAACCGCGCTGCAACCCTAATCCTCCTCTTCCCGCCCGCGTCTCTTCTGCAGCAGCCGTCCGGCCAAGGTCTCGCCATCGGCTCCCACCCGCTCCGTCTTCGCCGGAGCGTCCTCCCCCATTGCACGGGGGGGGGATGGGGAGAGGGTCCTCTGTGGCCGCTCGGTCGGCGGAGGCGAAGCTATCTTGGGCGGTGCAACCTCTGCAGCCGGTCCGCGATCCTCGGTACGCCGCGCTGCTGAGCGCGCCTTGGCCTGGAAGAGCCGCCTGACCGGCGAAGGGGTCTCGGCAGTGAGGTGCCTGCGAGGCAGCACCCGGGCTGCAACCCACACTCTTATCCGCTCGAAATCGCGCCGCCCCAATGCCAGTCGCCGCACGCCCACATCGAAGGGCAGGAGCAGCGCCGCCAGGCTCAGCAGGTAGGGCCACAGGTCGCGGCGCACGCCGGCTCCCCAGAGGTCGTGCGCCAGTGCTTGGGCAGGATCTGCCAAGATCGCTCCCTCTCCGAGTTCGGCCAGTCCCGCCAGATAGCTCGGATCGCCCTCCAACGCCGCGTACTCCGGTGAGTAGCTCATCACCCAACCAGTGGTGAGGGCCAGCGCGTCCTCGCCCCCCCCTTGCTCCCCCCCCGCGAGCGGGAGGGGCTGGGGGAGGGAACCGGTCAGCCGCATCACGTAGACCCCCTCCGCTTGCGGCACGAACGTCCCTTCGTAGCGACCCGGCGCGGTCTGTACCAACGCCACCAGCACCGGCTCGCCATCCGGCCCCACCACGCTGACGCTGGCATCCAGCCCATTGACGAAGGCTCCGTCCTCGTCCACTGCGTCCACCGTGAGGCGGGCCCTCTCCCCCTCCAGGGAAACCCTCATCTCCACCGGCACGTCGGCCCGCTCGACGATGGTCCAACGCACCGCCTGCGCCCAGAAACGGCTAAACCCTTCCCACGTCACCCACTGCTGCGCCCAGCGCCCGGTAGCATCGGACGTCCAGGCCACAGCGCGGCCCAGCCCGTACTGCCAGGCCGCCAGCAGCGGATCGCCCTGGTGCGTCGTGAGAATGACGCGCCCGGCCGGCTTGGGTGTGGTGGCGACGTAACCCGCCAACTGTGGCACCGCGTCGATCCCGGTCAGGATCGGGCTGACGCCGGTCAGCGTGGGATAGAACGGCTCCTCGACGATGTAGGAGCGCATCGCCAGTTGCGTCTCTTCGGCAAAGATGACCGGCAGGTTGGCGGCCTGATTGGTGAAGTAGTAACGCCCGCCGCCTGCCTCGGCGATCTCTTCCAGGAAGCGCAGGTCTTGGCCAGCGCCGATGGCAACGGTGCTGAGGGTGATGCCTTGCCCTGCGATCTTCTCCTCGACCAGAGTGCGCACCCCCTCCTGGTGCTCGGAATCGGAACCGTCGGCCAGGAGAATGATATGGCGCACCTGCTTGTCGGAACCCTCCAGATACTTGAGGGCCTCCTGGAGGCTCTCGCGCACGTAGATGCCGCCGCCGCCGGGCTGGAGTCGGATCACCTTGTCGATGACCTCGTCCCGCTCGCTGCCGGGATGAGGGCCGATCACATCGACCGGGCGGTCGTCGAAGGCGATGACGGTGATCTCGTCCAGATCGGTGATCAGCTCGGCGACGCGGGCGGCTGCCTCCCCCGCCAGGCGGATTTTCTGCACGCCACCCTCCTGCGCGGCCATACTGCCCGACTTGTCGATCACGACGACGATAGCCATCGGCGGAAAACGCTCCTGGTCCTCGATCGTCATCTCGACCGGCAGCGTCTCCTCCAGCGGCGTATTGTACCAGCCGCCCACCCCGTAAGCGCTCGGCCCGCCGATCGTCACCAGGCCGCCGCCCAGATCGCGCACGTACACCTGGAGCGCACCCATCGACCGAGGCGGCAGCATCTTGGCAGAGGTGTTCACCAGCACGACGGCGTGGTACTTGGCCAGGGCAACCGGATCGGAGGGAAGCATAGTGGCAGCGACCTCCACTACCTGCAGCCCGGCGGCCTGGAGCGACGCCACCAGCGGTGCGCCCTCAGCGGGGTCGGCAGCGACGACGAGAACGCGCGGTGGCCCCTCGACCAGTGAGAAAGCGGCCAGCCCATTGTTCTGTGGGTAGACGTCCTCGACAGGGGTAAGATAAACACGAAAAGGCGCGAACCCGGGCTCCCCGGCCGTAAGCGGGACGGCGAAGGTATTGGAGCCAGGGCTCAGATGCACCCCCCTCTGCGCCACGAGAGCATCCCCGGCCAGGACGGTCAGCACGGCGTCCACGTCGTCCGTGGCGTGGGCGGTGATGGAGAGCGTGAATTCCTCGCCCTGGTGCAGCCGGTCGGGGGCAGAGACGTCGGAGAGCCAGGCTTCTACCTCTCTCCTGTCCTCCCCTTCCAAGGGAGGGAGCAATGGAACCACGTCCACCTGGATACCTTGGGAATGGGCCAACCGCACCGACTGTTCAGCCTCACCCAACGTGGGGAGGCCATCGGAGAGAATGACCATACGGCGCGCCGCACCCGCGGGGAAGAGTGCCATTCCCAGCCGGATCGCCCCCTCCAGGTCAGTCTGGTGGGTGTGGGGGATGGAGGCGATCTCACCCAGTTCCCCGCCGCCGACCATCGGGCGCTCGACCAGCGCGTCGGCCCCAAAGAGCACCAGCGCCGCCCGGTCGTCGGGACCCATCGCGCCCAACGCCTCCTCAACAAAGGCCAGCGCCCGCTCCTGCTCCGCATCAGACGCACTATCGGAGACATCGACCAGAAAGACGACGGCCAACTCGTCGCCGCCGTGGACCGACTGCGCACCGGCCAGGCTGAGGATGACAAAGGCCACGATCAAGCAGCGCAGGACGAGCGCCGCCCATGCCCGCCTGCGCCCGTACCGTCCCCTGGGCCAGCCCAGGTAGACGAAATAGGGCAGAATTATGAGTAGCAGCAAAAATAACGGTTGTGTGAAAGCCATCTATCTCGTTGCGCTGAAGGGCACAGCGTTTTCGCCACCCTCATCAGCGTGGTACTATGGCATAGAGATGCAGTTGGACAGAAAACTCCTCCAGTCCCTCGCGTCTCTCCGCGTCGAGATCCTGCTGATCTCGAAAATCACCGGCCAACGCATGCTCCTCATATGCATCCGACCAAGCAACGACGGCGAACGGTTCGCTTGAAGCCACCCATTCCAAATCGCCACGCGCCCAAAGCGGCTCCACCACCTGCCACCCGGTGTAATTTCCCGCTGGGCTGCCGTCGATGCTGACCAGGGCCCCTACACCCTGTTCCCTCAGTTCCAGCATCAACCCATTCAGATTCTCAACCGTTGGTTCTGGCGCGAGACCGGCGGCCGCCAGTTGATACAGATCGCCCTCCGTTGGCATCCTCGATCCAGAATAGTATTCCCACACCAGCCCATAGTGATCGAACCTGTGCCAATAATTCAGGATGTACGGCTTGACGTTCCTATCTAGCGTATGTTCAAGCACGAACCGATAGGCCGGCCGTATATTCGCAGGAGGACACGTGTATATCATATCCTGCGCCGCAGACAAAAACGAAAATCTATGGACAATGCCTCCTGCTTCTAAACACACGAGAAGTATGAGCAATACCGCTGCACCATACCGCAATCCAGGCGAACGGGAAACACCGAACAACCTCTCGACAACCCACACAGCACCTGCCCCTCCCAGCAACAGGGCAGCGGGAGCAATCGTGTAGGCAAACCGGTGACTCTTTTGTGGCACAAGCGTCACCATCACGAAGCTTACCAGCAGGTAGCTCAAGAGTGCACGATAGCGATGGTCGCGCGTCCGGCACACGCTGTACCCAACGCCCGACAGCATCAACACGAGAACGAGAGGCGTCTTGGCATACACCTGCGAAACACTGCGTAGATAATACGTCAGGCTTTCGACACTCCACAGCGTCATGTTGGGATCTTGTGCGCGAGGTAACTGCTCAGCCTGAAACATAGTTCTTTAACTTGCCAAAATCGTACAAGCCAGCGACAATACGGATGTGAGCCAAGCGACACTGCCATCCTGTGAAGAGATACACGAGGCCTATCTGCAGGGCGAAGAA
>DAOUDX010000179.1:0-5956 GCA_034430835.1 Anaerolineae bacterium
TCTGACTCTCGGCCTCTTGCTCCTGCTGGCACTGTGGGGAGCTGGGATTCTAGGTCCAGGGCTTGGGTCTTTTCCTGACCCCACCCCCACCTCCTGGCCACGCACGCGCATGGCCTCTCCCGAGTACGGCATGCAGGCCTTTCTATGGTGGAACGAGGAAACGGCCCGGCGCGACATGGAACTGATCCACGACGCCGGCTTCGCGTGGGTCAAACAGCGCGTAGCCTGGCGCGAGGTCGAGGGAGCCGCCAAGGGACACTTTAACTGGTACTTTACCGACCGTATCGTAGACGACGCCGAGCGACTCGGCCTGAACGTGCTCTTCCGCCTCGACCACGAGCCGTTGTGGGCAATGGCAGCTAGAGGCGACAGCACCAACAATGGGCCCCCGGAGAATCCACAGGACTTTGGCGATTTCTGCCGCGCCATGGCCGACCGATACCGAGGGCGCGTGAAAGCCTATCAGGTGTGGAACGAGCCTAACCTGGCCCGCGAGTGGGGAGGACACCCTCCTGACCCGGCCGAATACGTTGAGCTGCTGCGCGCGTGCTACGTCGGCATCAAGAGCGCCAATCAAGATGCACTCGTCATCTCGGCGGGACTTTCGCCCACCGGCAACGGCCCGCCCGAGGCGATGCCAGAAGCTGCGTATCTGAGCGGGATGTACGAAGCCGGCGCCGCACCCTATTTCGACCTGCTGGGCGTGCACGCACCCGGCTTCGACTACGCACCCGAAATCTCACCCACCGAAGTGGCAGCCGAGCGCAATGGCTACGATTTCTGGTGCTTCCGTCACATCGAGGACCTGCGCGAGATCATGGTACGCTACGGCGACGGAGACAAACAAGTGGCAGTGCTGGAGATGGGGTGGACCACCGATCAGGTACATCCCGAGTACGCTTGGTACGCTGTCACCGAAGAGCAGCAGGCCGATTACCTCGTGCGGGCATTCCGCTACGCCAAGGAGAACTGGTCGCCTTGGATTGGGCTGATGGTCGTGCACTCTATCGCCGATCCCACCTGGACAGAGGAAGACGAGCAGTACTGGTGGGCCATCACCACGCCAGGCTGGCCCGAGGCCGGTCTGCGTCCAGCCTACGAGGCACTGCGCGATATGGAGAAGTAGCAGTTAGTCGTTAGCTGTCAGTGACTGGCGATCGACCGCCAATAGCTAACAGCCGGCAGCCAACTGCTAACCGCGAAAATGCTAACGATCGACGGCTCTCACGGCGAAGGCGGAGGGCAGATACTGCGCACCGCGCTGGCACTTTCGGCTATCACCGGACAGCCAGCGCGCATCGAGCGCATTCGCGCCAGCCGCAAGAATCCAGGCCTGCGGCCTCAGCACCTTACTGCTGTACGCGCAGCCGCTGCCATATGCGCCGCCCAACTGGAAGGAGACGATCTCGGTTCTCAGGCACTCACCTTTGTCCCAGGCAGCTCGCCTCGCCCCGGGGAATACACCTTCGATGTAGCCGAAGCAGCTCAGGGCGGCAGCGCCGGGTCAGTGGGACTTGTGCTGCAAACCGTGCTGCTGCCCCTGGCAACTGGGGCAGAGGAATCGCGTCTGACGCTCAGAGGCGGGACACACGTGCCATGGGCCCCGCCAGTATCCTATCTGATACACGTGTTCCTGCCCACGTTGAGGCAAATGGGAATACACGTACAGATAGAACTGGCTCGCTGGGGATTCTACCCGGCAGGAGGGGGAGAGATATCTGTGCAAATCGCGGGGCGAGAAGGCCCATGGCACGTTGTCCAATTGATCCAAAGAGGTGACCTACAACGAGTGTGGGGAACAGCGGCAGCGATGAATTTGCCGGCGCACATCCCACAGCGCATGGCTACTCGCGCTCGCAACGTGCTGGCGGAAGCCGGGATACAAGCCCAGGTGGAGCCCCAACGATTACGTGGATCTGGACCGGGGGCCGGCGTCTTTCTGTTCGCCGAATACGATCGCGTCACAGGAGGCTTCACTACCTATGGACAGAAAGGTCTGCCGGCGGAACGGGTGGCCGAGGCAGCCTGCAGAGATCTCTTGGCCCACCACTGTTCCAATAGCCCGGTCGATCCTTACCTGGCCGATCAATTGGTGCTGTCGATGGCCCTGGCAGCCGGGGAGTCCCGAGTAGCTACGTCGCGAATCTCTCAGCATCTGCTGACCAATATCTGGGTTGCGAGACAGTTTCTATCACGACATCTGAGTATTGAGGGAGCACTGGGAGAACCAGGGGTGATCGTGGCGAAGGAGGCAAAGCATGATTGAAGTCATCTTCCTGGGCACTTCGGCGTCGGCCCCATCCATCCAGCGCGGGCTCTCGGCGCAGATCGTGCTCTACAAGAACTATCGCTTCCTGGTGGATTGCGGCGAAGGGACACAGCGACAGATCCTGCATAGTGGACTGGGTTTCAAGCGTCTGAACAGAATCCTCCTCACCCACGGACACCTGGATCACATCCTCGGCCTGGGAGGGCTGATCTCTACCTTCGCACGATGGGAAGCGATCGGCCACATCGAGATCTATGGCGGTAGTTGGGCACTTGAGCGTGTACACGATCTGGTCCACGGCGTGGTGTTTCGAGGCGCTCCGCCTCCGATCAGGATCGACTTGATCGAGGTGCACCCCGGTGTCGTCCTGGAGGATGATACTTTCGAAGTCGTGGCCTTCCCTGTCGCCCACAGGGGACCCAGCCTGGGATACCTATTCCGCGAGAAACCACGCCGCCCGTTCCTCGAAGAATTGGCGGAGGCTCTGGAGGTACCCAAAGGGCCGGAGCGACGGCGCCTGGTCGCTGGCGAATCAGTGACACTATCGGACGGTCGGGTGATTCACCCTGACGACGTACTCGGGCCGCCGCGTTCTGGGACGTGCCTCGCCCACGTGGGCGACGCCGAGCGGTCGCAAGGACTCGAAGCAGCGGTACAGGGGGCTGACATGCTGGTCATTGAGGCCACATATCTGCGGCGCGACGCAGACATGGCACGTCGCTTCGCTCACCTCACGGCGGCGCAGGCGGCTCAACTGGCACGCGATGCCAGAGTCCGCCGGCTGATGCTGACCCACGTATCCAGGCGCTACCGCGAGGCAGAGATCCTGGAAGAAGCACAGGCCATCTTCCCCGAGACAGTCGTCGCCCGGGACTTTGATCACTTTCGCGTGCTGCGCAGAGAGGCGGAGGAGGGAGCATAGCAGGCTTGTCAGGAATGGGAGCAGCCGTTATAATTGAGCAAAGTGAGAAAAGGAAGAGAGGACTATGCCAGCACACCGTAAGGCCAGCATCCGAGAACTGTCCTCAGCCGCCTACGAGCTGAACGCAAGTGTCGTCGAAGGGCACCTTCGCCGCGAGGCGGGAAACAGCGGCTGGATGCTAGACGACACAGAGCTGAACGACTGGTTGGCCAAGTACAATGGCCAGGAAGTCGTCCTCATTGTCGCTTCACTGGAAGACGAACGCCCTATCCCGCCGAAGACATGCCGCACGTGCGGCAACGAATACAGAGGCGTCGAGTGCCCACGCTGCCGCGAGGCCCGCATCCGACTGCGAGGTGGTTAGGCAAGATGGCTCAAACCTCAAGCCCTCAGGACCCAACCTCCACCACCGAGCCCCTGGTGGTGGGTGTGCGTTTTCACCCCAAGGGCAAGATCTACCACTTCGATGCCAGCGATCACCAAGACATAGAGCAAGGTGACTACGTGCTTGTCGAGACCGCACGCGGGCAGCAGTTGGGAAAAGTGGTTGAAAAACGACCCTTGCAAGAGGGTATGACCAGGGAAAACCTCAAGCCAGTGAAACGACAGGCCACCGGCCGCGACATGGCGTTGCATCAAGAGTTGCGAGAGAAAGAAGTTGAAGTGCTGGCTGCCGCCCGCGAGGCAGCGTCACAACTGGACCTGCCCGTTAAGATCGTCACTGCCGAGTACACCTTTGACGGCGAACGGCTGACAATCCTATACGTCAGCGACGACAAGGACCCGAACTTTGGCGATCTGATCCGGCGGATCCGGCGCGTGGCGACCGGGCATATAGATATGCGACGAGTCGGCGTACGCGACCATGCCAAGCTCATGGGCGGCTATGGTGCCTGCGGCGAACTGCGCTGTTGTTCGTGCTTCCTGTCAGATTTCAGCCCTGTCTCCATCAAAATGGCCAAGAATCAAGGAGTATCACTCAATCCCTCGGAAATTACCGGGATGTGCGGCAGGTTACGCTGCTGCCTGGTCTATGAGGAAGAGCAGTACAAGCAAGCCTGTAAGATGATGCCCCGGCGCAAGAAGCGCGTGCAGACTCCCCACGGAGAAGGAAGGGTTGTCGATCTCCTTCCGCTGAAAGGAATGGTCGTCGTCCAAGTAGATGATCGACGGATTGAGGTGCCCGTCGAAGAGGTGGTGGAACTGGTCAGGACATAACGCTGAATCAGAGGAACGTAATGCCAGATCGCACAGTTTTCAAGGCCGAAGCAGAAGCACTGCGCCAACAGTTGATCGCCTGGCGGCGCAATTTCCATAGGCATCCGGAACTGGGCTTCGAGGAGCATCGTTCAGCGGGCATCATCGCCGACCGGCTACGTGAGTTGGGCTATCAGGTACAGACGGGCATCGCACATACCGGCGTCATTGGGCTATTGGAAGGCCCAAGGCCCGGGTCCGTGGTCATGGTGCGCTTCGACATGGACGCTCTACCAATCACCGAGAAAAACCAAGTCGAGTACGCCTCGCAAACCCCAGGGACGATGCATGCCTGCGGTCACGATGCCCACATGGCGATAGGACTCGGCATCGCAACGCTGGTGGCACAACAGCGGGAGAGAATGAGTGGTGCGCTCAAGCTCGTCTTTCAGCCAGGCGAGGAAGGCATGAACGGCGCCGAAGCCATGGTCAAGGAAGGTGTGCTTGAGGACCCCCGCCCCGACGTTTTCCTGGCCACTCACGTCTGGAACGAGCGGCCGGTGGGAACGATAGACGCCACCCCCGGCGCCATAATGGCAGCAGCCGAGAAATGGGCATGTACGATACGGGGAGAGGGAGGGCACGGAGCGCTGCCCCACCAGGCCACCGATCCTATCGTCGCCTCTGCACAGATCGTGACAGCGCTGCAGACGATCGTGAGCCGAAACGTCAGCCCCCTGGAAACAGCCGTAGTGACGGTCGGCTCCATCCACGGCGGCGACGCCTTCAACGTCATCCCTCCCCAAGTGGAGCTCAGTGGCACCATCCGCACCTATAACCCAAAAGTGAGAGAAACCGTGCTGCGACGACTGCACGAGATCGTCGAGGGCACGGCAGCGGCCTGCGGCGCAGAAGCCATCCTAGAGATCGTCCCCTTGACTCCGGCGGTCATCAACGACGCGCAGATCACCGAAGTGGTACGTGCGGCGGCCGAGACCGTAGTCGGACCGGAGAACGTTCACTCTGGCGAGCGGACGATGGGCAGCGAGGATGCAGCTTTCTTCATGGAGAAGATACCGGGGTGCTACTTCTTCCTCGGATCGGCCAACGCGGAGCGCGGACTGAGCGCACCTCATCACAACCCACGCTTCGATTTTGACGAAGAGGCGCTCCCCATTGGTGTGGCCGTGATGATGCAGGTGTTGGCGCACTATCTGCTACAGTAGTGCAAAAAAGGACAAGGCATATCCAGCCCACCAGCACCCGCAGCGCGATTCTCTCGAATAACGTGACCACGGTACTATAGACCACGACCGACATCTTGCTGTATAGTGTGAGTGTTGACTTCATATTGACGTGGAAAGGAGGTGATCAACATGCTCTTCTCGCCACGTCAACGCGGTCAGGGGCTGGTCGAGTACGCTTTGATTCTTGTATTATTGAACTTCGTAAAATAAAAGGAGCATTTACAACTCCAGTCTGGCGTATTGGAAGAACGAGCCGAGCAAATGCGTCTGTGGCCGCGTGTTCTCGATTGAAGCAACAATGGATTGCTGGAGGTCATTCAC
>DAOUDX010000180.1:0-29107 GCA_034430835.1 Anaerolineae bacterium
AGCTGGGCCTCCTTCCAGAAAGCCTCGGCCTGGGCCACTGCCGACTCGGCCGCGGCGATCTCGGCATCGATCGTGCCAGCGGCCAGCCGGTTTCGTTCGGCAGTCGCCTGGGAGAGCATCGCATCGGCGGTGCTCTCCCCCGCCTGGGCCACGGCGACCTGCGCCGGGCGAGGCGCGGCCTCTAAGAGATTCAGTTGCGCCTGGGCAGTCGCCAGGGCCGCCTCTGCTTGCTGCACCATCAGCTCCGCATCAGTGGCATCGAGCCGCACCAGTGCATCACCCTCCGCCACCTCATCACCGGGCTCTACCAGCACCTCCATTACCGCGCCACCCTTCTGCGCGCTGACGTTGGCCCACACCGCCGGCAACACCTCGCCGGTCACAGAGATATCGGGCACCGTCTCGGGCTCCGTCTCCGACACTACCTCCTGGTCACCCTGTCCCACACACCCCACCAAACCCAGAACCATCAGCCCCGTCATTATGAAAAGCGTCACTTTGCGCATCGCTCGCCTCCTCTACTGCCCCACCTCGACATCGACGAACGCCGTCATCCCCCACCGCAACGCCGGGTCGATCTCGTCCAACTCGATCACCACCATGTAGTTCACACCACCAGACCCCGACGCAGCCATCGGGGAGATGCGCGCCACTCTGCCGACGAACACCCGCTCCGGCAGCGCGTCGAAAGTGACGTCCACCTTTTGCTCGACTCTTACTCGCGCCACGTCGATCTCATCCAGGTCGGTGGTCTCCACCCGCAGCGTCGAAAGGTCGCCCAGGGCAGCCAGCGCCTGCCCTGGCGCGGCAAGTTCGCCGACGCGCGTATCGACCATGCCGACGGTTCCGGCAAACGGCGCCCGCACCTCGGTTCGCTCCAAGGCCACTCGCGCCTCGGCTAACGCCGCTTGCGCTTGGGCCACCATTGCCTCCTGAGCGGCGATTTCCTCGTCGGTGGTCCCAGCCCGCAGCAAGTCTAGCTGCGCCCGAGCCGCATCCCGCCGCGCCGTTGCCGCCTCAACCGCAGCATCGGCTGCGGCGATCCTCTGGGCCGCGCCTGCCTGCAAGGCCGCCAACTGGGCCTGCGCCGTCTTCAGTGCCTCGGTGGCGGCCTGGAGGCCGTAGCGCGCCGTTTCCTCGGGCGCGCCCAGGCCGGGACAATATGTCGTGCCACCCGCTGTGATACACTCCATCGTCTTATCGTGGGTCTCCCGCGCCACCAGCTCATCCGCCGTAGCCATCGTCACCGCGGCCTGCGCCTCCGCGATCTCGACGTCTATCAAGCCGGCCTTGAGCTGATCGCGCTGGGCGACGGCCTGAGCCAGCGCTGCATCGGCGGCAGCGACGTCCGCTTCTGCCATAGCGATCTCTTCGTCGCGCGGCCCGGCCTCCAGAAGCGCCAGCTCGGCCTGGGCTACCTCAAGCGCCGCCTCGGCCTGCTGCACTGCCAGCAGCGCGTCGGCGGGATCGAGCCGCACCAGCAGGTCGCCCGCCGCCACCACGTCGCCTGGCTCCACCGGCACCTCTACCACCGTGCCGCCCGTCTGGGCGCTGACGTTGGCCCACACCGCCGGCACCACCTCGCCCGTGACGGAAACCACAGGCACGTAATCCGCCGACCAATCGACCGTGGGCGTCGCCTCAGCGCCCGGCCCGCAGCCGGTGAGAATCACCGCCAATACCAAGAACCCTGCGACCATCGTTTTCTTCGTCATCACCGCCTCCTTCAAATCAAATCGACAGCTTTCAGGCAATCTCCTCGACCATCGTCGTAAAGGCCGAAAACCCCATCCTGCGAAACAGGTACGGACACCTCCGTGTCCTGACCGGCGCAAACCCCAGTCGCTCGTAGAGGCGACGCGCGTCCGGATTCGTATCCACCACGTCGAGCCGTACCGCCCGCATTCCCCGCTTGCGCGCAAAGTCGAAAACCGCATGTATCGGCTCCATCTTTTGGGCAAACGCCTCGTAGTAAATCACCGCCGCTTCACGGCGATACCCATCAGGCAATCCAGAATATATCATGATCTGATCCGCGTCCCTTGTCATGGTGTCCGAGTAAAGCGCACGGGCCACAGATGGCACCATGTCAAACACTCATAACTCCCTCACGGGAAATGTATTGGTGAAAAAATTCGTGATGATGGAAGGGTCATCCCACTCTTGTACAGTCTTTTGGAACTCGCGTGCCTTCCGCCTGGCCTCTTCATCCGCTAAAAGCGTGTCAATCGCGCCGCACAATCTCTCAGGCGTCAACCGCCTCTTGCGGATGCGAATCGCGAATCCCTTGCGCACCAGACAATCAATGTTGGCCTCCTGCTCGATCATCATCGAAATCCCCACGATAGGAGTACCAGACAGGCACGCAGTCATCACTGTACCAATTCCCCCGTGGATGACGGAAACGTCAGCCATCGGATTCACCTTGTGCGCCGGAAGCCAGCCCGTAACGAGCACATTGTCCGGAACATTCACATCCAATCCCGCAATGTGCTTTTCGACCGGCGCAATCACCCGATAAGGCTTCCCTTCAAACCCCTCAATGATCTTGGCAATCACCTTCGGCTGTCCAGAGCTTCCCATCGCAAAGTAGACGATCGGCTTATCTTTGGGCATGTTCAAGATTCCTTCAGGAACAGGCGCGTCGAGACGCCCGATGAGCGGGCCGATGTAGTGATACGTCGGCGGCACCTCGATCTCACAGAAACCTTCCGGTTCGGCCAGCAGGTTGTAATCTCCTTCCATCAGCCGCTCCATGCTCTCGAACGGCGCAAGACCATACCGGCGGGCTACCTTGTTGTAAGGGCGCGCAAAAAGACCAGAAAAGGCCATCACCTTTTTGGAAAGCCACAACAGCATCCGCTCCGGCAGCCAACAGACAGGTGGAAAATCCAACATGTCCGACCAGGTTCCCAGCGCAACATCGAACATGGCCGTCATCATCCATGTGGATTGCGTCAACCATACCAAAGGCACTCCTGCCACCCGACAGGAAATGCTGTTGCTGAAATTGAACCCGGTCACTACCACAATGGGACCCACATCCTCAAACAGCGCCAATTCGTTCCTGACCTGCTTTTCGACCTCTTCGACCGAAAAGAAATAGCCCAGCGCTCGTCCCTGATCCACTTTGTAGAGATACTCGGCTTTTTCTGGTGTGACCTGCGGATCCAGCCGGCGAATGGCAAACCCCGCTTGCTCGATCAGGGTTTCAAACTCGCCGCCATAGCTCACGAACAGGATATCAAAACACCTCTGGCACGCCCTGGCAACTTGAATCGCACGTGTCGTTTCCGCCAAGTTGTACACCGCTGGTGAAAAAATGATCGTCCTCACTTCGGAAACTCTCTTATCTGCCAACCACTCTTTTCCCACGCTTCCCGCATCACGGGATTGCGTTCCAGGTATGCGTCCACAATCTCTTTCGAGACACAGTTCAATGGGCAGGAAAAATTCACACACTGCGAGCATGTATACCTGCGCAGCGTCCAAAAGAACATCGCCGATCCCCATAGAGCAACGACCGCCCACAGGTACTGTCCCCCCAGGATCATGAACGGGAAAGGATACCCACCCAAGATAGAAAACCCGATCCACAGTTGAACTTTTTCGAACGTGCTCATAGGCTCAGGGCGGTAGTTCCAAAGCTTGAGAGAACCGTAATTGGCAATGCAGTGTAGCGTTGCGCCGCGCTCGGCATAGTATGGGCAGTGGCTACACAAGATGCGGATCTCCCAGAACTCGAAAAAGACCAGCCAGAAGGCAACCCATCCTAAGAGATACCACCCATACCCACTCAAGATCACCCCGATAAACGCCGGAAGGGCAAAAGCCAGAAACATGCCAGCGAAATGCAAGAGATCCCCAAGCCTGAACCGGCATTTCAAGCGCCCGGCTACAGCACACCCCGCACATTCAGACGCGGGCCGCCAGGTGCAAATATCATGCGGGTTATTCGGGCTCGCCATCTGCCACCAAGCCCTTCAACAGCGTCTCGATGAACGCCTCGCTGATTTTGTCCATATCCAAATCCGGCATCATCATATTGTAAGCAGCCAGGCCATCGTAGGCGGCCATGATCATCCACGTCAACGCGCTTGCGTCCACCGGCCTGAACTTGCCCGTCTGGACGCCTCCCTCAAGGATAGCCGCGATCACCTGATGGTATTGAGCAAGCATCTCTGCCCAAAACCCCATCACCTCGTCGCGGTTCTCGCTCTGCGCCCAGAACTCGACGATCAGGCCAAAGTATCCCTCGATGTCGCGAGCCAGGCTGACCATAGTCTGCGCCCCTACGCGCAGTCTTTCGGCCGCCGTCTCGCATGCCTGAAGCGCCGTCATCGATTCGGCGCTAACCGCCTCGAACATCGAGGTAAAAGCAGCCTGAAACACGTCGTCCTTGCTCTTGAAATACCAATAGATGGCCCCTTTGCTCAAGCCGCTCTCGGCGACGATGTCGTCCATCGTCGTATTGGCATATCCCTTGCGGGTAAAGCAGGCCAGCGCGGCCTCGATGATCTGTGCGCGTCGTTCTTCAGATACATCGGGTCGAGGCGTCATACCTCACCTCCTGGAGAATATCTTGCCCGCCGGGCAAGCCCCGCACTCTCCCTGCCGGCAGTGGCTGCACATCAGCCGGGGATGCGGGATCGCAAAAGCCAGCAGCAGAATTACGGCAGCCGCCAGTTGCGCCACTCGCCCCGCGCTAAACCTCCCACGAGCAGAACGACGCCCCCGACGATGGGCCAGATCAACCCCACCAGGAATAGGATCACATAGACGAACTGCATCGGCGTGCGCAGGTACAGGTCCGTCCGCCCCTGCTTGAAAAGCAAGGGAACGATTTTGCCCATGCCCAGCCCGCAATGGCTGCCATAATAGCCGCAGCGTGCGCAAACCGTGGCTGCTACCCCCAGCACCGCAACCAGCATAAGCAGCACGTAACCGACCAATGCCCCCATGCCAAACTGTGCCGCAACCACAGCACCGAGGATCATCACGCCGCCTGCCGTGACCCAGTTGTAGACCATCGTCGAAATCGGAAACTCGTCGTAGCACGTCATTGTTTACTCCTTGACCGAATAATAGACCGACCAGTCAGTCTAGGGCGGGATTATACACCTGGTTTTCCCGTTGTCAAGGAGACAAGCTCATCTCGAACTGTGCACAAAACGAACGATCTGCCAAATACCAATTTCCGATACCAATCTACCAACCTACTCATATCTCAGCGCCTCCACCGGCCGCATGCGCGTCGCGCGCCAAGCGGGGTAGAGTCCACCCACTGCCCCGGACACCAACGCCACCACCATGGCCTGGATGAACAACGGGGGATTGTAACTGAGTCTCAGCATCCCTTTCACCAGCGGTATCTGCATGACTCCCCAGGCCATCCCCAGGCCCATCAAAATACCGCAGACGCCGCCCACCAGCCCCAACGCCAGCGCCTCCTGCAAGATCATCCCCAGCACGTGGCTCCGTCTCCAGCCCAACGCCCTGAGCACGCCGATCTCGCGCGTCCGCTCCAGTACGCTCATCAACATCGTGTTCAGCATCCCCACCGCGCCGATGAACACCGCCAGGAACGAGATCTGCCCCACCATCTCGTTGCTCGTCTTCATGTCGGGCATGGCCTCGACAAACTTGGAGGTGAGGGAGGGAGCGATCTCTGGGAAATTCACTTCCAGGTAATCCCGCACCCCTTCGGCCCGCTCCGAATCGCGCAGCTTGATCAGCACCCACGTCACCTGGTGGGGCTTTCCGACCAGAGCCTGGGCCTCGCGCAGGCTGATGACCACGCTGCTGTTCTCGTAACCCGCCCCCGTCTCGTAAATACCGACCACACGGAAGGCGCTCTCCAGCAGGCGAAGCGTATCGCCCACACCCACCCCCATCGCCTCGGCCGCCTGTCGGCCGACGATGACTTGGTGAGAAGCGGTCAGCGGCTCCCCCTCGATGATGTGAAAGTGACGGATGGCAAACTCGCGGGGGTTGTAACCGAACAGGATCAACATGGGCATCTTCTCGGTGCTGGCCACGGTGAGGATGACGCCGGAGACCGCCTCCACATCCGGCAGGGCAGCGATGCGCGCCACGCCCCGCTCGTCGACGGCGCTGTAGCTGGTGTCGGAGACGTCCGCCTGGATGGCCATCAGCTCGGCCTGGCTGCTCGTCATCAGATCGGTAAGTGTCACCGCCATCCCCCGGGTGATGCTGCCCAAGGCAACGATGGCAGCGATGCCCACGCCGACGCCCAGCATGGTCAGTGTGGTGCGGGTGCGCCGCCGCCAAAGGTTGCGCGCCGTCATGCCGGGCAGGAAGCGGGGGACGCGCGCCCCTCCGCCGCCCTCGTACTGCAGTGCCTCCAGCGGCAGGAGACGGCTGGCCCACCAGGCCGGATATGCTCCCCCCACGATCCCCAACATGACCACGGTGGCGAGGGCGCGGGCAAAAAGCCTGAAGGAAAACTGCGCCCCCAACGCCCCCATGAAGGGAATAGAACCCCCCAGCAGGTAGACCGCTGCCACGCCCAGGACGACGCCGGCCAGCCCACCCAGGAGGGAGAGGGCCAGAGACTCGCCCAGAATGAGCAGAAGCACCTGGCCCTGCCGCCAGCCCAAGGAGCGCAGCAGACCGATCTCCCGTGTGCGCTCAAACACCGACATAAAGAGCGTATTCGTCATCCCCATCCCGCCGATGACCACCGCCAACGCAGCGATGACCCAGGCAAACCCCTCCATGATTTCGATCATCTGCTGCCGGTCGGCGAACTCGGAGGTGGCGGAGAGGGCCAAGTCGGGAAAGCCCCGCTTCACCCGCGCCCGCAGCCGCGCCTCACTACCGGGGTCATGCAGCCGGATGTAGGCCAGCGAGACACGGCGCGGCTGCAACAGGATCGCCTGCGCCTCCGCCAGTGGGATGACCGCCCCGCTGTCCTCGAAGCCGTCCCCTGTCTCGTAAATGCCGACGATGCGGAAAGCGCCGCCAGTGACGTGGAAGGCATCGCCCATCTTCTTGTCCATGCTCTGCGCTGCGCCCCGGCCCAAGACGAGGGGCTTTCCGTGCACGCCGCGCGCATCCGCCAGCCCTTGCCCTTCCACGATCTTGAAGTGCTCGACGGCGAACCCTTTGGGATCGTAGCCGAAGACGAAAAAGTAGGGGGTGTCCTCGGCCTTCACATCGCCCATGAGCATGCCGTCCACGCCGGCCACCTCCGGCCAGGTCCGCAGTTGGTCGATGGCCGTTTCCTCCACACCGCCCAACGTGATGTCCATCGCTCCTTTTTGGGTGAGCACCAAGTCGGCCTGGCTGCCCCGGGCCATAGAGGTATAGCCGGCCCGGAATCCCTCGGCCATCGCCCCCAACGCGACGATGGCCGCCACGCCGATGGAGATGCCCACAAGCGTGAGGATGGTACGACCTTTGCGTCGAAATAGGTTATTGAGGACCATCAATCACCTCTTGTCCTGGCAGGTTGATAAATCAATCGCCTGTCCATTCTACCAGCCTACTCATACCGCAGTGCCTCCACCGGCCGCATGCGCGTCGCGCGCCAGGCGGGGTAGAGCCCGCCGATCACGCCCGCCACCGCCGCCACCACCACCGCTTGCACGAACAACCGTGGCGTGTAGGCCGGCTCGAGCGCCCCACCCCATATCCCTGCCGTACCGACCAACAGGCCCAGTCCCATCCCCAAGGGAATGCCAAAGATACCTCCCACCACCCCCAACACCAACGACTCTTTCAGGATCATCCACAGCACCTGCCGCCGCTGCCAGCCCAAGGAGCGCAGCACGCCGATCTCACGCGTGCGCTCCAGCACGCTCATCAACATCGTGTTCAGCATCCCCAGCGCGCCGATGAACACCGCGGCGAGCGAGAGCTGATCGGCCATCTCTTGCATCACGCGAAAGTCACTCGTGTTCTCGGCCAACTCGGAGGTCAGGGAAAAGTCGAGGTCGGGGAAGGCTGCCTCCAGGTCGGCCTGTACCGCATCGACCTGGTCTGGATCTCGCAGGCTGACGAGGTAGAACTGCACCTGGCGCAGCTTGCCGGTGATGGACTGCGCCTCACGCAGACCGATGATCACGCCAGCATCCTCAAAGGCCGTGCCCGTCTCGTAGATGCCGACCACGCGAAAGTTGCTATTGAGCAGACGGAACGTATCGCCCACTTCCACGCCTATCTTTTCCGCCGCCATCCGGCCAACGATGATCTGACGGCGGCCCGAAAGCGGCTCCCCCTCGATGACGCGATAGCGGCGGATGGCGAACTCGCGCGGGTGATAGCCGTATATGATCAGCATGGGCATCTCCTCGGTGGTGGCGCCGGTCCAGAACATGCCGGAAACACCGTCCACCTCGGGCCGGGCGGCGAGACGCGCTCCCACCCGCTCGTCGATGGCGCTAAAGTCCATGTCAACACCCGCCTCGGCGACGAACAGGTCGGTCTGACTATCGCGCATCATCACGGTGAACGCCCCCAGCATCCCCCCGGCGACCCCGCCCAGGGCGACGACGGCGGCGATGCTGACGCCGATGCTCAACAGGGTCAGCGCCGTGCGCGTCCGCCGCCGCCAGAGGTTGCGCCCAACAAAGCCGAGAAGCTTTGTCGTCATACCGCCGGGCAGCCGGGTCGCGCGCGCCTTACCGCCGCCCTCGTACTGCAGCGCCTCCACCGGCAGCAGGCGGCTGGCCCACCAGGCCGGGTACGCCCCGCCCACCAACCCCAGAGCAAGCACGGTGACCAGGGCGCGGATAAAGATATCGGGCGTCAACTGGCTCCCAAATATGCCCAGCACAGACCCCGACTCGCGGATCGCCACGAGCGACAGCAGTCCCAGGCCGCCGCCCACCAGCCCGCCCAACAGGGCCAGGGTGATGGATTCACCGAGGATCATCCCCATCACCCGCCGCCGCCGCCAGCCCAAGGAGCGCAGCATGCCGATCTCGCGCGTGCGCTCAAAGACCGACATCCACAGCGTATTGGTCATGATGATGCCGCCGATGACGACTGCCAGGCCCGCAACCGCCATCGCGATCCCATCCAACAGATCGAACAACTGCTCCTGGCTGGCAAATCCCGCCGACGTCGCAACACTCAAATCCTTGAAACGCCGCTCTATCCGCGCTCGCAACTGGTCGGCCTGGCCAGGATCGTCCAGCTTGACGTAGAGCATCGAGACACGGTGCAGCTGCAAGGCCAGCGTCTGAGCCTCTTCCAATGGGACGACGGCCGCGGCATCCTCAAACCCGCTCCCCGTCTCATAGATGCCGACGACGCGAAAAGCGCTGCCGGTAATGCGCAGAGCGTCGCCCACCTGCACGTCCATACTCTCTGCCGCCTGACGCCCCAGGATGAGGGGTTTGC
Organism: Anaerolineae bacterium; assembly: GCA_034430835.1. GTDB lineage: Bacteria > Chloroflexota > Anaerolineae > B4-G1 > B4-G1 > JAFGED01. The sequence goes on from DAOUDX010000180.1 coordinate 9,370, forward strand.
CCCGCACGCCGCGCGCCTCGGCCAAGGCCTGCCCCTCGACGATGCGGAAATGATCGATAGCGAAACCATCGGGGTCATAGCCAAAGACGATGAGGTAGGTCGTATTATCGAGCAGAGCGTTGGTGTAGAGCATACCGTCCACATCAGCCACCCCCGGCAGAGCACGCACCTCGTCGCCCACCGCCTCGTCGACGCTGCTGACCAACGCGCTGAACGACTCGGCCTGGCTAATCACCAAGTCGGCCTGGCTGCCCTGGGTTATGGCGGCAAAGCCAGCCTTCAACCCCTTGCTTATCGCCCCCAGCGCGATGATGGCGGCAACGCCGATGGAGATACCGACCAGCGTAAGTATTGTGCGACCTTTGCGACGGAAGAGGTTCTTGAATATCATCTCCCACGCCCCATCAGAAGAACAAAAAATACCTAACCCGGACAAGCCGGAACCAATAACTTCAACGGGAGAGCCTACGCCCATTTTCTTGCCTGACGTGCAAGAATTCGCAGGGTTAGGCCCTATCTGCGAATCAGCCGGGGGAAAAACCGCCCCGTGCGCCGCATATACTGGCGGTATTCTTCGCCAAACGATTCGATCAGTATACGCTCCTCGTACCCGGCCCGCTCGACGATCACCAGCGAGTAAACCACCCCCAGCAAGCCAACGAGCCAGTTGGCAGTGAGCAGAAAATCGGCCGCCAGCACGGCAAAGAACGACGTGTACATCGGGTGGCGTATCCAGCGATAGATACCCTGGATGACGAGCCGCTGCTCCTCCATCCTCTTGAGCGTGGCCGTATAGTTGGTGCCGAGAGTGCGATGGGCCAGGTACCCCAACCACACGGCTATTGCGCCCATGACGCCCCCCACCCAGCGCAGCCAATCAGGCAACGGCAGGCAAGACCAACTCAGCCACGCCGGTTGGATGATCCACAGGAGGGTCAACAGATTCGCCCCCAGCCCGCTGACAGCCATCAGCGCCAGGCGCAGCTTGCTCTCGCTCACGTTCCGCAGCTCTGATTCCCCCGACGGATTGGCCCGCACGGCCTGCCGGCGATAGTAGAAGCGTGGCACGATGTACGCAATGCCTTTCACCGCCAGCACGATTCGAAAAAGCTCACTGCCCACATTGCACCTCCGGCAATCCTTTCACCACACGCCCGGCAGCAAGCGGTAGCGAACCCGCCGGGCGTATTCAGCATAGCCGGGTAACTCCTCGTGCAGCGCACGATCCTCCGTCGCCGTGCGGATTAGAATGATGCCCACCGTCAGCGCCGCCGGAATAAAGGCCCAAAGTGAATCGAGGATCAGCGGCGGGACGATGTTGCAGACCAGCCACCCGCTGTAGCCCGGATGGCGCACGTAGCGGTACGGCCCATGCGTGGCGACCACATGTCCCCGCTCGCCCTGGATACGCACCGTCGTGGCGAAGAACGCGTTCGACCACATCGCCCAGAAAGCAAACAGGTCGCCAAGGGCAAAAAGGACCAGTGCGGCAAGCTGCACCGCCAGTGGAACTCCTCCCGACCACCCCAAGTGCATATCCAGCCCAGCGATGAGCAGCGTCGTGATCCCCATCAGGCCATAGAGCACGGTCAGCACCTTGTCCCAACCCTTGGTGCCCTCTCCCATGCGCGTGCGCTCGGCCACCAACTCTGGATTGATCTTGAGCAGCCCGACCCCGCCGACGATCAACACAGCGGCAGAGACCCCCAGGAAGGCCCAGGCCATCCCCCAATCCCAGCGCCACGACGGGACAAACAGGGCTGCCGCCAGAATCAGCATTTGGAAGCCGACCTGAAGAAAGCGCTTCACGATCCTGCCTGCCAGCTCGGATCTATCGGCGCGGCGCCAGCGGCTGGCCGAGGCCACAGGCCGAAGGTCAATCCGCTGCACGTCGTTATTAGCTCGCTCTTGCTCAACTTGTTCTTTGTCCATTTGGCTAAATCTAGCCCTTTCTCAACGTGTACGGCAAACGCCTAACACGCTACTTCAAAGCAACACCTGGCTGATAACCAGAGAGAGAATAACGTTGAAAGCGACCGCCGAATAGTAGAATTTCCCTATGCGCTTGGTTTTCATCTCGCCATTTTCTTCAACAATTACAAAATCAAGCCAGCTTTGCTTCCACTTGTTCGTTTTGACACGATACACTAGATGCACGATGGAGCTTGAGAAGACAAGGACGGCAAAGAAAAGTAACATTTTCATCCATCCAAACAGGCAAGTGTAACCAACCAAGAAGCTCAAAAGGATAAAGATTTTCGCCACCTTGAACCACTGGGGTTGCAAGGTATGTGATTTTATAAAGCTCATATCATACTTGATCTCGTCTAGCAGTTTAGCCATTTTTGCACCCCCTTTCTTACATCCGGCTGATTCCCCCAACCTCCAACGTGCTTACCACACGCCCGGCAGCAGCCGGTAGCGCACATGCCGCGCGTACTTCCCGTACCCGTCGAGTTCCGCTTGCAGCGCGCGATCCTCCAACGCCGTGCGCACCACAACCGTCGCAGCGATCAGAACGACGGGCACCAAGGCAAGCCACGACCCAAGCGCCAGCGCTGCGCAGACCCAGGAAAGGATACTCCCGATGTAACTCGGATGCCGCACGAATCGGTAGGGACCTTCGCTGACCACGTACTGACCTCGATCCCCCTGAATGCGCACGATGCGCGAGTAAAAGTCGTTCACCGCCATCGCCCAGACGATGAACGCGAACGAGAGCGTGAATCCCAGCAACGCCACGATCTGACCCCACATCGGCACTGTATCGGACCAATGAAGACGCCCCACGTCCAAGCCCGCCACGACAAAGAGCGTCATCGTGAGCAGGGCATAAATCAGGAGCAGCCGCCGATCCCACGCTTTTGCGCCCGCCCCCGGCTTTTGCCGCTCCTCCAGCAAATCGCGGTTCCTCCGAAAGACCAACAGCGCCATCGCCAACTGCCCGCTGGAGTGAACCACGAGGTAGACCCAGAACATGGGCAGATCCACCCGCCATGCTGACGCAAACAGCACCACGGCGAGCAGCACCGTCACGACGATCCACTGACCATACACACGCAAAACCGACATCGCTCTTATTCTCCCCATCTTCCCCCATTATTGAGAAGTTACCTTCCTACCCACGTATAACCCATATCCCCAGTAGTTAAAGTCCAGTTCGGCCATCATCGCGAAATAGACGTCCTCAAAACCCGAAGGCTCCCTACTTTCACCTTTTATCTCCTGCCGACCAATACGACGTACCCGAGATACTCAAAGACGTCTTTTGGGAAGCGCCGCTGCTTTTTCATATACGCTCGAAACTCGGCGCTTTTGACGTACAGCACCAGCGCCCGCCAAAACATCCTGAACACATCTCCAAGGGCATATCGCTTGACCTGGGTGGCCTCGCGGCGCGCATCAACCTTGTAAGCCTTGATAAATACATCCTGCAACCCCGCGTTCTTCAACAACGCCTCCCAACCCCCGGCCGTCGGGACGTTCGGCTTGACGGGCCACATCCTTTTCACGTGGTCGGCCACCTCGGGCGTCGGCGGCTTGAGCCAGATTTCCTCGTTCAACCCCACGTAGCCCCCCTGCTTGACCACGCGCGCCAACTCTTCCACTACCCGCTGCTTGTCCTCAATGAACGTGGCGACGGACTCACACAGGATCACGTCAAAGGTCCCGTCATCAAATGGCAACTCTTGCGCGTCGGCTACCCGAAACTCGACGTGATCGATCACCCCTTGCTTCCGGGCCCGCTCCGTCGAGAGAGTGACCATAGCCTCGCGCAGGTCCACGCCGACCACACGGCAGCCATACGCTTTGGCCAGGTAGCTGGCCGTCGCGCCGGCGCCGCAGCCCGCGTCTAGGACGTACGTGTCGCCATCGACGTGACACAACTCGATTAGCTCCTTCGTGGTTTCGAAGCCCCCCATGTGCTTCGTGGTGCCGACGTAGGCTTGCAGTTCGAAGTAGGAAATCCCTGGTTCACCTTTCATTGTCTACCTCACAAGAGACCCTTTTGGTCTCGCAGACCCAAAGGGTCTACCAGACCCCTGGCAGCAGGCGGTAGCGCACCCGCTGGGCATACTCGGCGTATCCCGGAAGTTCTTCTTGCAGGGTCCGGTCTTCCAGCGCAGTGCGGATGATGAATATGACGACGATCAGGCCGCAGGGAATGAATGCCCACCACGAGCCGAGGAACAGTGGGATGCACAGCCCAAAGAAGATCGTTCCCACGTACATAGGGTGGCGCACATATCGGTATGGGCCGGTCGTGACGGCCTGCTGGCCGCGGTCGTCCTGGATACGCACCATCGTCGAGAGATAGGCGTTAGCGGACATCGCCCACAGGGGCATAATCATCGCCGGAATAGAGAGTACTCCCCCAATCACGTGCAAGGCAAGCGGCATCGCAGACCACCCAAAGCGCACGGCATCCAGCCCGGCGACCACCGGTGCGGTAAAGAGTACGAGCGAGTAGATCCCCATCAGGACCTTGTCCCAACCCTTGATATTCTCTGCCCGCCTGCCACGCTCGTTGATCAAGTCCGGGGACTTTCTCATCACGACCGCCGACGGCAGTATCAAGAGGAGCAAGCCGGCGAGGAAAAGCCATCCCCACAGCCAGTCGAACCGACCGGCGGAGAGAAACAGCAGTGCGCCGATGAGTAGAATGGATACAAGAACCTGCACGATGCGCCTTATCCCCGAACGCTCAAGAGACGGCTTCTGACCAGATTGCGAAGACACTGGGTTTGACATTTGCACACCTCCCTAGCAAACGGTATCAACACTTTATGCGACTCTCCAGAGCGCGGGCGAACAACTCCCGATCCTCCTCTTGGATCAGATCCAACGCCTCATCGCCCAGACAAGCCAGCAACTGAGGAAGATACAGGTCTGTCCGCAAGTGATGCTCGGCGAGAAAGACGAGAAACGGGCTGTTGGTCCAGGAAGCCCGCGCCTGCGTCGCCGTCAGCCACTCGCCGATCAGCACCTCCTCGCTATCGATGGACAGGATCAACCCCAACCCCCGCGCCTGGCCCAGCGTCTCCTCCGATACGTGGGCGACCACCACGCGGCTGCCCGGCAGGTCGAGTTCGGCTGTGGTGTAGAGCACCACGCGCACGCCTCGCCCAATCGCCTCGGTCAGCGCAGGTCGGAGATCAGCAAAAGTGGCCGGCACCAACGCCAGGTAGATCGTATCCTGCGCCTGGAGAATCATCTCCTCCGCTTTGGCCATGACGCTGTCGTGCCCCTCGAAATTCCAGACGTACTCGAGGTCCAAAGGCGAAGCAAGGCTGACCAAGTCGCCTTTGAGCGAGTCGACCAGATCTTCGTGCTCCCTGTGGAGTTGATCGAGAAACTCTTCTGGCGGCACCGGAGCGTAGTGGGTGGTATCGCCCTTACGCAGCGTCATCGCCGCACCGCGCAGGACCAGCTTACCCAGCGCCTCGTAGATCATCGACCTGGGCACGCCGGAGAGCTTGGCGAGTTGGTATCCCGTCGCCGGATTCTCGCGCAGCAGCGCCACGTACGCCTTGGCTTCATATTCTGAGAAACCGAGCTTGATCAGTCCGTCAAAAGGTTCGTCATCCATCCACCTCTCCTCCAATAGACGTTAGGTTTATAACTAAGGCGTTAGTCCCATAACCACTAAGATTATACCCGAGTTCGCCCAGCCTGTCAAATGCTTGGGGTGGCTATGCTCAAACCTGGGGGATACTCGTGTCGGATAGCCAATTGATCGCCAGAGACTCGATCTCCATCCACTGGCTGGCCGGCACGTCCAGCAGACCCCACCTAAACCGCCCCTGCGGCGTGGCGATCATGTACTGGTTGTCAAGCCACATCACAAAGCCCAGTGGTCCGCGCGGCGAAGGCGCATCCTCCAGCACAGGCTTCCCATCCACGAGGAAACGCGCCCGCTCCACGCCCCATCCCACCTCGTAGGTGTGCCACGCTGTCATGTCTGCCTCGATCATCGCCTCCCGCACGCGGAGGGCGCGCTGAATGGGAGGCCACAGCCGCCGGTAAAGTGGGCGAGCGTTCATCAGCAGCACTGCCAGTGGCGCGATCGGGGCCAGCAGGAGGGCGGCCGGCCCCAGAGCGTCTATCGTGGCTGCTTTCCAGCCATAGCCCGGCGTTTCCAAGTCGAGCTGCATGTTGCAGGGGGGCGAGCCGTAGAAGAACCATAGCGCGCGAGGGAGGGCAGGCAGTCGCGCGCCCGTCATCAGGAAGGGATCATTCCAGAAGCCGAAACCGGCGGTGCCTCGGAGTTCTCCGGTCGGGTGAGAGAAGCGCGCCCGCACCACCAGCCTGAGCGGCGGGCGCCAAAGGAAGTCGTGGCGGGGCAATCCCTGGTAGTCGTCGATCTGTGCATCAGAGTACCTGCGGCGTGTCGCGTCGGCGACGACGAAGCGAAGAGTAGAGCCGGTCGACTCGAGCGATCCCGTACCCACCAGGTAGCGCCGCCAGCGGGGATCGATTTCCGCTGAGAAGTCTTCGCGGAGGGCTTTCACGTCTACACAGCCTGTGGCAACGTGCCGCCGGATTGCAGCTCTTCGAGCAGAGTTTCCATCTCCGCGAGTCGCGGATCGCCGGGGGCAAGGCGCTTGGCCTGCGCCAGGGCATACTCAGCCATGTCGTGCCGCTTGAGCCGGATGTACGCCACGACCAGCGCCATGTGGCAATCCAGCCGATTTGGTATCAACCCAAGCGCCGCCCGGATGTGAAGGGTGGCCAGGCCCCACATCTTTTGCCGATTGTAATAGTCGGCCCGTGTCATGTATTCCACGCTCTCCTTGAGACCGCGGTCTGTGCGGAAGAGAATCCGCTTTCTCTGCATCTCAAAGTCGCCTCCCAGTTGGAGGACCATGACGAACCTTCCCAGGGAGAAAAGGAAAGAAACCACGCCGAGGACAAGAAGCTGAAAGCGAAGCGCCACAACAGCGGAAGCGACCCCAATCGCAGAGTCAACCATGAATAGGTAATAGACAGGCCGCCAGCGAAGATACAATCCCAACGCCAGGGCAAGCGAGAATAAGCTGGGCACGGCGAGCAGGTAGAGGACAAAGGGAGGCAGTGTCAGGCCGCCGAGAAGTCTCTCAACCGTCGGCCCGAGAAAATACAGCAGGAACACAGGCAATGCCGCATAGATCGCATTGCCCACCTGGAGCGCCAGGAGAGCCCAGAGGAGAGAGGAGCGCTTTTCCTGCGTGCGAAACCTGACCCACAGATTCCCGCCACAGGACCTGCAACTGCGGTCTTCGGGCTCGGTATTCGCCGTACAATAGGGACACAGATACTCGTCGTCGAACTCGTGCCGGGGCGCGGCGGGAAACGATTCTGGCACAGGCTCCGGGAGTGGCCGGGGGCCAGTGGAATCCTGCACAGGCACGGACAGATCTGCCGCAAGATCGGATTGGGGTGACGGGCGGCTGCTGGCAAAGTCTTCGCGCAGCAGGGCCGCAGCCGATGAAACGGGGGTTCGGGTGCGGGCCACCACGGGGGGTTCCGGAACATGGGCCTCCGCCTGCTGCATCTGCTCTCGTACCCAGGCCAACCCTCGCCGTGCAGCGGCGTTTTCAGGCTCGATGGTCAGCACATTCTCCAGGCAGACCTCCCGATCTTCCAGGCTGTCCACCACACCGCTCAACCACAGCCAAGCCTGTGCGCTGCCCTCGTCCTGTTCCACAACACGCATCAGCAACTCGCGGGCGCGCTCGTGCTGCCCCGCCTTGCCGGCGGCGATGCCTTCGCGCAGCCAATCGTCTACTCCTTCAAGCTGCGAGCTCTCGATATCCGGCTCCATACCTTCCCCCTCAAAGTCGCTACCTAAATGTACCACAACTCGTTCACGGACGCAAAATCGGGGCCGGATAGTCCACCGGAGGCTGCACCAGGTTCTCGTCCCACCGCTCCTCGTGCGACCGGTCGGCCATCTCGGCCATAGTCGTCAGCAAAACCGCCAGTGCCAGCGGAGAGCTAGGATTGCAATCCAGAGCCAAGAGGCAAGAACGATGAGCAGAATGTATCCTTGCCTCACAACAGCCCTCTTCTCACATCAAGAAAAGACTAACACCGTCGGCGTTTGGCCAAACAGGCTGATCTCTGTCTGCGTGTTACAGCAAAGACCAGGTAAATCGACCTGGCGCGGCAGATTGCTCAGGATGACGATCCGCCCACCGGGCGCCAGTACCCGTCGCATCTTCGAACACGTAAGCCGGTAGAAAGCTTTCGGAGCTGCATCGACCTGCACCTCCCGCCCCCATGGCAAATTCGTCACTATCCGATCGTTGGAGCCATCACCGAGTGACAGCGCCCGTGCATCCCACTCCTGGATGTCGATGAGGACACCCGCAGCGACCGCATTGGCCCGCGCGGCCGCAACAGCGGCGGGGTCGCGATCTCCGCCCTGCGCCAAGGCCCCGCCCAACGCCGCCTCGATTAGGATCGTCCCAGCCTCGCAGCACGGATCGAGCACGTGCATGCCGGGTGACACCTCCGCCAGGGCGAGGAGTGCCGCGGCGACAGAGGGTTTGAGGGAACCAGGCACGTGGGCGTGCTTATACGGTCTGCGGCGTAACGGTGTCTCGCCCAGCCGCAGGCCCACGAACGCTTGCTCGTGCTCGATGAACACGCGCACGTTGAGATCAGCCTCGGTGTCGTCGGGCGTGTACGTCCAACCTGTGCGCTGTGCGATGCCCTCCGCACAGGCCTGCTTGATCTCGTCGGTGCTATAGTTGCGCTTGCCGACAAAGCTGGCGGTGATGGGAAATGCCGGAGACTCTGGAATCGGGCGGAACTCAGCACAGTGCGCACAGTTTCGGAGACCCAGTTTCGCGCTCAACTCGCCCGGCCGGACAAGCGTGCTGCGCTGGCGCGTGATACCCGACCACGTCCCCACGTTGAGGAACACGTCGTCCACCGTGCGCAGCCGCAGCAGCGGCGCCAGAGATGCTCCACAGGTTACAGCGACGCGGCGGTAAGCCACCTCTTTGACCGTCACGCCGGGCACGGCGCCCATTTCGTCAGCGCTGACTGCTTCCAAGCCGCGCGTGGTCAGAGCGAAGACGCGCATCATTTCGCTGGCTGCTGCTGATCCCACAACTGACGAATGATCTGAATGTGCCCCAGGTGTATGGCCGTGTGCTCCAGCGCATGTGCCAGGCACCAGGCGACAGTAAACTCTCGGCCATCCCTGGGCGAAACGCGCGCCGCGTCGAGGTCCTGGAGCGTCAGCCCCTCCAACAGGCCACGGGCGTAGGCCAATGAACCGTCCAACCGCCGCTTCAATTCAGCCTCGTCCAGCCCACGCGCGCGAAATTCAGCAGCCCGATCACGGCCGGAGGGATCGCGCCCAGCCACGTCGCCGATCCAGTACCGCTCCGCCCCGGTCAGGTGGACGACGAGCGCACCGATTGAGTTCATTTCGGGCCCGGGCACCCAATCCAGCGCTGCCTGCAGCAGCCCCTGAATCGCGCGCTCAACATCGGCGTGCAGCGCACCAAGCCGCTCTATATAGTCCTCTAGAGCAAGACTATCACTACCGCTCGATCCCCTCCCGCGCCGGCACCCCTTGCGCGTAATAGTGCTTCACCTCCCGCATCTCTGTCACTAGGTCGGCGCGGTCGATCAGTTCCTGCGGTGCACGGCGCCCGGTGAGGATCACCTCCACATGTTCCGGCTTCTGGTCGAGAAACGCCAGCACCTCTTTGACGGTCAGCAGCCCAAACCAGGTTGCCACGTTGACCTCGTCCAAGACGATGATGTCGTACTCGCCCGAGAGCATCGCCTCCCGTGCTCGCTCCAGACCCTGCCGCGCCTGAGCCACGTGCTCCGGCGTGACCTCTTCGCGGCAGATGCAGTGCGGATCGCCGTGCTGTTCGAGTGTGATGAAAGGGTGATCGCGCAGCGCGTCTAGCTCGCCGTATCGCTGCCCTTTCATGAACTGGCCAACGTAGGTGTGCATTCCGTGGCCGGAGGCTCGCAGCGCCAGACCTAGCGCTGCCGTCGTCTTCCCCTTGCCGTCGCCGGTATAGACCTGGACGTAGCCCTTCAGTTGTCCCGGTCTCCGTTCGCTACGCATCCGCATCCTTGGGCGCCACCCAGTTCTCCAGCCACACAAGGCCGTCGCGGGTCAAGCGCTTGAGGGTCTCGATCTTATCCTCCTCCCAGTCGGGGGGCGACGCCTCAGGCACGAGTTCCTTCCAGGGCTCGGCTTCGAGGAGATCCCGGAATTCCCCCTCCAGCTTGTCCAGATCCCGCAGGTCACTGATGAGCGTCGCCCGACTGACCCCCAACATCTGCCCGATCTGCCGCAGCGTCAGTTTCTCCAACACCCCAGCCATCCGCAAGCGGTAGAGCAGCACCAACCGTCGTGCTTTCGGCGTTTGCGTCATCTAATCACCTCACGTCACGAGTTTTTCGCTGTTTCTTCCCCAGCCAGCACCCACAACTGCCCTTCAGACCCGGCGGCGCACAGGCCCGCCATCGGGCACGTCCCACACTTCTCAGAGCACCCCCCTCCCACCCGCTTCAGGTATCCCATTCGACACAGGTCTTCCAGCATCATCTCGATCAACTCGGGCGTCGTATCCAGCTCGCGGGCCAAGTCGGCTACCCGGTGCGTGCCTCCCTGTCGCAGCAACTCAAGCAACTGATTCAACACGGCTAACCTTCTCCACAAAAGCTCTAGCCGCAAAACCACGCCTAAGACTTTTTGGCCAACACCATAATCCAACCCGGCTTGGAACTATCATCGACTGCAATATCGCAGTAACCGGCGTCGCTCAAACATTCCCAGAACTCGTCAGGCGTGCAGAGCTGCAGCAATTCGGCCCAATTGTCCTGTTCCTCAGCACCGGGACATCTGTTCACAATCAGCAACACGCCAGACGGCTTTAGGACTCTTTTGACTTCCTTCAAGTCCTCGCTCAAACTGGGCCAGAACTCGATCGTCTCGAAAGCCGTGACGACATCGAACAAGTCGTCCGAGTACGGCAAAGACGAAACAGAGCCGTGGTCTATCTTCACACGACCGCTTTGGACAAGTGATTTGTTCACCTTTCTCGATAGATCTACCATGTCCAACGAGTGATCGATGCCGTACACCTTCCCATTTGAGGCTCTCGCAGCCAAAAGGCTCACCGCTTTGCCACCACCGCAGCCGATGTCGAGCGCTATCGAATCCGGCTTCACTGTGATGCGATCAAGCCCCCAGTGGTAAGCATCGCTATGGCCGGCGTTCATCAACACGCCAAGGAACCTGCCCAAGAGGCCGGAAGGGTTCCCTCCAAACTCCAGAAACTTGCCGGAGAGGCTCATTCTCACCCCCCATTTCTACTCTGTAGTGCGGGTCTCCTGCCGCACCGCCCACCGCGCCACCAGGCTCGCGATCAGCCCCGTGATCGGCACCGCCAGGATCAGCCCCATGCTTCCCACCAGCGTGCGCACGATCTCCTCGGTGATCGGCTCGCGGTTGATCCGGTACCACAGCGGCTCCTGATAGATCGTAAAGACCAACAGCAGCGGCAGCGACGCCCCCACGTAGGCCAGCAGCAGCGTGTTGACCATCGCCGCGATGTGATCGCGACCGATGTTGAGACTGCTGCGGAAGAGACGCTGCCAGCCCAGGTCGCGGTTGGCGTTCGCCAGCTCGAAGACTGATGAAGCCTGCCCCACGCAGATGTCGTCCAGCACCCCCAGCGCACCGATAATGATACCCCCCAAGACCAATCCGCGAAAGTCCAGATCCGGCCCCAATTCCAGCGCCAGGTAAGAGGACTCCTCTATGCTACTCCCGAAACCGGTCAAATGTGTCCACGACGCAAACAGCGAAGCCAGGCCCAAGGTCAAAGCCAGGCTCAAAATCATACCCATCACCGCCGCATGCGCCTTATAGTTCCAGCCATAGACCAGGTAGGTCGAGGCAAGCAACAGCACGGCGGAGCCGACGACACTTACCGCAACGGGATCGTGTTTGGCCTTGACGAGCGGCAGGATGAAGAAAAAGATCACCAGCAAGCTCAACAGTGTGCCCGCCAGCGAGCGCAACCCCCTGCCCCGCCCCACCAGTAGGATCAACCCCACGAACACCGCCGCAATCCAGACGAGGGGCACCGTACGCACAAAGTCGGAGATGTACGTATGGTCGTAGCACGTCCCCTCGATGCACGTTTCCTCGCGCACCAGCAGGACCCTGTCGCCGACACCGAACAACCGCTCGCTACTGATGACGTTGACTGTCCCTTCCTCGATTTCGATCTCCTGCCCGGCCAGCGAGCCGCCCTCGACGCGCAACAGCACCCGCTGGTAGGGATAGCCGCTCAGATCGTCCACCCCCTCCTCCAGCACCTTGACCACGCGCGCCGGCGTCGTCTCCGTCGTGGTCGTGATATTGCCTGGAGGAGCAGTCTGCTCTGGAGATACAGGCGGTCGCACCAGCCAGCGTCCCGCAACGATGACTATCACCGCCAGCGCGATCAGGCTGACCAGGCCGATGAAGATATACCGCTCCAGCCTCGACACCTACAGCCCTCCCAGCCGTGCCAGCCAATACACTCCAGCCCCGGCCGCCAGCGACACGACAAGCAGGAATCCCAGGTTGAACAGCGTCCAGCGCCACGAGCCGGTCTCCTGCTTGACGACGGCCACCGTCGCCACGCATGGCACGAAAAGCATCTGCACCACCAGGAAGGCCAGCGCCGTGGAAACAGGAAAGGTGGCTGCCAGCGTCTCCGCCAGTCCGGCCTCCTTGCCCGCGCCGCCTGCGGTGAGCCCCGTCGAACCGAAGAGCACGCCCAACGTGGCAATGGAGTTCTCCTTGGCGATGAAACCGGTCAACAGCGCCACCATCAGCCGCCAATCAAACCCCATCAGCCTACCGGCCGGTTCCAGCCACCGACCAACGGCAGCCAGGAAGCTGGTCTCCACCTCCCCACCCGGCAACACCGAGAGAGCCCATACCACCACAGAGACCACCAGGATCAGCGTACCCGCCTTCTTGACAAAGGCCAGGCTCCGCTGCCACACCAGCAAGCCGATGGTGCGCCAGTTGGGGAGATGATATAAGGGCAACTCCATAATGAACGCTGCCCGCTGGCCCCGAAAGACGGCCTTGTTGATCAGCACCCCGGACAGAGCCAGCACCACCAGCGCCAGGAGAGTCATTCCCCAGGAGACCAGCGTGGCGGCAGCGCCGAAGAAGGCCGGGGCTATGAAGGCGATCACCGCCATCCGGGCCACGCAGGGGACCAACGGGGCCAGGAGGATCGTCAGCAGCCGCGCGCGCCGTGACTCGATCACCCGCGCGCCCAGCACCGCCGGGACGTTGCAGCCGAAGCCCAGGAAGAGCGGCAGGAAGGACTTGCCGTGCAGCCCCATCAGGTGCATGAAACCGTCCATTACGTAGGCCGCGCGCGCCATGTATCCCGTGTCCTCCAGCAAGCCCAGAACGGCAAAGAAGATGACCAGAATGGGCAGGAAGGTGACGACGGTGCCGACGCCGCCGATAACGCCGTCTACTACCAGACCCTGTAGCCATGCCGGCGCGCCGGTCAGCAGGTTGCCCATCAGGTCTGCCAACCCACCCACCACGTAGACATCCAGCAAGTCCTGTAGCGGTGCGCCGATGGTGTAGGTCAGCCAGAAGGCCAACCCCAGGATGCCTGCCAGGATCCCAAGTCCCCAGAGGGGATGCGTAGCCCAGCGATCCAACCGCTCCGTCAGGCCTATCCGCCCGGCTCTGGGGCGGGTCACAGCCGCGCGGATCATACGCCCGATCCACTCGTACCGCCCGCTGGCCACGGCCACCAGCGCGTCGTCGTGGGCCCGCAGCACGTCGTGCACTGTTTCCCACTGCTCCCCAGGCAGACAGGTCTGCATCATTGCCGTGATCTCCCGATCACCCTCCAGCAACTTCAATGCCACCCAATTCTGCGGGTACGGCTCCGGTACACATCCGTCGATCAACTCCCCGATCTGCGTCAGCACCTCCTGATGATCGGCGCGAATCTCCGGGCGCTTGGGTGCATAAGTATAGTCCCCCCGCGTCACTTCGTCAATCGCTGCCACCAGCTCGCGCACGCCGACGTTCCTGGCTGCGATCATCGGCACGACCCTGACCCCCAGCGCCGCTTCGAGCACCTGCGGCTCGATACAGAATCCTTCCTGCTCTGCCACGTCCATCATATTCAACCCTACGATCACCGGTGCGGGCAGCGGGAGTAGCTCCGACACCAAGTAGAGGCTGCGCTCCAGGATCGCCGCATCCACCATCGCCACCACCACGTCCGGCCGTTCGCGGATGATGAACTCGCGGGCGATGACCTCCTCGGCAGAGTTGGCCGTCAGGCTGTAAGTGCCGGGCAGATCGACCAGCCGGTAGGTCGCCCCATTGTGGGTAAGTGTACCCTCTTTCCGTTCGACTGTCTTGCCGGGCCAGTTGCCCACGTGCTGGTTGAGGCCGGTGAGCAGGTTGAAGACGGTGGACTTGCCCACGTTGGGTTGGCCGGCCAGGGCCACTGTGTAAGTCTTCTCAGTCATGGTTTATCCTCCGTACGCGGACTTTGCCCGCCTCGCCCCGGCCCAGCGCGACCCGCGCGTCGCGCACAAGGGCGATCAGCGGGCCGTGGCCAAAGTTCTGCACCACCGTCACCTCCGCGCCCGGCGTGAACCCAAGGCTCGTCATGCGGCAAAGCAGTCCCCGGCCGCCATCCATCCCCACCACCACACCTCGCTCGCCCGGGTTCAAGGCGCTCAGAGGCTCCCCCCCATTCCCCTCGGTGGGCGACAGTGGGACATCCATACACGTCTTTTCATTCTCCATGGCAGCTCTGTCCTCCCATAGTATCCTGGCACTGAGCGCAATAGCCGCTCAAGCGCAGGTTTGCGTCCGTGATACACACCCCCTCCCTTTCACTTACGTCTTCCTCTATCTGCTTCATCGGAGGCGCGTCGAACTCGATCACTTTCCCACAGCCCAAACAGACGAAGTGGTAGTGCGGCTCGCCCCGCATCGCCTCGTAGTGGCTATGCTCTTCGCCTAGACTGTGCTCCTCCACCAGTCCCATCTCCTTGAGCACGGCCAGCGTGCGATAGACGGTCGCCAGGCTGATATCGGGGTCGCGGGCTTTGGCCCGGACAAAGAGTGTCTCGGCGTCCAGGTGGCTATCGCTTTCTTCGAGCACACCCAGAAGCAACCGGCGTTGAGAGGTCAAGCGCCGGCCGGTCGCGTGGAAAGTATCTCGTAGGTGCTCGCTGGATTGGATCATCTTTCCTGCCCTCTTATTGAGAATAATTCTCACTATCAATTATACACCTCTGGTGTCACTTGTCAAGCAATCCACGCTCCAGCGATGAAGGATAGGCGGACGGATAGATGGGTTTCAGGCGTGAGGGACAGGAGCTAGAGCCAAAAGCGTGTGTTCGTGGGTGAGCCGTGCGGGGCTACTCCAATCTGTGGGCGAGCTGGTCAGGAGTTGGAGAGAGGAGTAAGTTCAGTTGTCAGGGGCAAAACACCGGAATACAGAAGCCAAGGTGTTACGGAGGCGGGAAGCGGATCTGGACGCGGGTGCTCAACATGTGATCGATTTGTTGAGTGCTGAAGCGTGCATTGCGCCAGGCTTCCAACAGACGCCAGGCAAGGTTCTTGGCCGAACCCACCCTTGCGGGGAAAGCCCGGCGGAACAGGCTGCCGCGCTCAATGAGCTGGGCAAGCGTGTGGGCGAGTTGCAGCAGCAGGTAGAAGACTTTTCGCTCCTCCTCATGTCACCCAATGTACCTTTGGGTACATGACGCTGTTCCCTCGCCGTGCTATGCTACTTCTAGCAGCTTGAACGAAGGAGAGAGCGATGCATACGAATCGTGGAAGCAAGTTGGGTGGCATGTGTGCCATTCTGATCGGCACCATCAACGTGCTGCTCGTCATCTACGTCGTATTCACGCCCGCCGAGCAGCGCTATGGGACTGGCGAGTTCCTGCGGTATTACGCCGAGAGCCCGCTTCCCCTGTCGGTGGCGTGGGTGATGCTGACGGCGACCTCTGTCCTGGCCTTTGCCGTCGTGCCGGCAGTGGGCGACTACCTGCGTGTGGAGGGCGGGGAGTGGCTGCGCGCGGCGGGCATCTACGCCGTCGTCGGGTTCGCCGTGATGGCCGTGAGCTTCCTCACCCTGATCGGCAAGGCGCCCGATCTGGCGCAAGCCTACGTCAGCGGCGACGAGGCCACCAGGGCGGCAATGGCGGCCGTCGGCCTGCCCGAGCTCGACCCCAACGGCTGGCTGATGTTCGGCGGCGCCGGGGTCTGGACGCTCGTCGTCAGCGTCGTAGGGCTGCGCAGTGGCAAGCTCTCAAAAGCGCACGCTCTGCTCGGGATCCCGTGCGGCCTCTGCTACTGGGCGACGGTGTTCGCCGACGTCTTTACGTTGGAGGCGCTCAACCTGATCGCCGCCGGGGGTGGGGCGATTCTGGCCCCTGTGTGGCACGTCTGGATGGGTCTGCGGCTGCTCAAGGCGTCGCAATCGAGGGCCGGTTTTGATAGCAGGTTGTTAGCTGCCGGCTAGGAAACGTCGAGCGAGGTGTGATAACCTGATCGTGGAGCTTACTTTCTCCTGCAAACGTTGGATGGCCGCATCCATACAGAAAAGGCCGTGTCAATCAGCGTTCATCTGCGTCCGATGATTCACGAGAGGTGTTGACGATGAGAGTGACCTGGCGCAAAGTCTGGCGCGATCTCAAACTCAGCAAGGCCCGCACGGCGCTGGTGGTACTTTCTACGGCCGTGGGCGTCTTTGCGCTGGGGGTGGTCTTTGGGCTCCACGGCGTGCTGCGCGCGCACATCATGACCCCTTACCGCGCGGCGCTGCCCGCGCACGTCACCTTCTGGGGCGGGCCGTTCGGCCAAGAGACCATTGATGCCCTCGCGCGCGAGCCCGGCGTCGCCGAGGCGGAGGGGGAGCTGCACGCCGGCTTCGAGTGGAAGCTGGCCGGCCAAGACGAGTGGCGCGACGCGGACGTGATCGCGCGCGCCGACTTTGGTGCGCAGCGCATGAATCTGCTGCGACTGCGGGAGGGGTACTGGCCCGACGACCCGCTGGCGCGGCTCTCGGCACCCCACATCCTGGCCGTCGAGTGCCTCTCGGCGGACCAGTTGGACATCCCCCTCGGCACGACCGTCCTGGTCAAGATCGGGGAGCGCGAGCGGCTCGTGCCCGTCGAGGGGGTCGCGTGCGCGCCGGTCGTATTGCCCCCCGACTGGGGTGGGGACGCGCTGTTCTTCGCCACGCCAGAGACGGCGGCCTGGCTGTCTGGCTCTGGCGGTGGCGAGGACTTGAATCAGTTGAACCTCCTCCTGGATGCGTACAGCGAGGAGGCAGCCGTCGAGGCTGCTGGGCGGATCGAGGATCGGCTGGAGCGCATGGGATTCGTCGTTGGCGGGCACGAGATCTCGGACCCGGATAGGCACTGGGTGCAAGATATCGTCGATGCGACGATGATCGTGTTGGTGGTCATCGGCGTCCTTTCGCTGGGGGTGAGCGCGTTCCTGATCATCAACACGATGAGCGCCATCCTCGTGCAGCAGGTGTGGCAGATCGGCGTGATGAAGGCCGTCGGTGCCACCCTCGGCCGTGTGATGCAGGTCTATCTGACGACAGTGCTGATCTACGGCGGGCTGGCTCTGCTGCTGGCCGTGCCGCTGGGCGTGATCGGTGCCCACTGGATGGCGGTGTGGCTGCTGAGTATCTTTTCCAGCGTCGAGATCGACTCCTTCCAATTCGAGCCGGTCGCGGTAGGTGTCCAGATCGTCGTTGGCGTCGTCGTGCCACTCATGGCGGCGTTGGTGCCCGTGATCGGCGGCGTGCGTATCACCGTGCGGGAGGCCATCGGCTCCCACGGGATTGGAGCCGATTTTGGTCAGGGACCGCTTGACCGTCTGAGCGGGCGCGTGCGCCGCTTGCCGCGCCCGATAGCGCTCAGCCTGCGCAATACCTTCCGCCGCAAGGCGCGCATCCTCCTCACGCTGGCCGCGCTTACCTTCAGCGGACTGATGTTCGCGATGGTCTTGAGCACGGCCAGGTCGCTTGACGCGACCATCCTGACCTGCTTCTCGCCGGGCGAGGACGTCGCCATCACGTTGGAGCGCCCGATTCGCGCCTCGCGTGCGATCGGGATCGCCGAGGACGTGCCCGGCGTCGTCGAGGCCGAGGTTTGGCGGGAGCACAATGCCACGCTCCTGCTGCCGGGTGGTGAGGAAAAGTCGGTGGGGCTGATCGGGGTGCCATCCGATTCGGTGATTCTGAATCCCAACATCACCGCTGGCCGCAGCTTGCAGCCCGGCGATGCGAATGCCCTCGTCTTCACCGCGCGACTTGCGGCAAAGCAGGGTATCCAGGTGGGGGATCAAGTCACCCTGAGCATCGACGACGAGGAATCGCTGTGGGCGGTGGTCGGCCTGTACCTGGGCGTGGACGATAGATCGGACGACTTTTTCGTCCCGCTCGACGCCCTGGAGCGGGAAGTTGGCGACGCCGGCCGGGGCAGGTGGGTCAAGATCCTGGCGCAGCACGACGATCTTGCGTCACAGAAGCGCTTGGTCGAGGCGCTGGAGGAAGCCTACGCGGCGCAGCGCATCGAGATTGAGTACGCGTGGACGACCAGCGCGGCTTTGGAGGATAGCCGGGCGTCGTTCGGCCTCCTCACGTCGGTGCTGCTGGGGATGGTGGTCCTGACGGCCATCGTGGGGGGCATCGGCCTGATGAGCACGATGGCGATGAATGTGGTCGAGCGGCGGCGCGAGATCGGCGTGATGCGCGCCATCGGCGCTTCTTCTATCTCCATCGTGGGGATGTTCGTCGTGGAGGGGACGCTGGTGGGAGTGCTCAGTTGGCTGCTGGCCGCGCCGCTCAGCTACCCGGCTGCGCGCCTGTTCGGCGACGCGATCGGCCAGGCCCTGCTCGCGATGCCGCTCGATTTCGTCTACGCAGCCGATGGGATGTTGCTCTGGCTGCTGATCGTGAGCGTCCTCTCCGCCCTGGCCAGTTCTGGACCGGCGCTGCAGGCGACGCGCATCGGCGTCCGCGAGGCGCTGGCGTACGAGTAGGTCAGGTTGTCAATCTGAGCTGGAAATGACTCTTAGAAATGCCTCTGCCACGAGCTTTGCCCCGGCACTGTTGAGGTGAACGCCGTCCAGGGTCAGGTGCAGCCCTCGCTCGGCGGATTTTCTATCGACTTGCGCGTCACCCCGCAGCAGCAGCACGTCCAACCCGATATGGAGCGGTCCCTCCATTATGTAGTCAGAGATGTGCCTGTCGGTCAGCGCCTGGAAAAAGATCGGCCTCAGATCGAGATACTCCACACGCTCATACTCCGCCGCCAACTCCTCGATGGCTTTGGCAAAGTCCTCGACTCGATGGTTTTCCTTGCTGTTCACGTCTTCGCCCTTCAGCAGCGGCGCGACGGCGATCACCCGCCCGGCGTGGCGGCACAGCAGGTCGAGCGTCTTGCGATAGGCCGCCCGGAACTCGTCGAGGCTCCTGGGTCGGGACTGCCTGCGCAGCGCATTGATGATCCGCAGCGACCGTGAACCTTCTCCGCTGCTGTCGTTCACCCCGACCCATAGGAGGGCGATGTCGAACGAGCACGCCCTCGGCGTATCGTCAAGTCTCAACTGGGCGATTCTGCGGTACAGACTGATGACTGTATCGTTCCCCCTGCCCAGATTGACTAGCCGGTGTTCGGGGAGCCGCTC
>DAOUDX010000181.1:0-10968 GCA_034430835.1 Anaerolineae bacterium
GAGCCAGGCACTCGACTGCGCGTTCCTGTTCGGTCTGGCCCTGCCTGGCCAGAAACCCGGCCCAGCCATTCAGGCTGCGCACAAGTTGAGGCCAGGCTCGGGCCTCGACGGACATCCTCAGCGCATCGAGCAGATGCCCCTTCGCCGCTGAATCGTCGTGCAGCACGGACGCGACGGCCCCCAAACCCAAGTGATTGGCTATAAGGGTCCGGATGTCCCCGATCTCACTGGCAAGGGTAAAGCTCTCCTGAAAGCACCGTCGCGCCTCTGAGTAGTCTCCCAGGCCGTAGGCCACAAAGCCCAGAGCCGCAAGGCTCCAGCCTACTAACTGCTGAGAGTCGGCCTCCCGGGCAAGCGCGAGGCTCTCTTCCAGATGTGGCCCGGCCTCTGCCAGGCCCCCTGAAAGACGCATGACTTCGCCCAAGAAGTAGTGCGGGCTCGCCATCGATCGCAGGTCCCCCAGGTCTTGAAAGATGGACAGGCTCGCCCGGTAGTGTTCGGCAGCCTCCGCAAGCTCTCTCGTCCGGGCATAATGGCCCGAAAGCAGGCGCAGCATCGCGATGCACCAGAGGTCGCCGCTTTCCCTGGCCACTGCCAGCCCCTGTCGCAGATGTTCCCCGCCCGGCTCGTGCTTGCCTTGATTTGTCTCCGCTGTCCCCAGCCAGCCCAGCGCCATGGCGAAAGTGCCACGTGCGATGGCAGGATCGAGCAGCGGCAGGCTTTTTCCCAGCAGGCCTTCTGCTCGCTCGTAGCGACCCAGTTGGACGCAGCAAACGCCCTGTTCTACCAACGCCGTGCCCAGCACGATCGCTTTCGCCGGGTCTCTGGCGGCGAGGTCTGGCCCGCCTTCGCTCAATGCCGTGACTGCCTGGCCCATGGCGGCCTCGCCTTCCAGCCACCATCCATGCGCGCGGTAGAACATGATCAGGCCGGTCAGGCTTTGCCCGATTTCGATCCACCGACACCCGGCGACCGCCCAGCGCCATGCGGCGCGCACGTTCTCGACCTCTTCGTCCATCTCCGCCAAGGCCTGCGCCTGCTTGGCGGTCTTGAACTGCTCTCCCCATTGTAGCACCAGGGAGACGTAGTAGCGGCCATGACGCTCGCGGGCCTGTTCGTCTTCGTCCGGTGACTCGACCAGCCTCTTTTCTGCGTACTGGCGCACGAGCGAGTGCTGTGTGTAACGCCCGGATTGCGTCACCTGCAAGAGCGATTTGTCCACGAGGGAGGAGAGCAGGACGTGAAGTGGGTGGAGCGGACGCGGAGACGCTGCCTCACCTTCTACCGACGGCTGGCCAGAGCCGGAGGCTCCCGGCAGGCTGACCACCGCCTCAGCAGCGTCCAGGCAGAATCCGCCGCGAAAGACTGCCAGTTGTCGGAGGGCCGATTGCTCTGCCTCGCTCAACAAGCGCCACGAGTGCTCAAACACGGCCCGCACGCTGCGATGCCGGTCGGGCACGTCGCGCATGGAGGTGACGAGAAAGTCCATGCTGCGCGCGATCTCGTGTGCGATCTGGGCACACGAGAGCACCTTGACCCAGCCCGCGGCCAGCTCGAGGGCCAGCGGCATTCCGTCCACCAGCTCGCAGATGCGCGCCACGGCCGGCCGGTCTGCCTCCGAGAGCGTGAATCCCGGCCTCACCTGCCGCGCCCGCTGTAGGAACAACTGCACTGCGCTACAAGTTTCCAGGTCTGCCAGCGCCCCCGGGTCGGGCGATGACAACCCCTGGATGGGCAGCCGCCATTCCTGTTTCAGGTTCAAGCCTTCGCGAGAGGCAGCCAGGATCTTGAGAGTCGGGCAAGTGCGCAGGAGGTCGCTCACCAGCTCGCTCTCCTCGACCAAGTGCTCCAGGCCGTCCAACACGAGCAGCAAATCTCTGTCACGCAGGTAATTGAGCAATTGCTGCTTGGGGTCAGCCGAATCGGAGAAGGAAACACGCAGCGCGCCGGTGATGGCAGAGACGGCGCGCTCGGGCGCGCTCACGTCCGCCAGCGGCACAAAGCACGCGCCGTCTCGAAAGGCAAAGGCCTCTTGCGCTGCCGCCTGCAAGACCAGCCGCGTCTTGCCGATGCCGCCCGGCCCGATAATCGTCAACAGGTGCACGTCCGAGGCTTGCAGATACTCGCTAATCTGCGCCAATTCCCCTTCGCGGCCCAAAAAGGGCGTCAGGTAGGCGGGCCAGTTGCGCAGGGGGGGCGGCGTGGGCGGCTGGAGCGAATCGGATTCGATCTGCGCGCGCAGGGTGGTCGTCTCTGTATCGGGCGGCGTGTCCAATTCCTGTGCCAACATCTGGCACAGGGCTTCGTAGTGTGCCAGCGCCGCGTTGCGCTGTCCACTCCACGCCAGCGCGCGCATCACCTGACGGTGCGCGTCCTCTCGGAACGGATCAATCTCGATCTGCCTCCGCGCGACGCGCTCCATGAGTTGATAGTCCCCCCGCAAGGCGTGGTACTCGGCCAGGCTGTGCAGTGCCGAGAGTGCCTGGCGCGCAAGTTGTTCACGCGTGACCAACGCCCATTCCTCAAAAGCTGCGCTGTCCTTCAAAAAGAACCCGGTCAGCAAGTCACCGCGATATAACTTGACGGCACGCTGCAACCGCTCGACACAGACCCGGCAGGTCTCGCGGCGGCGGTGGGCGTGCCCGTCGCATTCCCGGACCAGCGCGCTGAACTCGGCCACGTCTAACGAATGATCGCTGGCCGAATTGAACTGCACCGTCTGTCGGGTGACCAGCAGGAAGGGCGGAGCGGCCTTGCCCAAGGCGCGGCGCAACTGGTGCAGCGCCTGACGCAGGCTGTTGTGGGCTGCGGCCTGAGGATGGTCGGGCCAGAGCAACCCGGCCAAAAAGTCGCGGGGATGGGGCACGTCGGCTTCGACGGCCAGGTACGCCAACAGCGCCTGTGCCTTCGCTGTCAGGCGCACGGCAAGTGGTTTCCCGTCGCGTGTGATCTGGAGGGGGGCCAATAGAGAGAGTGACAGCACAATACTACCGCCGAACTTCACTATCCAAAGACCCACTCAGATGTCGAATATCGAGCAGTTGTCAAAGCCAGAATGCCCAATAATAGTATCACCGATTTTGGCTTTGGCGTCAAGTAGCCCGACGGGCATTTAACGATTCCTTAACGCCCTCCTGCTATGCTGGAGGACGATGGCCAGGGAACAGCTCAACTACGCATCGTATTTGCTTAGACTCTGGCGAACGGAGGAAGATGGACGACTCGTCTGGCGCGCATCGCTGGAAAGCACCGGTGACGGTCAACGGCTGAACTTTGCCAGTCTGGAGGCGCTGATCGCATTTCTGGAAACCCAGTTCAGTCCCCGGCACATGGAGCGCAAGGGAGAGTAAGGGACAAACTACCTCCAGGCAATCCATACGAGACATGTGCTAAGAAGGCAGGTAGTTCTTTAGACATTCGAGGAGGCAGATGATGTTAAAGACCAAGAAGCTTTGGACTATCGTTCTAGCCGTCGCACTATTGGCGGCGGCGGTTCTAGCTTGCGGGCCATCCCCGGGCAGTGGGGGTGGACCCAGCGTGACCATCACCAGCCCGCCAGAAGGGACCACGGTGAGCGTGGGGCAGGCGGTGGAGATCGCCTCGCAGGCGACAGCCGGGGCGGGAGTCGCGCGGGTGGAGCTCTCGGTGAACGGCGTGGCTGTGCGCAGCGATGCGCCACCCAGCGGGAATCCCACGCTATTCTCGATCGCACAGCCGTGGGTCCCGGAGACAGAGGGGCTGGTCACAATTGGGGTGGTGGCCTACGACGTCGAGGGAGCCGCCTCGGAGATGGCCACGATCAGGTTGCAGGTGGCAGCGGCTGCTGCAGGGGCGCCGACCCAGACACCGGAGCCGCCTGCGGGGGAACCGCCGACAGGGGAGCCTCCCACACCGGAGCCGACGCCGATGCCGGAGCCGGACGTGACGACGGAGGCGGGGTGCACGCTGAATGCGACGTGCGTGGCGGACGTGACCATCCCGGACGACACGGTGCTGGCCCCAGGAACCAGTTTCGTCAAGACCTGGCGCATCCGCAACAACGGCACCTGCGACTGGACGGCGGGCTTTAGGTTCGTCTTCGTAGGCGGGGATCAGATGGGCGGTGAGGCGCAGGTGGCGGTGCCTCCGACGGCGGCCGGGAGCACGGCCGATCTGAGCGTCAACCTGACGGCACCCGCTGCGCCCGGCACCTACCGGGGCAACTGGCGTATGCAGTCGGACACCGGGCTGGCGTTCGGTAGCACCGTTTATGTGCGGATCGTCGTACCGGCGCCGGCGACGGACACACCTGAGCCAACCGACACGCCCAAGCCGATGGGCACGCCGACAGTGTTCCCTGCCAATCACCACTCGCTGGGGGCTTACAACCATCCCGGCTACTATGTCCGACACAGTAGCTTCATGGGAGAGCTGACAGAAGTCTCATCAGACTCGGGCCAACAGGATTCCACGTTCATATTCATGCCTGGGTTGGCGGATAGTCACTGCGTTTCGTTCCAGTCTATCAACTATTCTGGCTTCTACCTTCGTCATTATGATTTCCGAATCAGGCTGCATGGCTTCGAGGACACCCAGCGATTCAGAGAAGATGCGACGTTCTGTGAGCGGCCTGGGCTGGCCAACCCTGCCCTGGTTTCGTTCGAATCATACAACTATCCGGGATATTTCCTGCGTCATCGCGACTTTCATCTGTACATTGAACAGAGTGACAGTGACCTCTTCAGGGCAGATGCCACCTTTCGGATCATAGATCCATTGTGGCAATAGAGGACAGCCGGGGACTGATCGCACAGTGCCCGCGTTTACATCGTAGCCTGCCGGGCGTGGCGGGATGCTTTCGCAGGCAGTAATCATGAACTACATCCACCCTCGATGAAGAAATTGCCCTGTAGGGGCGGGGTTGCCCCGCCCCGGCGCAGGCGCGGAGACCGCGCCACTTTTATACGAAAAGGAAAAGCAAATGACACACCTGAGCAAACGAAAGATCAAAGCATCTCACATCTTCATGGCCGCTGCCCTGCTGGCCGGGCTGCTGGCTGCCGGACCAGGGCACCATGCCCACGCCGCGCAGGCGCCTCAGGCGGACCTGGCGCCGCTAGAGACCCTGCTCAACCCCGATGGCAGCCTCGACCTGAGTACTGGCTTCAGTGGCGCGCTCGATCCCAGTGGCTACCGCATGGAGTACGGGCCCGCCGGCGCGCCGCGCTTCAGACCGGCCGGCGCGCCCGCCGCCCCACACTCCCCGGCGGACACCTGGAACGCCCTCGGCTCGGGGCTGAACGCCGCCGTTCGCGCCATCGCGGTGGTCGGGGCGGACGTCACCGTCGGGGGCGGCTTCAC
Source organism: Anaerolineae bacterium (assembly GCA_034430835.1). Taxonomy (GTDB): domain Bacteria; phylum Chloroflexota; class Anaerolineae; order B4-G1; family B4-G1; genus JAFGED01. Next base: position 5,341 of record DAOUDX010000181.1, read on the forward strand.
CAACGCGGGTGGCGTGGTGGATGCCGACCACATCGCCCGCTGGGACGGCTCTTTCTGGCACCCCCTCGGCTCTGGGCTGAACGACGACGTCTACGCCATCGCGGTGGCGGGAGGGGATATTTACGTCGGCGGCCTCTTCACCGACGCGGGTGGCATGGCGGATGCCGACTACGTCGCCCGCTGGGACGGCTCGACCTGGCACCCCCTCGGCTCCGGGCTGAACAACTATGTCCGCGCCATCGCGGTCGCCGGCCCGAACGTGTACATCGGCGGCTACTTCACCGACGCGGGCGGTGACTCCAACGCCGACCACATCGCCCGCTGGGACGGCTCCGCCTTCCAACCCCTCGGCTCCGGCTTGAACGACGACGTCTACGCCATCGCGGTGGCCGGGCCGGACGTCTATGCCGGCGGCGCCTTCACCGGCGCGGGCGGCGTGACCGGTGCCAACCGCATCGCCCGCTGGGACGGCTCCGCCTGGCACCCCCTCGGCTCCGGACTGAACTACTACGTCTTCGCCATCGTCGTGGCCGGGCAACAGGTCTACGTCGGGGGCTGGTTCGCCAACGCGGGCGGCGACGCGAACGCCGACCGCATCGCTCGTTGGGATGGCTCCGCCTGGCACCCCCTCGGTGCTGGGCTGAGCGGCTATGTCTACGCCATCGCCGTGGCCGGGCCGCACGTCTACGTCGGCGGCCTGTTCACCGACGCGGGTGGTGACCCCAATGCCGACTACATCGCCCGCTGGGATGGCTCATCCTGGCATGCCCTCGGCTCCGGGCTGAACGGCGGTGGTGTCGTCGCCATCACGGTGGCCGGGCCGGACGTCTACGTCGGCGGCCTGTTCACCGACGCGGGTGGGGAGACGGACGCCGACCACATCGCCCGCTGGGACACGACCGAGCTCAGTCCGGCCTGGAGTGGGCTCGGCTCCGGCCTGAACAGCCTCGTCTCCGCCATCGCGGACGCCGGGCCTGACCTCTACGTCGGAGGCTACTTCAGCAATGCGGGAGGCGACCCGAATGGCGACTACGTGGCCCGCTGGGATGGCTCCTCCTGGCACCCCCTCGGCTCCAGCCTAAACAGCCACGTCCTCGCCGTCGCGGTGGCCGGGCCGGACGTCTATGTCGGCGGCGCCTTCACCGGCGCGGGCGGCGTCGCTAGCGCCGACCACGTCGCCCGCTGGGACGGCTCCGCCTGGCACCCCCTTGGCTCTGGGCTGAACGACACCGTCTACGCCATCACCGTGGCCGGGGCGGACGTCTACGTCGGGGGCTACTTTACTGACGCAGGCGGCGTGGCCAGTGCCGACCATGTCGCACGCTGGGATGGCACGGCCTGGCACGCCCTAGGCTCTGGTCTAAGCAGCTATGTCTACGCCATCGCAGTGGCCGGTCCCGACGTCTACGTCGGCGGCCACTTCACCGACGCAGGTGGCAACGCCAATGCCGACCACGTCGCCTGCTGGGACGGCTCGGCCTGGCACCCCCTCGGCTCCGGTGTGAACGACAACATGTGGGCCATAGCAATCGTCGGGCCACAGGTCTACGCCGGCGGTTACTTCACCGACGCAGGTGGAGAGCCGGACGGAGACCGGATCGCCCGCTGGGGAACGGTCTTCCACCGTGTCTACCTGCCGCTCGTCCTGAGGTAAGCCTGCCCTGAGCACAGCCGAAGGGCTGGTGCGGCGCACCGCTCAGTAGAGACGGCCGCGTATGCAGAGAAGGAAAAGGAAATGACACACCCGATCAAACGGACAATCAAAACATCTCATCTCTTCCTGACCACTGCCCTGCTGGCCGGGCTGCTGGCCGTCGGGCCAGGATACAGCGCCCGCGCTGCGCAGGCGCCCCAGGCGGACCTCACGCCGCTGGAGACCCTGCTCAACCCCGACGGCACACTGGACCTGAGCACCGGCTTCAGCGGCGCGCTCGACCCCACCGGCTACCGCATGGGGTACGCGCCCGGCGGCGCGCCGCGTTTCACGCCGGTGGCCGCTCCCGCCGCCCCACGCTCCCCGGCCAATACCTGGCACCCCGTCGGCTCCGGGGTGAACTACGGCGTCTGGGCCGTCGCGGTGGCCGGACCCGATGTCTACGTCGGCGGTGGGTTCACCGACGCAGGTGGCATCGCCAATGCCGACTACATCGCCCGCTGGGACGGCTCTTCCTGGCACGCCCTCGGCCCCGGGCTAAACCACTACGTCCGCGCCATCGCGGTGGCCGGGCCAGATGTCTACGTCGGCGGCCAGTTTACCGACGCAGGTGGGAACATCTATGCCGACCGCATCGCCCGCTGGGACGGCGCCGCCTTCCACCCCCTCGGCTTCGGGCTGAACGGCTATGCCCACGCCATCGCGGTGGCGGGGGGGAACATCTACGTCGGCGGCGAGTTCACCAACGCAGGTGGCAACTTCGATGCCGACCGCATCGCCCGCTGGGACGGCTCCGCCTGGCACCCCCTCGGCTCCGGGCTGAACGACCATGTCTATGCCATCGCGGTGGCGGGGCCGGACGTCTACGTCGGCGGCCTTTTCACCAACGCGGGTGGCGACCCCAACGGCGATCACGTCGCCCGCTGGGACGGCGCCGCCTGGCATGCGCTCGGCTCCGGCCTGAACGACCGGGTCAAAGTCATCGCGGTGGCCGGGGGGGACGTTTACATCGGCGGCAAGTTCACCAACGCAGGTGGAAGCACCAACGGTGACTACATCGCCCGCTGGGACGGCGCCACCTTCCACCCTCTCGGTGCCAGGCTGAACAACGACGTCACCGCCATCGCAGTGGCCGGGCCCGATGTCTACGTCGGCGGCAACTTCACCAATGCCGGTGGCGTCGTCCTTAATCGTATCGCCCGTTGGAATGGGTCGGCCTGGCACGATCTTGACTCCAGCCTGAACGGCACCGTCGACGCCATTGCGGTGGCCGGACCGGATGTCTACGTCGGCGGCTGGTTCACCAACAAAATGGGCGGAACCTACGGCCGCATTGCCCGCTGGGACACGACCGAGCTCACCCCCGCGTGGAACGGGCTCGGCTCCGGGCTGAACGGCTACGTCCGGGCCGTGGCAGTGGCCGGGCCGAACATCTACGTCGGCGGCGACTTCACCAACGTGGGCGGAACCTACGGCCACATCGCCCGCTGGGATGGCTCCGCCTGGCATGCCCTCGACTCCGGGCTGAACGGCAACGTCACCGCCATCGCCGTGGCCGGGCCGAACGTCTACGTCGGGGGCTACTTCACCGACGCGGGTGGCGACTCCAACGGAGACCACATCGCCCGCTGGGACGGCTCCTCCTGGCATCCCCTTGGCTCTGGGCTGAGCAGCTTTGTCCGTGCCATCGCAGTGGCCGGACCCGACGTCTACGTCGGGGGCTACTTCACCGACGCGGGTGGTAACTCCACCGCCGACCGCATCGCCCGCTGGGACGGCTCCTCCTGGCACGCCCTCGGCTACGGGCTGAACAACGCGGCCCTCGCCATCGTGGTGGCCGGGCCGAACGTCTACGTCGGGGGCTACTTCGTCAACGCAGGCGGGAACGACGACGGTGATTACGTCACCCGCTGGGATGGCTCCGCCTTCCACCCCCTCGGCTCCGGCCTGAGCAACTTCGTGTACGCCATCACGGTGGCCGGGCCGGACGTCTACGTCGGCGGCTATTTCAGCGACGCAGGCGGCGTCGCCAATGCCGACCGCATCGCCCGCTGGGACGGCTCCGCCTGGCACGCCCTCGGCCCTGGCCTGAACGCCAGCGCCCTCGCCATCGCGGTGGCCGGGCCGGACGTCTACGTCGGCGGCTACTTCACCGACGCGGGTGGAGACGCAGACGGAGACCACGTCGCCCGCTGGGATGGCTCCGCCTTCCACCCCCTCGGCTCCGGGCTGAACCATGACGTCTACGCCATCGCGGTGGTCGGGCCACAGATCTACGCCGGCGGCCGGTTCACCGACGCGGGCGGAGAGACGGACGCCGACCGCGCCGCTCGTTGGGGGACGGTCGCCATCCATCACGTCTATCTGCCGCTGGTGCTGCGGGATGATTGACCTTTCCCCGCGCCCTCCGCCCCTCCTCCAACGGGGGAGGGGAAGGGGATGGGGCAAGACGAAGGAGGCACCAAAGTGAAAACCAGGATTGGGATCGTTCTGGCACTGTTGGTCCCATTGGTCTGCTCGCTGGGAGGCGTGACGGGAAACGCACTCGAACAGTCTATCGACCTGGACGAGTTCAGGGTCACCTTAGGAGAACAGGAGATTCTTCTAGGAAATGGGGGGTTTGGCTTACACTATTTTCCCGATAACTGTGTGTCTGTAATAGATACAAGCCCTACGTATCGTATCATTATGGCGGCAGGTAATTCAACCTATCTCTTGGAAGGAAAAAGTGTAGAGGAATTAACCGGTTGCGAGAAGATACTGGGCCCAGGTGGAACGGGTGAATTCGACAATGGATATGCCGGCATCGCCGGTATCTACCGTGATGAAAGTGGCAAGCTCTACGGGTTCTATCATGCAGAAGATCACACAGACATGCCTACTATGGAAACAGGCATTCCTGGATTTTATGCGTGCATCGCTCTTGCACTATCTGAGGATAATGGAAAGACCTGGAAAAAAGTGGGGCCGGTCATAACTAGTTCAAAGCCCACGGGCTGGTACGCCTATGAAGGTCAGGCGGATTTTGGGATCGGAGAACCGTCCACTGTTGTGAGTAAAGACGGAAGGTATTTGTACGCTTACTATACATCCCATTCGTGAGTAGATAACAGAGGTGTGCAAATATGCATGGCGCGTGTAGATCTTGATAGGAATGCACCTCTACCGGGGACATGGTACAAGTACTATGAAGGTAGTTTTAGTGAGCCGGGAATTGGCGGTAGAGATTCAGTAGTTGTAAGTGCAAAACATCTGGATGAAGCAGAGGCGGTATATCCTCACGTTGTTTATTCAGAATATCTCGATCTTTATATTATGGTGTTCAATATCGATGTCTGGAAAGAGTTCGTGTATGACACAGGTTTAGAGCAATGTGGTCTGTATATTGCGTATTCGACCGATGGCATTAGCTGGTCAAGACCAACAATGTTAATCAGAGACTGGCCGATACCATTAACAAACAGATCGATATCCTGGCAGTCAACGTTGCTCTTCGATGAAGGTTCGGCCAGTGAAGGGTGGCTGGTTTATGGCTACAGTGAAAGATGGGGACATGAGTACCAAGGAGGGATACCGCATTACATGGTTGGAAGGCGTATTGAATTCGAGAAAACAGCGGCTACAGACACGACGGCTCCCACCATCGCTGGTGTGGTTCAGAGCCCTGCTGCCGACGAGGTTGATCCAGGGGAGGCTGTTACTGTCACAGCCATGAACGTGGCTGACGACGTGGCCGTGAAAATGGTTTTGTTGAGGTACAGCACCGACGAAGCGACCTTTTACAACGTGATCATGACGCCGGTCGGTGGAACCAGTAATTGCACAGGTCGGATCCCAGCCGCGATTATTGAACTTCGTAAAATAAAAGGAGCATTTACAACTCCAGTCTGGCGTATTGGAAGAACGAGCCGAGCAAATGCGTCTGTGGCCGCGTGTTCTCGATTGAAGCAACAATGGATTGCTGGAGGTCATTC
>DAOUDX010000182.1:0-1514 GCA_034430835.1 Anaerolineae bacterium
GCCTCACACGGCGAGCTGGCCGCCTCGGAAAACCTGCGCAAGGCGGCGGGTAACCTGGCCAAGAGCGAGGGCGCGCTACACCTGCGCACGCTGCAGACGATCCGCGACATCGCCGCCGATCTTTCGGAAAAGATCGTCCTCTTCATGCCCTCCAATCTCGGCAGCCTGCTGGGATCAGTCGTCGAGGGAAAAAAGTAAGTGCCAGACCAGATATTTGACGACAAGACCCGTTACCTGCAGATCGCCTTCAACTATGACGTTGGACTGGTGACGCGCATCCTGCCGAGCATCGTCAAGAGCGAGCGCATCCTGATCGAGGCCGGGACGCCCTTCATCAAGCGTGAGGGCTTGAACGGCATCCGCACGATCCGCAGTCTGTGGCGCGGCCACCTCGTCGCCGCCTACCTGACAGCCTATGAAGGCGTTCCCGCTGGCCAAGCAGTGGGAACAGCGTTGGCCGTAGTAGCGGTGATGAGCTTGGTTGGTGCTCTGATACACCTTCCTCAGGGTAATATAAACATTGAGCTCTTGATGTTGCTGGCTGGGGGGCCATCATCGGTGCCTACGGTGGCGCCAAGTTGACCAAACGCATCAATCGACGGGTGCTCATTGGTGTCTTGTCTGCTCTGACCCTGGTGGCAGCTATAGGCATCTTTCGAGGGGCCTAGCTTACCATGGTTCATGCCCTCTCGAACTGGGCCATTCTAGTTTTGACGCTGTTGCTGCTCACCACCCTGGTGCTGTACTTGCGTGTCAGATACATGATGTGGCGCAAGGGGATTCGTAAAACGCCAGCCGCCCACTTGGAGGATGAGAGGGTCCTGGTTCCGGCTTGGTTGACGACGCTATACAGCCTGCTGTTGGCTCTGTTTGCCCTGCTTCATGGCGTCCTTCATTTCGGCCTGGGGTCAACGCTGTTTTCCTTTGTTTCAGTTGTCTTTCTCTCTTGGGGAATCGAGCACCTGGGCATCACGGCAGTTGCAGCTCGACCACGCAGCCGTTCCTGGATGCAGTGAATCCCCAGGTCGTCGTCATCAGCGTGGGAGCCGACAACCGCTTCGGTCACCCGTGCGAGGAGGTGCTGGAGCGATTGGAGGATGTAACGACCTATCGCACCGACGCGCACGGGGCGGTGGATGTGATCAGCGACGGGACGCGGGTGTGGGTGGAGGTGGATCGGTGAGAGAGTCGCCACGCGATTGCCATCGGCAGCACGTACCATTTCAATACTCCGGGAACTTGCCCCCACCCCCGCCCTTCGACGACGAACCTTTGGTGCGCGCTCAGGGCAAGCGAAGCTGCGATCATTCCCCGGTCTATTGAGCAGTCAGTTTCTCCTCACCCGCTTTTTGGGGACGCAACTGTGAAATCGGCTAAATGCGATTGCCCTGCCACACATTTGGTGACTGTTCGAACTTTGGTAACGAGTCTGGCGCGCCCCACTGGGGCCGAAAAAACGGGCCTAAGATGTGCTTTTCGCCCCACTTACGGTGTGCAGAATGGCGAAATCCCGG
>DAOUDX010000183.1:0-2648 GCA_034430835.1 Anaerolineae bacterium
CCAGCAGGCTGCCAAGCTGGTGGTAGAGCACTTGGTCAACCGTACCAGATCGCGCAGGAGCAGGATGAGAAAGAAATCGCATAGACATACTCATCGTTCAAGAGATCCTGCATAATGTGCCATTGTCATATTAATCATTCCTCCACGATTCGATACGAGGTCGCGATCTTCACCGTCTGGCGCAGCATGGCGATCGCGGGGCAGTACTTGGTCTCCGAAAGCTCGATGGCTCGCTCGACCGCCTCCGGCTTCACGCCCTTCCCCTTCACCAGAAACTCCAAGTGGATCGCAGTATACACCTTGGGATGCTCCTCTGCTCGCTCGGCGGTCACCTTCGTCTCCAGCCCGGTGATGGGCTGGCGCTTCTTCTGGAGGACCGAGATGACGTCCATCGACATGCAGCCCGCCAGGCCGATGAGGAGGAGTTCCATCGGGCGCGGGCCGCCCTCCTGCCGCTCCTCGTCCGGCAGCACGTGATCCAACACGATGGCCGGGCCGTGGCCTCCCTCGCCTACCAGCCGCAGCCCTGGCCCAACCCAGGTGACTTGTGCAGTTGATGATGCCATACGCTGAACTCCTTACGTTTTACGCATTACGCTTCATCTCTAACGTAATCCGTGAAACGCGAAACGCAAATCTACCCCTCCACGTGCGGCACGACGCAGACAAACCGCAGTGGCCCCTCTCCCACGTTCCGGTAGCCGTGGCGTTCATTGGGAGGAACATAGATCGCAGCACCGGGCCGCATCGATAGCTCCCCCTCCGGCCCCACGACCACCCCCTCCCCCTCCAGCACGAAAATCTCGTGCTCGAAGGCATGCTCGTGCGGGGCAAAGACCGCCCCTGGCGCAAACTCGATCACGCGCATCGCAAAGTTGGGCGCGCCCTCGGGCTTGCCCACGACCCAGCGGATGGTGATGCCCTCGCTCACCGGCTCTGCCGGAACCTCTCGGTAATCCCGACCTAACGTCCTGGCCTCCTTTGTGGACTGGTGGGCGTAGTATAATTCAGCCTACGCAGAAGTCAACGAAAAAAGCCCCAGCTGTAACTGCTGGGGCGGTTGCTCGCTGCCACCTGCGCACTCACGGTGCAGTAGGCCGCCCAAAGTCCGCGATGAAGTAGTACGTGTGCCCGGCATCCACCACGGCAACCCCGATCTCTGTGAGCCAGTCACTAAGCAAGGTGCTCCGGTGCGGGTCGTCAGGGGGCACTTCATCCATCCACCAATCCACAGCCGCCTGGGGCGAGGAGCTGTACACGATGACCTCCGCTGCCCCAGCGGCGCGGTAACCGATACGTGCGACGCGCGTCTTGACATTTGAGCCATCGGAGCCAGTGTGATCGCAATAGCCGCGCTGCAAACAGTCCTGCCCGTGGAGTCTGGCGGCCTCCTCCAACATCTCATTGTACGCGTAGGGCGGGAGGCCATTCTCAGCCCGCACCTGGTTGATGATCTGGAAGACATCCTGCGGCCACGCTTCGATCCCCGACGGCAACGTTGGGAGATCAACCGATGATACCGGCACTGCGGACGAAGGCTCAGTTGGAGCAACCTTCGTTGGAATTCGTGTGAGCTCCGATGCAACGGCTGGTTGAACACCGACTTGAGCCTGCGTAGCTGACGCCACAGCCGGCGATGAAGCCTCAGCGAGTTGCCTGTTCTTCATGGGCATCACAACGCCATACAAGACAGCGAGCACAACTACCAGTCCCACGATGAGAAGACATTCCACAATGACAACTATGCCAAGATTCCAATCGCGCCGGGAATACGGCTCCATATCACTCCCCTCTCAATCAGACTCTCAGCAGAGTATATGCTCACTCCGTCCAGAAGTCAAAGCAAGCAAGATACGGCCCCGCGATTTGACATTTCCCGTTCCCGGCATACAATGCTGCTGTCATCACGGGCAGAGGAAGAGTTGCACATCGGGAACTGATATGGCCCAGGAAGCCGATTTTGACCAAAAGCTGCTAGAGATCTACAGCGAATTGAGCCGCGACAGGCTGATGGAGCTGGTCGTGTCCTACGCCCGCGATCGGCTCGGTGCCGATGGCTCCTCCATCTTCCTGCGCGATAGCATCACCGGACGCTACGTCCTGCGCGGCACGACAGGCCTCCTGGAAAGCGACAAGATGCCGGAGGAGCGGATAGAATACGAGCCAGGAGAGGGACTGACCGGCTGGATCGCCAAGCACGGCGCGCCGCTGCGCCTCCCCAACGTCAAGGACCGCAAGGCGCTGAAACGCATCGCCGGCGACCTGGTGTGGAGCAAAAAGTTCACCGAGATCAGCCCTCAACCGGACAGGGCCTATCTGGGCGTTCCGATCCTCTCCAGGGACGGGGAGACCGTGCTCGGTGTGCTGCGGGTCTCTGGGGGAGAGCACTTTGGCGAGCAGGACGAATCCCTGCTGAAACAGGTCGCCGCGATGATGAGCGTGGCCATCGAGAACTCGCAGCGGTACGAGCAGGAAAAGCGCCGCGCGCGCTACTTTGAATTACTGGTGGGCACCAACAGCGAGCTAGACCCGCGACGCCCTGTGAGCGAGATGCTGCGGGCCGTCGCCAACCGGGTCAGAGAAGGGTTTCGCACCGAGGCCTGCCTGATCTACCTGCGAACCGAGGAAGACGTCCACCGGGTGGTGCT
>DAOUDX010000184.1:0-3936 GCA_034430835.1 Anaerolineae bacterium
GTTGGTGACGAACTGCGCTGTTCGATGGATAGCATCTCCTTTTCCTGTATCCCGATACTGTGGATAGTTTGAAGTGAAGTACCAGAAGAAGGTGGACCCAAATGGCGCGGAGAGTTTTCCTTGGTGGCAGTCCTTTTGATCGCGTATGCCTATTTTTTCTACCTTTTAAGGCAGTCATCGCGGTCGTCATTGGCCTTCATTGCCTATTAAGTCTAGCTATTCCCGCGATGGGAACAGCATCGGCAGGCCCACAGCAGGCAGCTACTACAGAAGTCTGTTCCCCAGTTACAGGCGCTATCCAAGTGGCACTAGCCAAGTTGCCCCTAAGTTTTGTTGCTAATGCCGGGCAGATGGACTCGACGTGCCTTTTCATCGTCAGGGGCGCAGGCCACACGATCTTCTTCACAGCTAGTGAGGTGGCCTTCAGCGCGATCCAGCGCACAGAGGACGAGAGCCTGGCCTCGGTGGTGAGGCTGCGCTTTGCCGGAGCAAATCCTAACCCAACGATTGAGGGCCTGGAACAACTGCCGGGTATGGCCAACTTCTTTTTGGGAAACGACCCCGCGAAGTGGCGCACCAACGTGCCCACATATGAGGCGGTGGTCTATCGAGAGCTGTACCCAGGGATCGATCTCGTCTATCGCGGGAGGAAAGGGCATTTGAAGAACGAGTTCCTCGTTTCGCCGGGGGCCGATCCAGGGATGATCCGGCTGGTGTACAACGGCGTGGAGTCACTGACACTACGAAAGGATGGAGCACTGGTTTTAGAGACGCAATTTGGGGAGTTGATCGAAGCAAAACCGGTAGTCTATCAGGAGATCAAGGATCGGCGTGTGGAGGTGGAAGGAACCTACCGCTTGCTGGGAGATGGGCAGGTGAGTTTTACCCTAGGACTATACGATAAAGCCTATCCGCTGGTCATTGACCCGGTGCTCGCCTACTCCACCTACCTCGGCGGCAGTAGACACGACCACGGCACCGAGATCGCCGTGGACGCCTGGGGCAATGCCTATGTGACAGGGTACACTCATTCGAGCGATTTCCCACCTGCCCCGGGTTACGGCAATTACGCGGGCGATGCAGATGTCTTCGTGGCGAAGTTGAATTCCAGAGGCTCCGCACTCGTATATCTCACCTACCTCGGCGGCAGCGAGTCATGGGTACCCACTACTGATCCCGAGGACCAGGGCCCTGCCGATGACTTTGGGTGTGACATCGCCGTGGACGCCTGGGGTAATGCCTACATCACGGGTCTCACCTTTTCACTTGACTTTCCAACCCACAATGCTTTGGAGGATACGTTCGGCGATTACTGCGCTGGTTTCTTAACAAAACTGGATTCCAGCGGTTGGTTGGCCTACTCCACCTACCTCAGGGACGTTGGAGATAACCCCTGGACAAGTCCCGGAATCGCGGTGGACGACTGGGGTAATGCCTACGTGACCGGGGAGGCAGGTGCTGACTTTCCCGTAACCAACACGATTGGCGTGCAAGGGGATGTCTACGTCTTTGTTGCCAAACTCGATCCATTGAGATCAGGTGTCGATTCGCTCATCTACTCTACCCGCTTTGGTGGCAATGGGTTGGGGAGTGGCCACCGCATCGCAGTGGATACCCAGGGCAACGCCTACGTGGTGGGTCATACGTATGCGAAAGACTTCCCAACCACACCGGGTGCCTTCCAGGAGACCGGCGGTGGCCTCGGTAACCGGGACGCCTTCGTGGCCAAGTTGAATCTAACGGGCTCAGCGTTTCTCTACTGCACCTATCTCGGTGCTAGTGGCGAAGAGTACGGACGCTTCGACATCACCTTGGACGGTTCTGGCAACGCCTACATCTCGGGTACGACCCGGTCTCATGACTTTCCCACGACAGCAGGTGCCTTTCAGGAGAGTTTCGCGGGCGGCAACTTGGACCTCTTCGTAACGAAGTTGAACCCCGCAGGATCCGCACTGGTCTACTCGACTTACCTTGGCGGAAGCAGCAATGACAGGGCCTCCGGCATCACCGTGGATGCCACCGGAAACGTCTACCTGACAGGGAATACCGACCACTGGCCAGAAAGCCCAGATTTTCCGACGACCCCGGATGCCTTGCAGCCAGTATACGGTGGCGGCCTTTACGATGCCTTTGTCGCGAAGTTGAACCCTGCAGGATCCGCACTGGTCTACTCGACTTACCTCGGCGGAAACGGCTATGACAGTGGTGCCGGCATCGCCGTGGGAGCCTCGGGCAGCGACATCTACGTTACGGGGTTTACACAATCGTCGAACTTCTGGACGACCCCGGATGCCTTGCAGCCGGATAACCCCTCCTGGACCGATGCCTTTGTGACGAAGCTCTCGCCGCCGCTCTCAGGCAACGTGGTGATCAACGAAGTCGCCTGGATGGGGACGAAAGCAACTTACTACGATGAATGGATCGAGCTCTACAACACCACCGATCAAACCATTGACCTCACTGACTGGTCATTGGAGGTTGCGGTGACCGGTCCGGATATCACCCTTCAGGGAACGATTCCCGCCCACGGTTTCTTCCTGCTTGAGAGGAAGGACGATGAGACGGTCAGCGATATCAGTGCCGATCAGGTGTACGGGAATGATGGATCCGGATGGGCATTTAGCAACAGCGGCGAGCAACTCTCACTACTAGACGCGACGGGCAATGTGATCGACACGGCCAACGTTGATGGAGGAGGCTGGCCAGCTGGGAATAACGCGACAAAATCCACGATGGAGCGTATCAATCCACTTGCTGCAGATTTCGATGCAAACTGGGCCACCAATGACGGCATCCATCGCAACGGAGATGATGCCAACGGCAATCCCATCAATGGCACGCCCAAAGAACGCAACTCTGTCACCAAACCACCTACAGAGAGCTTACTAGGAGATGTGAATCAGGATGGAAGAGTGGACGTCCTTGACGTCCGTATCTGCTTACAGATCGCCACGGGCTTTCTCACCCCTACCGCGGCCCAAGAGGCCGCTGCTGACGTAGATGGTGATGGAGATGTGGATCTTGCAGATGCTGAACTGCTCGCCGAATACATCATCGGCATCCGGGATGTGCTTCCAGCGTGTGAGTAGTCGTCGGGAGTGCCGGGGCAGGCCTTACAACTGGCAGGAAGCACTTGACAACTCCGCGCCAAGTTAGAAAAACAGTGGTGCTTGTTAGCGCAGTTGGTGATAAGCTTCTCGGTTAGATCAGCCACTCTTCCTCGACAGCAATTATATGAATGAATACCATAGGATCTCCGCAGGATAAGGAAAGGTGAGCCCAAATGGCGCGGAGCGGCTTTCAATCTGTAAATGCTATTGCCCGATTACCCACATCATTCCTAACCCTAAGACATTCGCTGTGGTGATAGTCTGTCTTTGCTGCCTGAAGTTTCTGTTCATCTTGGCGATGGGCGCGAAACTATGGGATGTCGGGTCGCCGTAGACATGGGAACAATGCATGAAAGGCGATCAGACCTATATTGGCGCATAAGAGGAGGAATGATAATGGGGACTAAGCCTGTCAATAGATTCGCAGATTTGAGATCCCTCTCGATTCCAATCATTGTGGCATTAGTGTTTTCTTTGGCGGCAGTGGTGTTACCTCAAAGCAAGGCTATTGCCCAGCAACTCCTGTATTGGGCAAAGACCTATGGCGGCAGCGGCTATGATTATGCCCATTCCATCCAGCAGACGAGCGATGGAGGATACATCGTGGCAGGATCGACAGAGTCATTTGGCGCAGGGGGGAAGGACTTTTGGGTGTTAAAGCTTGATTCAAGTGGCACTGTCGAATGGCAGAAGACCTATGGTGGGGGTGGTAATGATTGGAACTCCTCTATCCAGCAGACGAGCGATGGAGGCTATATTGTGGCAGGGTCGACAGAGTCATTTGGCGCAGGGGGGAAGGACTTTTGGGTGTTGAAGCTTGATTCAA
>DAOUDX010000185.1:0-12723 GCA_034430835.1 Anaerolineae bacterium
AGGCGGTGACGTGGGGGGTGACGGGTGGGATCGGGGTGGTGTCCCCTGGGAGCGGGATCTCGACGACGCTGGATGCGCAGACGCCTGGGACAGGGGTCGTGCAGGCCGATCACGCCACGGCGACGGACGACGACACGGGGACGATCACGGTGAGCCTGGGGGCGGTGGACTATATCGTGGTCTGCACGGACGCCAATGGGCAGAATCCTGCGGGGGCGCACGCGATGACGACGGACGATACGTGGACGCTGTACGCCGCCGGCTACGACGCGGACGACAACTTTGCCGGGAACCAGTCAGTGACGTGGGGGGTGACGGGTGGGATTGGTGTGGTCTCTCCTTCGAGCGGGGTTTCGACGACGCTGGACGCGCAGGTGCCTGGGACGGGGGTCGTGCAGGCGGATCACGCCACGGCCACGGACGACGACACGGGGACGATCACGGTGAGCCTAGGGGCAGTGGATCACGTAGACCTAACCCCGGATTCGGCAACGCGGGCTGCAGGGGAATCCGTTACCTACACCCTCACTGCCTACGATGCCGATGACAATGCCTGGGACGTCACTGGTGCCGGAGTCTACACCATCACGCACGGTGCGGGTGGCGCCTGGGCAGCGAACGTTTACACCACCCAGATGGCCGGCACATGGACGGTCACGGCCACCCACAGTGGCCAGAGTGACACGGCGACGCTGATGGTGACGCCCCTGGGTATGCACCACATCGCGGTCTCGCCCGCTTCCGCGACCATCGCTGCTGGAAACGTGCAGACCTACACGACAGAGGCCTTTGACGTCTATGGGAACAGCCTGGGCGACGTGACCGCCTCAACGGTCTTCACCGTCTCGCCTGGCGCGGGCGGTCTGTGGAACAACAATCTGTACACCGGCGAAGTCGCCGGGACCTGGAGCGTCACCGGGACCTATGGCAGTTACGCCGACGTGGCCGTGCTGACGGTAGAGGCCGGCCCTCCGTCCACCGTGGCGGTGACGGCTGATCCAGAGGCCATCACTGCCAACGGAGTCACCACCTCTACGATCACCGCCTACGTGACCGATGCGTATGGAAACCCGGTGCAGGACGGCACTGAAGTAGCCTTCTCCACTGATCTGGGTACGGTCGGCCCAGGAGTCGCATACACCACAGCCGGCTTTGCGACCACCACGTTGACCTCTGCTTCCATTCCTGGGACTGCCACCGTCCACGCTGTCGCCAGTGCTGCCAGCGGCGAGGCACAGGTGGACATGATGTGCCTTGTCTACCTCCCGATTGTGTTCAGGGGATGGTAAGTCCCCTGGGACGGTGATTGAGAAGGAAGGCCGCTGTAGGACGCGGAGAGAGGTGATAGGCAGCTGATCGTGCAGGACTGGACGTGACGCCCAACACGATGGCGGCAGACGTCTGTGAGCGTATTACCGTCACCGTTGGGTGTATGGACGAGGAGAGTCTGCGGACACCGCTGTTCCGGGCTCAAGCCCCGAGCGCGCTGCAAAGCGCCAGCGCGTTCGGCGTTTGGGAGGGTAATGTCGGATCGGATACCAAAACCAAGTGGGGTACTTTCGCGCAGGCAGTGTCAGTAGATCGTTTCTGGTTCTTGGGCATAAAGCGTAGGCATACTCAGTGGGTGTTTTGGAAAATTCCTGGTTTCAGTTCACTTAAAAGTGACGTTTGGGTTGTACAATACAGATGCAGGGTCCCTATTGAATGTGTGTGTCCCACATGGCAGCCTCAGGATAGCTCACCCTCGGTTTGGTAGGTCTGTGTCGCCGATTGGCTGACAGGGCGTTGGGAATGCAGAGTGTGTTCACAAGTGGTCCGCAGAGGAGAAACGCTGTGATACAGTGCTGTGTGGCTGTGATGGCTCATAACGAGGAAGCCAACATTGGGGGTATGCTGGAAGCACTATGCAACCAGCGATTGAGGAATGTCCGAGTGGCTGAAATCATCGTTGTGGCCAGCGGCTGTGTTGATCACACTGAAGGGATCGTGCTGGAGCTCTGTCAGCAGGACCCGCGGATTCGGCTGATCAGCCAGGCGGAGCGCGAGGGAAAGTCGGCAGCCGTAAACGCCCTACTCTGTAACACGAACAAAGAAGTGATTGTACTGGCCAACGCCGACACCGTACCTGCCCCTGACGCGATCGAGCATCTTGTGGCCCCGTTTCAAGACCATGAAGTCGGTATGACGGCAGGGCGCCCGGTCCCGACCAACGACCCCAGCACCTTCATGGGGTTTGCGGCTCATTTCCTGTGGACGCTCCACCACCAGGTGTCGCTGCGACGGCCCAAGATGGGAGAGTTGATCGCCTTCCGAAACATCTTCCGTCAGATCCCGCGTGATTCGGCAGTGGATGAGGCCAGCATCGAGCCGCTGATCCGGGGGCAAGGGCTGTGCCTTCGCTACGCTCCTGACGCGGTGGTCTATAATCGCGGCCCTGAGACAGTGCAGGATTATCTTCGCCAGCGGCGGCGTATCTACGCCGGCCACGTCTACGTCCGCGATACCCTCGGCTACCGGGTCTCGACGATGAACAGCCAGCGCATTCTGTGGTTGCTGTTTAAAACGCCCGGGGTGAAAAGGGATTGGCGGTATTTTCTGTGGGGCCCCGTCATGGTTGCGCTTGAGGCCTACGCGCGGCTGCTGGGTCTCTCGGACTACCGCTTGTGGAAGCGCAAGCACGCGGTGTGGGAGATGGTGAAGACGACGAAGAAAGTCGTTGCGCCTGTGTTGGACTCGGGTGGCGGCCAGCAAGCTCCCATTCCACGCCTCTCAGAACCGGCTTGATCTCCAGGGTAACCGGTGGTTCGCTTGTGCTATTGCGCCGTGGCCAGTTCGTAGAGTGCCACCAGTTTCCCCGCCTGGACCCCCCAACTATGGTGGCTTTCCACGTACTTTCTCCCTGCCGCCGAAAGTCGCTCCGCCAATGCGGGGTCCAGGCACACCTGTAGAACCCGTGCTGCGAATGCTTCTGGGTCATCTGCCACCAACACCTCTTCCCCCTTATGCGCGTCCAGACCAGCAAATGCGGCCACGCTGCAGACGACGGGCGTTCCCATTGCCATCGCTTCCAGCACTTTGTTCTGCACGCCCACAGCGTAGTGCACCGGGGGGTGCATTTCCTATTGGGGGCAGACCCCTGCAAAGCAGGGCATTTCCCGCCAGAAACGGGCGACTTTGGGCCTGTACGTCTGCTTGTTGTCTCTCTAGAGTTCATTGTGCCCTAAACAACAAGTGCACCTGGAACTGGCTCCGAGACTCGAGGCCTTCGTCAATTGCCCAAGCCTTGTCTTAGCCTTCGCACGAACTCTGCTGCCGCCTGCGCGGGATCTTTGCCCTGTCCTGTGGCCTTGATCAGCGCCGAGCCGACGATCACGCCGTCGGCTATCTGACCCACGGCGCGGGCTTGCTCCGGCGTGGAGATGCCGAACCCCACCGCCAGGGGGGTGCGGGCCACGGTGCGCACCCGCTGGACAAAGTCGGCTAGGTGAGGGGGTAGCGTGTCGCGCGCGCCGGTCACGCCGGTGAGGGAGACGAGGTATAGAAACCCAGTTGAGCGGTTTGCCAAAAGCTCGATGCGCTCCGGCGGAGAAGTGGGGGCCAGCAGGTAGACCAACGCCCGGCCGTGGGACTGGCAGGCGGCCTCGATCCCGGCGGCCTCTTCAGGCGGCAGGTCGGGCACGATGAACCCATCGGCTCCGGCTTTGGCAGCCTCGGCCACGAAATGCTCCACGCCGAAGGCCAGGATCGGGTTGATGTAGCCCATTAGCATGAGAGGCTGCACCACCCCGCGGGCGCGCAGGTCCGCGACCATCTCGATGCACTGCGCCGCGTTCACGCCCTGCTTCAGCGCCACCTGGGTGGAGTGCTGGATGGTGGGACCATCGGCGAGGGGATCGGAGAAGGGAACGCCCAATTCAATCAAGTCGGCGCCGGCCCCGGCGATGGCCTCCACGATGTCCAACGACATCTCGGGGGTGGGGTAGCCCAAGGTGAAGTAGGGCATGAGCGCTGCCCGGTCCTCAGTCTTCGCCGCCTTGAATGCCGAGGCGATGTGTTCGAGCCCATTCATTGTGTTACCTCCATTCCCAATGCCTTGACGACGGTGTCCAGGTCCTTGTCGCCCCTGCCTGAAAGGTTGATGAGGATGATCTCGTCGGGCGGCATCTGCGGCGCGCGCTTGACCGCCTCGGCCACGGCGTGGGCCGATTCGAGGGCCGGGATGATGCCTTCGGTGCGCGTCAGGAGCTGGAATGCCTCCAATGCTTCGTCGTCGTCCGCGTAGGTGTATTCGGCGCGGCCCAGGTCGCGCAGGTGGGCGTGTTCCGGCCCGACGGCGGCATAGTCCAGGCCGGCGGAGATGGAGTGGGTGTTGAGTATCTGACCGTCGAGGTCTTGCAGGACGTAGGTGTAGGTGCCGTGCAGCACGCCGGGCCGCCCCAGCTTGGGGTCGGCGAAGCGGGCGGCGTGCTTGCCCGATGCGATGCCCTCTCCCCCGGCCTCGACGCCGATTAGCTTGACATCTGCATCGTCGCGGAATCCGCTAAAGATGCCGATGGCGTTCGACCCGCCGCCTACACAGGCAATGCAGATGTCGGGCAGCCGCCCGACCTGCTCCAGCATCTGCGCCCGCGCCTCTCGCCCGATCACCGACTGGAAATCGCGCACCATCGTGGGATAGGGGTGGGGACCCAGGGCGGAGCCGAGCAGGTAGTGAGTGGTCTCGACGTTTGTCACCCAGTCGCGGATGGCCTCGTTGATGGCGTCCTTGAGTGTCTTGCTGCCGCTTTCGACCGGGCGCACTTCGGCCCCCAGCAGGCGCATCCTCAGCACGTTGGGCTGCTGGCGGGCGATGTCGACGGTGCCCATGTAGACCACGCAATCGAGTCCCAGGAGGGCGGCGGCGGTCGCGGTGGCGACGCCGTGCTGCCCCGCGCCGGTCTCGGCGATGACGCGCCGCTTGCCCAGCCGCCGCGCCAGCAGGGCCTGTCCCAGGGCGTTGTTGATCTTGTGCGCGCCGGAGTGAGCCAGGTCTTCGCGCTTGAGATAGACCTGTGCCCCGCCCAGGTGGGCAGTCAGCCGCCGGGCGTGGGTGAGCGGCGTGGGACGGCCCACGTAGGTGTGCAGCAGGTCGTCCAGCTCCATCTGGAACTCGGCGTCGTCCTGCAGGGCCAGGTAGGCAGCCTCCAGCTCGTCCAGTGCACTCATCAGTGTATCGGGTACGAACTGACCGCCGTAGGGGCCGAATTTGGATGGTAGATTGCGGATTCTAGATTGCGGATTGGTCATAGATCTCCTGTTTGCCGGTATGCAAGTGAGTAAGTGGCAGGTATTAGTGATTACTTCGTGCGGCTTGTATGAAGTCGCGCATCTTTTGGGCGTCTTTTTTGCCTGGGGCGGATTCCACGCCCGAGGCGACGTCCACGCCCCAGGGGCGCACTTGCGTCACTGCGGCTGCGACGTTTTCCGGCGTCAGCCCGCCGGCCAGTAGGATCGGGCACTGCTCGGCCAGCGCGCGCGCCAGCTCCCAATCGCCGGTGTGGCCGGTGCCGCCGTACTCGCCGGGCTGGCGAGCATCGATCAGCAAAGCGGGTGGAGCGGCGCGGGCGAAGCGAGCAGCATCGGCCTGTGCCTCTTCTAATGAGGTGGGCCGGATGGACTTGAAGGCGCGCGGACCGAGGGCTTGCAAGAACTCTGGCGGCTCGTCGCCGCTGAGCTGCACGAGATCGAGGTGGCAGTCGTCGGTGATGGCCTCGATCTCGGCCTTTGTCGCGTTGACAAAGACGCCCACCAGTTGGACGCGCGCCGTGTATTGCGCCAGGAACGAGACAATGCGCACGCATTGTTCCGGCGGGATGTAACGCTTGCTCCGTGGATAAAAGTTAAAGCCCAGCATGTCGGCGCCGGCGTCAACCGCGGCCAGGGCATCCTGCCGCGTGGTGATCCCGCAGATCTTGACGCGCGTGTAGGGCCGCACGAGGGCGCGCACCTGGGCAGCGGGATCGGGCGCGGTGATCAGCGACTCGCCCACCAGCATCGCGTCGGCGCCGATCCGGGCCAGGCGGTCGACGTCGGCGGCGGTGTGGATGCCGCTCTCGGCCACCAGCGTGACATCCGGCGGC
This sequence comes from Anaerolineae bacterium, assembly GCA_034430835.1. Classification (GTDB taxonomy): domain Bacteria; phylum Chloroflexota; class Anaerolineae; order B4-G1; family B4-G1; genus JAFGED01. Next base: position 6,120 of record DAOUDX010000185.1, read on the forward strand.
ACGAAGGAGCGCAGCCGCTCGGTCGTCGCCAGATCGACGGCGAAGGTGTGCAGGTCACGGTTGTTGACGCCGACCAGGCGTGGCTGAAGCGCCAACGCCCGCCGTATCTCGGTCTCGTCATGCACCTCGACCAGAGCCGTCATCCCTAGCTCGTCTGCGAGGCGGTGGAGCGAGTGCAGCTCGCTATCGCTCAACATTGCTACGATCAGCAGGATGGCATCCGCCCCGGCGGTGCGCGCCTCGTAGACCTGGTACGGATCGAAGACGAAATCCTTGCGCAGCAGGGGCAGATTCACTTTCTCTCGAATGGCTCTCAGGTGATCGAGGTGGCCCTGGAAAAAGTGTTCGTCGGTCAGCACGCTGATGGCAGCTGCGCCGTTCTGCTGATATGTGCGCGCCAGGTGCAGCGGATCGAAATCCGGCACCAGCAATCCCCGCGAGGGGCTGGCGCGCTTCACCTCGGCGATGAGGGCCAGGCGCGACGAGTTTCCGCGCAAGGCGGCCACGAGGTCGCGGGGTGGGGTGGCCTGCTCGGCCTCGGCCTGAACGTCGGCCTGGGGCCGCGCCTGTTTACGCTCCGCCAGTTCGATGCGTTTGTAAGCAAAGATGTCTTCTAGAATTGTCATGCGTGATCGGATTCGGGAGGCAAGAAGCAAGGTGCAGGATAACCTTGCTTCTTGCCTCTTATGCTATCAGCCTTTGGCTCATGGCTACCAGTGCATCGAGTTTCTGTAACGCCGCGCCGCTCTCCAGCGACTGAGTGGCCTCCCCCAGCGCGCCGGCAAAGTCGCTGGTAGTCAGCGAGAGAGCTGCGGCGGCATTGAACAGCACCACGTCGCGGCAAGGCCCTTTATCCTCGTTGGAGAGGAGCGCGCGCATTCTCTCGGCGTTGTCTGCCGGGTCGCCGCCGCACAGATCTTTGGCCGTGGCGGGACGCAGACCAAAGTCGGCCGCGTTCAACTCGTAAGTGGAGACACTGCCGTTCTTGAGGTGGCTCACCTGGTTGGGGCCGCCGGTCGTCAGCTCGTCCATCCCACCGTGGCCGTGGATGACGAACGCGCCGTCGCTGCCCAGCTCGCCCAGCACCTCTGCCAGTGGCTCGGTGAGGGCGGGATCGTACACGCCGATCAGTTGGTGCGTTGCCCCAGCAGGGTTGGTGAGGGGCCCCAGCACGTTAAAGATCGTGCGTTGGCCCAGCTCGCGGCGCGGGCCGATGGCGTGTTTCATCGCCGGGTGAAACTTGGGCGCGAACATGAAGCCGATGCCCATCTCGTCGATGCAGGCGCCTACCTGCTCTGGTGTAAGCTCCATGTTGACGCCCAGGCCCATCAGCACGTCGGCGCTGCCGCAGCGGGAGGAGGCGGCGCGGTTGCCATGCTTGGCCACCTTGCGGCCCGCCCCGGCGATGACGAATGCAGCGGCGGTGGAGATGTTGAACGAGTGGGAGCCGTCACCGCCGGTGCCAGCGGTATCGAGCAGCGGCTCGCCGTTGTCCAGTGTCACCGGGACGCGGGCGACCTGCTCGCGCATCGTACGTGCAGAGCCGGTGATCTCCTCCATCGTCTCGCCCTTCATGCGCAGCGCGACCAGATAGCCGCCGATCTGCGTGGGCGTCGCCTGGCCGGTCATGATGATGTCCATGGCCTCCTTGGCCTCGGCGGCGCTCAGGTCTTGGTCGTTGATCACTTTAGCGATATAGGGTTTTAACATTTTTAGCCTCCTTAAGTCTATTTGCTCAATCTCCCAGGATGTAGACGCTGTCGCCCGTCTGCAGACGGCCCGGCACCAGCACCTTCGCATAGACGCGCGCCCAGCCGGGGTGCTGCTCCTGCGCGATGCGGTCGAGTTCTCCATCGGCGAACGACCCGGCGATCTTGGCGCACGGCAGGGCGTACCTGGTGATCTCGACGACAACCTCGTCCCCCAGCAGTAGGCGCGTCCCTGGGATCACCTGTGCCCAGTCCAGCCCGGCCAGCGTCAGATTCTCACCGGTGGAGCCGGGGAAGATGGGATGTCCCTCGGCCTGCAGCGCGGTGATGCGCTCCAGGGCGTATAGGCAGAGCGCTCGCTCAGGCCCGCCGTGATGCTCGATGTCGTTCCGCCGGTCTCCCTCCAGTCTCAGCAAGGTGACCTCAGCGCTGGGTGCCGGCAGCTTGGGCACACCGCCTTGAGATAGGTTGATCTGGTGAATACGTGGCTCTTCCATCGAACGTCAGATCTATAGCACGATGAAGCCCACCTTGCGTTTGACTTTTTGTATCTTCGGCTCGGCCACGGCCCGCGCGCGCTCGGTGCCCACGGCCAGGATGCGGTCGAGTTCGGCCGGGTCGGATATCAGCTCGTGATACCGCTCGCGGATCGGGCGCAGCGCCTCGACGATGACCTCGGCTATCTCCTTCTTGAGATCGCCGTAGCCCTTGCCCGCAAAGTGGGTCTCGATCTTCAGACGGCTCTGGCCGGTCAGCGATTCGTACATTCCCAGTAGGTTGTTTACCCCAGCCTTCTCCGGCGCGTCGCTGAACACGATCTCGTGCCCCGGATCGGTGACGGCGCGCTTGATGGCGTAGCGGATCGCGTCCGGCTCATCGGCGAGCTTGACGGCGTGGCCGCGGATGTGAGCCTTGCTCTTGCTCATCATGCTTCCCGGATCGTCGAGCGCCCTGATGCGTGCGCCGTTCTCGGGGATGACGGGCTCGGGGATGACGAAGGTCTCACCGTACAGGTTGTTGAACCGCTGGGCAATGTCCCGTGTCAGCTCGACGTGCTGCTTCTGGTCTTCCCCCACGGGCACCTCGTTCGTGTCGTAGAGCAGGATGTCGGCGGCCTGGAGCACCGGATAGTCGAGCAGCCCCGTGCCGACGCTCTCCTGTTGTTGCGATTTCATCTTGTACTGCGTCATGCGCTCCAGCCAACCGACCGGCGTGACGCAGTTCAGGATCCAGCAGCCCTCGGCGTGGGCCGGGACATGGCTCTGGATAAAGATCGTGCTCTTCTGCGGATCTAGACCACAGGCGAAGAGCAGCGCCGCCGTGTCGCGCGTCAGGCGGGGCAGTTGCTCTGGATCCTGTGGGACGGTAATGGCGTGCATATCCACGACGCAGAAGAAGCCCTCTTTCTCGTCCTGCCCGGCGACCCATTGCTTGATCGCGCCCAGGTAATTGCCGATGGTCAGCGGGCCCGAGGGCTGAATGCCCGAGAAGACGCGCGGCTTTTGGGTGGTGGCCTTCATGGTTCACCCCTCTTCCTCGATGCGCTTTTCCAGATACACCAGCGTGTGTGTGTCCATCTCCTTGCGCTTGAACTCCTCGTATCCTAGCTTTCTGTAGAGGTGGAGTGCAGGCTCGCTCCTGTCGCCGGTAAAGATCTCGAACCGCCGCATGTCCGCAAAGGCGCTTTCGATGGCGTGCATCAACCGAGTGCCAATGCCCCGGCCCTGGTAGTCGGGGTGTACGACGACCCTGGCGACATAGCAGGTACCATCTTCCGTGCATGCTCGCGCTGAGCCGATGATCTCGCCCCTGAGCGTGGCCTTGAGGACATATTGCTGCTCGAAATCAGTTTTGATCTCCTCCAGCGTCTGGGTCAGGGGTGGCAGTGTGTAGTCGTCGTACCGCTCTGCCTCGCCGCGGAAGGCGCGCTTTTGCAGCGTCAGGATCTCCTCGGCATCCTCGACGGTCGCCTCCGCGATGGCGATGCTGGGTACCGCCAAAAAGTTGCTCAGGATTTGTTTGCCGTGGGGGGTGAGGATCGATTCGGGATGAAACTGCACCCCAAAGATGGGATAGGCGCGGTGGCGCAGCCCCATCAACTCCCCCTCCTTTGTGAAGGCGGTGGCTTTCAGCACGTCCGGCAACGGCTCCTCCACGATCAGCGAGTGGTAGCGGGTGGCCTCGAAGGGCTTGGGCAGGCCCAGGAACAGATCGGTGCCGTAGTGTTGGATGAGGGACGTCTTGCCGTGCATCAGGCGCGGCGCCCGCACCACGCGCCCGCCAAAGGCCTCGCCGATGCACTGGTGCCCCAGGCAGACACCCAGGATGGGCAAGCGCGGCCCCAATCGGCGGATTACGTCCTTGGAGATGCCTGCGTCTTCTGGCGTGCCGGGGCCGGGGGAGATGACGATGTGTGTGGGATCCAGCGCGTCCAGTTCCTCCACGGTGACCGTGTCGTTGCGAAAGACTTCCAACTCCGCCCCCAACTCTCCCAGGTATTGCACCAGGTTGTAGGTGAACGAATCATAGTTGTCAATCACGGCGATCATTGGCCTGCCTCCTTCTCGGCCGTCTCTACGGCCACGGCCAGCGCCTTGGCCTTGTTCAGCGTCTCTTGATACTCGCGCTCCGGGTCGGAGTCGGCGACGATGCCCGCGCCTGCCTGGACGCTCACCGTCTGCCCGCGCATCGTCATCGTGCGGATGGCGATGCAGGTGTCCATTGAGCCGTCGTAGGAAAAGTAACCCACTGCGCCGGCGTAGGGGCCGCGCGGCTCGCCCTCCAGCTCGTCGATGATCTCCATCGCGCGGATCTTGGGTGCGCCGCTGACAGTGCCCGCCGGAAATGTCGCGCGTAGCAGGTCGAAGGCGTCGTGTTCGGGCCGCAGCTTTCCTTCGGTGTGAGAGACGATGTGCATCACGTGGGAGTAGCGCTCGATCACCATCTGCTCCGGCACGTGCACCGTGCCGTACTCGCAGACGCGCCCCAGGTCGTTGCGGGCCAGATCGACCAGCATCACATGCTCGGCCCGTTCCTTCGGGTCGGCCAGAAGCTCCTTCTCCAACGCGGTGTCCTCGTCGGGCGACCGGCCCCGGCGGCGCGTCCCGGCGATGGGGCGCAGCGCCGCGGTCTGTCCCTCCAACCGCACGTGTACCTCTGGCGATGCGCCGATGAGGTAGAAGGGCGTCTCGTCCACCAGTCCGTCGAAATCGAAGAAGAACATGTAGGGCGAGGGGTTCAGCCGCCGCAGTGCCCGGTAGATGCTGAAGGGGGTGGCGGGCGTCTCGCGGGAGAGACGTTGGGAGAGCACGACCTGGAAGATGTCGCCAGCGGCGATATATTCTTTCGCAGCTCGCAAGGCGGCGGTAAAGTGCTCGTGCGTCATATTCGAGTGCAACTCCGTCTGGGTGGCGGCGTCCTCGTGGGTTGGCAGGGAGGGCAACGGGGCCGACAATCGCTCCTGTAGCGCGTCCAGCCGGGCTTCGGCAGCGTCACGGGCTTTCGCCTCGTCGCCGTTGAGGTGCGCGTTGGCGATGAGCACGATGCGGCCAAAGGCGTGGTCGAACGCCACCAACGTGTCTGCCAATAGAAAGATCGCGTCCGGCAGGTCAGGGTGGGGCGATAGCTTCAGCGTCGGCTCGAAGTAGCGCACGGCGTCGTAGCCCAGATAACCCACCAGGCCGCCGTTGAACCGTGGCAGCCCATGAACCGGCAGCGTGCTGTACTGGGACAGCTCGTCGCGCAACGCATCCAGCAGGTCGATGTCGTCAGGCAGGGCCGTGGTGGAGACGCCATCGGCGGTGTGATGTTCCAGCGTTCGCCCTCGCAGCGCGTAAGCCTGGCTCGAGTCGGCGCCAATGAAAGAGTAACGGGCCACCTGCTCTCCGCCGGTGACGCTTTCCAGCAGGAAGGAAGGTCCCGACCCGGCCAGCTTGAGATAGGCCGAGATCGGCGTCTCCAAATCGGCGGACAACTCGCGTACGACCGGAATCAGATTGGGCGTTTGAACATCTATCAATTCGGCGGTAGCCTGTCTTTGCATAGCGCACCTCCAGGTTGCGGAATCAAAAACCCCCTCTCGTCCCTAGGGACGGGAGAGGGTTCCCGTGGTGCCACCCTGGTTAGGCCTGCCGTTGCCCAGCTTCGCTGGGGAACAAAAAACCCGCCGGTGATGACGACGGGTGATGTGTACGAGCCAGCCTCACTCTTTTCGGGTACAGCCCTGAGCTTGTCGAAGGGCGATACCCTTTGCCTTGATAACGGTGGCAACTCCGGCTCGGACTACTTCGAATGGCGAAGCCATTCGCCTCGTCCTGCGGCTCCGAGGCCCATTCGGCGCTGGCGTGTGGGCGGGATTTCCACCTTTTCCCCACTCTCTGGGCCATCGTTTCAGCGCGTACTCTTCCTCTTCGCAGCCTTTAGGTTCTTTTGATGTTGGGCGGCATTATAGCAGGGAATGGCAGGATGTCAAGCCGGGGCGAATGTGGTATTGGGCTGCGCACCAACGGCTTCGGAGATCGCGGCTACACGAGCTCGAGTTGCATCTCGGTGCGGCGGAATGATTCGATGTAGCCCATCTCCTGCATCGCGGGCCAGTGGGGATCGTCTACGGGCAAGTTCTCCCGGATGGTGTCGATGGTGGGGTGGCAGGTGTGCAGGGCGTGGAGCAGCGCCAGCCCAACTTGATGGGGATCGCCGGTCTCGGTATGCAGGATCAAACGTCTCAGTTGAAACGTCGTTTCCTGGTACACGGCCCAGCCTTGGCCGCCGTTCTTCAGCTCGACGCATAGCGCTGTCGTGTGGTTGGCGTTGCGCAACGAGGGCGTGTCGGTCAGCCAAGAAGGCGTGTCCTGACGCCGACGCAAAAAGCCCAGTGCTTGTTGGGTTCCTGGCAT
>DAOUDX010000186.1:0-7545 GCA_034430835.1 Anaerolineae bacterium
CTCCGGCTCTGCGATCCGGCCGGGCACCCTGAAGGATTCCCCATTCGCTGTGCCTTTCAACCACTCCAGGCTCCCGCCGACCGTCCCGTCCCTGACCTCCACCCACTCCCTGCCCAGCACCCGCTCCGCCACCAGGGCGTATAACCCCTCCAGCGCCTCCTTGCCCACCTCGAACGGCTCCTTCCACACCGGCGTATCCTGGCCTGGATAGTCGGGATAGAAAACGATCTCGCCTTCAAGGCCAGGGCCGATGCGGATGGTGTACTCGTGGTGGTACGGCGGCGGCACGCTGCCCGCGCACCAGTTGTATTGGACGGAAAAGTCTTTGGGTGTCAGTTCCATCCTGCTCCTCTTGCTACGGCTTTCGCATTTCGTACAATTCCCAATACTGGTCACCAGGAGTACCGTGATGATGATATTCCTTTTGAACGAACCCTATGCCCTCACAGAACCACACAAAAGAATGATCTGGCTGCGTCATCAGTCCCAGATATAGGCAGTCATCGAAAGCCCCTGCCGGCGTCTCTATGTCCCCCTGTCCATACACACGCCAAACATACCAGCCAGGTGCAGCATCCCCTAGCAACTCCTCCCATTCTTCACCGAAGGGAAACCATTCCTGCCCGACTTCAAGCGGCAGGCGCAGGATTTCTAAACCATCACGATAGACACTATCACCAGTTACTTCGTACACCCTCTCCTCTGGCCGATAGTGATCACTCTGCTGCAAAGTTGCCGTGAAGACTATTTTCTCCTCGACCCTACTCTCATAAACAATGGTTTCTGTGATGAACCCCGACCAGCGGTCTTCTTCAAATTCGCCGTCCTCGTTCAACCCACCGCCGATGAAGGTCGCACTGTACACCCAGGTTGTGCCTACCTCCAATGGAAAATCCTGTAGAATGGGCAGAGACGCAGTATAATCTGCACTCAGAACCTGTGCTATCAGTATGCTCGGATGAATTGGTGCAAGCCGCCAACAAAACTATCCAGACCAAGCAGAGGAGTGAGGATTTCTTCACTGTCAATCCCATTGTTGCGTTTGTGGCCCAACTTGACTTTATTATATCACTTGACTACTATACTTACCAAACGAAGAGGCCGAAAACCAATGACCCAACACCAAGTCGTCGTCGGGGCAGGCGCGGCCGGGCTGATGGCTGCCGGGCAAGCGGCCGAGGCGGGCGCCGACACGCTGCTCCTGGAAAAGATGAATCGACCGGGGCGCAAGCTGCGCATCACCGGCAAAGGGCGCTGCAACCTGACCAACGTGGTGCCGCTGGAGGAGTTCATCGAGCGCTTTGGCGCTGGCGGCGTCTTTCTGCGCCAGGCCTTTTCCCAGTTCTTTGCCCCAGACTTGGTGGACTTTTTCGAAGGGTTGGGCGTCCAGACCGTGACCGAGCGCGGCGGGCGTGTCTTTCCGACCAGCGACAAAGCCCAGGACGTGGTGGACGCGCTGGTGCATTGGGTGCGCAAGCAGGGCATCACACTGCTGACGCAGTCGCCGGTCGAGCGGCTGCTCGTCGAGGGGGATCGCGTCGTTGGGGTGCAGGCAGCGAAGGGGAGAGTCTACCACGGAGGCGCCGTCATCATCGCCACCGGCGGGGCCTCCTACCCCGCCACCGGCTCGACCGGCGACGGCTACCGCCTGGCCGAGTCGGTGGGTCACACCATCGTGCCCATCCGCCCGGCGCTGGTTCCGCTGGAGACCGCCGGCGACGTCGCCCAACGCTTGCAGGGCCTCAGCCTGCGCAACGCCGCCGTCCGCCTGTGGATCGACGGCCAACAGCAGGCCGACGCCTTCGGCGAGATGTTGTTCACCCACTTTGGCGTCTCCGGTCCGATGATTCTCTACCTGAGCAAGCTGGCCGTAGACGCGCTGCGCGCGGGCCAGCGCGTGGAGCTCTCCATCGACCTCAAGCCTGCGCTCGACCAAGAGACACTGGACGCGCGCCTGCTGCGCGATCTCGACGCTCAGGGCAAGAAACACTTCCAGAATCTGCTGAAAGAGCTGCTCCCCAGCAAGTTGATCCCCGTGTGCATCGACCTCGTCTCCATTCCCGCCCACAAGCCCGCCCACCAGGTCACCGCCGAGGAGCGCACGCGGCTGCGCCAGTGGCTGAAGGACTTTCGCCTGGAGGTCACCGGCCACCGGCCCTTCGAGGAGGCGATCATCACGGCCGGAGGCGTGGATGTGCGCGAGATCAATCCGCGCACGATGGAGTCACGCTTAGTGAAGGGGCTCTACTTTGCCGGGGAGGTGCTCGACATCGACGCCAACACCGGCGGCTTTAATCTGCAAGCCGCGTTCTCCACCGGCTGGGTGGCGGGTCGAGCGGCGTCACAGAAAAAGTGACGCGGCGCACTTACAAGGTGCGCCGCGTCCGTTTGGTCCGGCCTCACTGGGAACTCGGAGAGCCCCAGTGAACAAGGGTACTCTAGCGAGTCCCCTGGAGGTGATGCCGGACCGAAGGTATACAGTAACTATCCATAGGCACCACCTCCTCGTTTCAAGATGACACTATTATCCTCCAAGAGCGCCGCAATGTCAAATCGCGCGCCTGAGATCCGGTCGAGTCCGCCGCTGAGGGTCGGCGCGCGCTTCGGGCGCATGGCTGAACTTACTGCGAAGCAGGCTTCTCGTTGACCTTTTGACCGGCTGACTGCCAATACTGTCCTCCCCGTTCACCATACGGCGGAAACCCAAAGAGCGCTCCCTGCGTGATCGGCGTGACGTACACTGCCTGGTCCATCGTCATATACAATCCTCGTTCCCCATCGGTCTCGCGCCGGTATTCCCTCGCGTGTTCTTCTGACCAGAAGAATACCGACTTGCGTCAGAAGGCGTCAATGATACTGGGATCCTCCAATTTGTGAAGGTCCACCATAGGAACGTGGACTAGAGGCGCGGCTCCCTCCTCCACGACGCGGTACTTTAGCTCACTATCCATCTCGATGTGGATCGGCTGGCCGCAGTGGGCGCACGACGTCTCGATGGTAAACGACAGGTGCTCTTCCCTTAATTGCCCTTGCACGAAGGGCGTCGCAATCGCGTCGATCGCTCAGGCGGCGTACACCTGCTCGCCGCTGCTGAAGGTGATGTGATGCGGTGTGCGATCCACGGTCACGGGATAGGCCCACGTGACCGCTCCCTGCTCGTTTCGGAACAGGAAGGTCATGTGCGCCTCCAGATCGTCCAGGACGCCGGCCACCTGGGGCAGGGGTAAATCCAGTTCCTGCGCAATGAATTCTGGAGCCAGCGGTTTTCCGACCCTGGGAAGTTCCAGTACGGCAAAGTCACGCACCCGGTGATGCGCCTCGGTCATGAAACCGAGATCCGAGTCCCCGCGCACTTGACTCTGCCACACCGGGCGAGGGATGGGCAGCAGGTAGCGCCACACGCCTAGCAGCAAGCTGTCACGCAAACCCAGTGTCTGTAGAAATGTCCTGCGGTCAACTTTTCTGTGCATGTCTTGCCTCCGTTTCCTCTTTTCCATTGTCGTTGCCATGTTTCTCCTCTGCGATTGCTCAACACCAAAACAAGCGTAGCAGATCGGCCAGGCGCCCGGTAGTGAACCCGATAACAACTTGCAATGCCCCGAGCCATTCATCAATATGACAGGAGGAAGTAAGTTGGGTTGAACGAAGTGAAACCCAACATCCTATCGCTTGGGAGTTGGGTTGAGGTGCAGCCGAACCCCAACCTACTTATTGTAGGAGACAAAAACAGCTACCATCAGGGTGCCGGCCCAGCGTACCACCCCCTCAGTCGTGGTCGTCGCGCTCCATCGCCTCCAGTAATCGCCGTAGCGCGGCTCGCTCGTCCGGACCGAAGCGGGCCAGCGCTGCTTCGTCCCCGTTGAGGATCGCGCGCCCCAGCTCCGAGCGCCGGAAAGTCGCCAGGTCTTCCTCGAACGGCGTCCCCACCTTGTGCTCGTGCACGATGTCGCCATCGCGCATGATCAGAATGCGATCGGTCTGGCGTGCCACGGCGGCGTCGTGGGTGACGACGATGACGGTCGTGCCCAGCTCGTGATTGAGTTGGTGCATCAGGGCGATCACCTCCGCGCCGCTGTGGGAATCGAGGTTGCCGGTGGGCTCGTCGGCCAGGATGAGGGCGGGCTCGTTCGCCAGCGACCGGGCGATGGCCACCCGCTGCCGTTCCCCGCCGGAAAGCTGGTTCGGCAGGTGATTGACCCGATCTGCTATGCCGACCAGCTCCAGCAACTCCCTTGCCCGTTTGCGGCGTTTGCCCCGCCCAACTTGCCCCATCATCGGCACCTCGATATTCTCCAGGGCCGTCAGCGTGGGGATCAGGTTGTGCAACTGGAAGACAAAACCCACGGCGCGCGCGCGGAAGGTATCCAGGTCACGCACCCTGGCCAGATCGTCCCCATCGATCAGCACCTGGCCACTGGTGGGCCGGTCGAGGGCGCCGATCATGTTCAGCAGCGTCGATTTACCCGAACCCGAAGGCCCCATCACGGAGACGAACTCGCCCCTCTCGACCTGCATGTTCACGCCGTCCAGCGCCCGCACCTGCGCGCCGTCGCCGTATACCTTCACCAAATCTCTTGTTTCGACAATGCTCTCTGCACTCATAGTCCACCTCGATTGCCGCTCATGATTCGCCATTTGCTATTTGCGATTCGCTATTCATACCTCAACGCCTCCACCGGCCGCAGGAGCGACGCCCGCCAGGATGGGTACGCTCCGCCCAGCGCGCCCAAGGCGAAGGCAACGACCAATGCTTGGGCGAAGAGCGCCACGCTAAAGCTGCCCTGCACCCAGGTAGTTACAAAAGGAAGCTGGTTCAGCAACCAGATCACACCAACACCGGCGATCAGGCCCAACGCGCCGCCAAGCGAGCTCAAGGCTACCGACTCGCGCAGAATCATCGAAAGAATGCGACGCTTGGGCCACCCCAACGCCCGCAGCACGCCAATCTCGCGCGTGCGCTCGAACACGCTCATCACCATCGTGTTCATCATCCCCGCGCCGCCTACCAGCAGTGCCAGGAAGGCAATACCCCAGGTGCTGGACTTCATGTACTGCATATCAGCTATGTTGTCGGAGAACTTGCTGGCCTGCGATACCTGCACCTCGGGGAACTGCGCCTCGATCACCCGCGCCACTTCCTCGGCGCGGTTCGGATCCTCCAACCGGATGCCCAGAAAGCTGACCTTGTGCGGCTGGCCAAAGAGATTCTGCGCATCGCGCAAGCTCATGACGGCACCCCCGTCTTCAAAGGGCACGCCTGTCTCGTAGATACCGACGATACGGAAGGACGTATCGAACAGCCGCAGCGACTGACCGACCTGCAAGTCCAGAGCCTCGGCAGCCACTCGCCCCAGGAGAACCTGTCGATTGGCGGTCAGCGGCATCCCCTCCACGATGCGAAAATCGCGGATCGCTCGCCCGTGCGGAGGATAGCCAAAGACGACAAAGAAAGGCAGGTCGCCGACCGCGGTATAGCCTGTCAGAAAACCCTCGGCGTCTTCCACTCCGGGCACGTCGGCGATGCGCCTCACGATTGCCTGGTCGATCGCGCTCAAGTCCCCCGAGGCGCCCGCCTCCATGCCGGCCAATTGAATACCGCCCTTGCTGGCCATCGCCGTCATCTCCTTGGCCAGGCCATCGGCCAATCCTCCCATACTGACCATCGCCATGATGGCGATGCCGATGCCGACCAACGTGAGCAGCGTGCGCGTGGGCTGCCGCAAGAGGTTACGCAGCGCTGTTCCTCCGAAAGGCAGCCGCACTGTGCGCCCTCCACCGCCATCAGCCCGCATCGCCTCTGCCGGCATCAACCGGGACGCCCGCCACGCCGGATAGACGCCTCCCACCAACCCCAGCACCACAGCCGTACCGATACTCTGGACAAAGATCTCGACGGGAAACGTGGTGGGAAAGAGCATGCTCGCCATCGGCACCTGTCTCACCAGCTCGACCACTGCGACGCCCAGGCCAGACCCGAGCACGCCGCCCAGACCGCACAATACCACCGACTCCCCCAGGACCAGACCCAGCACCCGGTTGGGCTTCCAACCGATGGCTCGCAGGGTGCCGAACTCGCGCGTGCGCTCAAAGATACTCATCAGCACCGTGTTCATCACCCCCACGCCGCCAATGACGACGGCCAGAAAGGAAACAGCCCAAGTAAAGCCCGCGACCCAGGTGAGCATCATCTGATTGTCCGCGAGATCGGAGGACACGGTGACCGTGAGGTCGTCGAAGCGCTGCTCGATGCGTCGGCGCACCGGCTCGGCGTCCTGTCCGGCCCGCAACTTGAGCAAGAAGGCATTCACCTGGTGCGGGTGCTTGGAGATGATCTGGGCATCTTCGAGCAGGACGACCGCCGCCCCATCCTCGAACGGCTTCCCGGTTTCGTAAACGCCCACGATGCGAAAGGTGCTCTCGTAGAGCTTGAACGTGTCGCCGACCCCCTTCTTGAGGTCATCCGCCGCCGTCCGGCCCAGGATGAGCGGGTGCCCGCCCTGGTGTGCAGCGCGTTCCGAAAGCCCTTCCCCGTCCTTGATTTTGAAATGTTCTATGGCAAACCCATCCGGCTCGTAGCCAAAGACGATAAAGTAAGGCATATCCTCCGCAGCGGCGAAGGTGTAGATCATCCCCGATACCTCTTCGACACCGGCTAAACCTGCCAGGGTCTCGCCCACCTCCTTGTCCACTGCGCTGAAGGCAATGTCGATCGAATCCGCCTGCATCACGAGTAGGTCAGCGCCGCTGCCACCGCCCATGGCGCTGTAGCCCTCCGCAAACCCCTCGGCCATCGCCCCCAGCGCGACGATGGCCGCCACGCCGATGGCGACACCGACCATCGTCAGAAGCGTGCGTGTCTTGCGACGTAAGAGACTCTTTAAGATCATTCCACCAACTCAATATCCACGAACGCCGTCATCCCCCACCGCACCGCCGGGTCGATCTCGTCCAGCTCGACCACCACGGTGTAGTTGACCCCGCCCGATCCCGGCGCAGCCATCGGGGAAATGCGCGTGATCGTGCCGACGAACACTCGCTCCGGCAGCGCGTCGAAGCTGACGTCCACCTGCTGTCCGACGTGCACCTTCGCCACGTCGGTCTCGTCCAGGTCAGTGGTCTCCACCCGCAGCGTCGCCAGATCACCCAGGGTGACCAATGGCTGGCCCGGCACGACCAGCTCGCCGACGCGCGTATCGACCATACCGACTGTGCCAGCGAATGGCGCGCGTACCTCCGTCCGCTCCAACGCCAACAGCGCCGCCTGCGCCTGGGCGACACCCGCCTGAGCTACAGCGATCTGCTCGGCGGTCGCCCCGGCCTGCACCATGTTCAATTGCACCTGAGCGCTATCCCGCTCGGCCTTCGTCGCATCGACCATCGCATCAGCCTCCCGCAGTCGCGCCTCATAGGTCGCCCGCAACAGAGCCAGGCGCATCTCTGCCGCCTGTAGCGATTGCTCGGCCGCGCGCAACCGCAAGGCCGCCTCTTGCTCCATCCAATCGTCGAGATCGTCAGCCCGCGCCCGGACGCTGTCGTAGTAAAGCT